>NZ_BQXK01000002.1:0-494742 GCF_030158995.1 Acidovorax sp. SUPP2825 | reverse complement strand
GGGTCAGGTAAGGCGCAGCGAAGCTCCATTCTTCATCGCTGACGTCTGTTGGGTAGGGCTTGCGGGGCATCTGCAAACTCTACCCTTGGCTTCGCTCTCACGGAGCAAAGTTCATAACACGCTCTAGTGGGCGCCATGGCCGCCTGGGCCTGTGGCCAAGCGCCGGCGTGGGCGCAACAGGCGCAGAAAGAAGAGCTGCGCCAGATCACCACGCCCGCGGGCGGCATAGCCGCCGCCGCATCCAGCGTGACCCTTTATGGACTGATCGACACCAGCATCGCCTATGCCTCCGGCGCGGGCGGGCGCATCACCAAGCTGGACAGCGGGCACATGAATGGATCACGGTTCGGTTTCCGGGGCTCCGAAGACCTGGGCGGCGGGCTGCGTGCCAATTTCTGGCTGGAAGCGGGCATCAACTCCGACACGGGTGGCTCGGGGCAGAACCAGGGCGCAGGCGCCAAGTTCTTCGGCCGAGGTTCCCTGGTCAGCCTCACGGGCGACTTCGGCGAGGTGCGGCTGGGCCGTACGGTGACCACGATCAGCTCCGAGGCGCAGGCCGTGGGCGATGCCTTCGGGTTGGGCGGCGCCGGCAACCTGCAGGGCATCCAGCCGGCCACGGGCCGCGCGAACAACACGGTCTGGTACCAGTCGCCCTCGCTGTCCGGATTCATCGGCAAGCTCTCGTATTCCTTCGGCGAGCGCACCAGTGCCACGGGCGGCACCCAGGCCGCCAACCAGGCCGCCGTCGCGTTGTTCTATTCTGGCCAGGCGCTCAGCGGCGCGGTGGCGTACACCACCTTGCGCCATCCCACGGACCTGAGCACGGTGCGCTGGCTCAACTCCAGCCTGGCCTACAACTTCGGCGGCTTCAAGCTGTTCGGCTCGTTCGCGACGTTCAAGAACCCCGGCGCCGACCTCAGCCCGGCCGTGCATGCCGCACTCGATGGCAATGTGCAGTTGGCGGGCATTCCGACCGTGGGCTACTACGCCGGGCAGGACGACCGCAGCGCCTCCCTGGGCGTGGCGGTACCGTTCGGGGCCAGCACGGTGCTCGCGCAGGTCGTCAAGGTGGATGACCGCGGCCCGCTGAACCGCGATGCCACGCAGTTCGGCGTGGCCTATCTGTATGCCCTGTCCAAGCGCACCACGCTGTATGCGGATTACGGCAAGGTGAAGAACCGCAACGGTGCAGGCTACGCGCTGACGGGCGCGACGTCGCAGGCCGGTCTCGGCGACGGCGGCAACAGCGATGCCGTGCACGTGGGCGTGCGCCACGCCTTCTGAAACCCGCGGTCGCGGGCAGGCCTACCCTGGTGGGGACGGGGCCTGACGTGATGGCGCGCGGAGCAGCAGCAGTCCAAGGGCACCGGCCGCGTTGCAGCGCGGGTCGGCTGCCGGGTACCAAGCTCTGGAAGGCGCGGTGCGCAGGCTCGACGGGCCTGCGCACCGGGCCCGCAGGCGTTTCAGCCGGCGGCGGGCCGGCCCCAGCCGCCCATGGGCAGCGAGCCCATGAGCGTGTGCGCCAGGCCGCCGTCCACCAGCAATTCGGCGCCATGCACGTAGGCCGCGTCGGGGCCCAGCAGGAAGGCGGCCACGCTTGCCATGTCATCGGCTTTGGCCAGTCGCCGCAGGGGCACGCGCGCCTCGCGCAGCTTGCGGGCCTCGGGATCGGCATAGGCCGCAGCCGTGCCCGGCGTGAGCGTCAGCCCGGGCGAGAGCGCGTTCACGCGGATGCCCTCAGGGCCCCACTCGGCGGCCATCTGGCGCATCAGCATGAGCGCGGCGGCCTTGCTGGCGCTGTAGGCGCCCAGCGGCGGCGTGGCATGGCTGCCCGAGATCGATGTGATGAACAGCACGGTGCCACGCGCGGCTTTCAGCGCCGGGTAGGCGGCCTGGGCCAGCAGCAGCGGCGCGCGCGTGTTGACGGCGAAGGCGCGGTCCCAGGTGGCGGGGTCGTACGTGGCCAGGGGGCCCGGTGCCGCGAAACCCGCGTTGCTGACCACGGCGTCCAGGCCCCCGAAGGCGCTCACGGCCTGCGCGCACAGGCGGGCCGGAAAGGCCGCGTCGGCCAGGTCGCCGCCCAGAACGAGCGCGGTGCCGCCCAGTTGCCGGATCTCGGCCGCCAGGGGTTCCAGCTCGGCCAGATGTTGGTCCGCCAGCGCGATGCGGGCGCCGCCGTGGGGCGCCGCGTCCCGCGCCAGACGCAGTGCGATGGCGCGGCCGATGCCCCGCGCGGCGCCGGTGATGATGCATCGGTTCATGCGGCCTCCGCTGGCGTGGTGACGCCGGGCTGGCCGATGGAAGGGAAAGGAAGGTGTGCCATGGCGTTCAAGGGTTGGAATGAAGGCTTGCCGGAAGGAAAGCGGTATGCCGCGCGGGCCTGGGCCCGTGTCGCGCGCAGGGCTGCCGGCGGTGGCGCGGGGCCGCACAATGGGCCGGCCATGCCATGCACCCGCCGCGTCGTCTCCGGAGCTTTCCCATGCCCGCCAGTACGGTGAAGTCCGCCACCCGGGTGCTGCAGGTGCTGGAATACTTCGCGCAGGTGCGCACGCCCCTGCCGCTCAAGCGCATCAGCGAGGCGCTGGGCTACCCCCAGTCGAGCACCACGGTGCTGCTCAAGAACCTCATCGCCATGGGCTACCTGCGCTATGACCGCACCGAGCGCCTGTACTTCCCCACGCCGCGGGTCACTTCGCTGGGCGACTGGATCTCGCAGGCGCTGTTCGGGCAGGGCCGCATCTTCGAACTGATGCACGACCTGCACGGCGCCACGGGCGAGACGGTGTCCATCGCCATGCTCAACGACATCTACGTGCAGTACATCCGCGTCATCCAGTCCACGCATGCCATCCGCTTTCACACTGACGAGGGCAGCCTGCGCCCGCTGACCCGTTCGGCCGTGGGCTGGCTGCTGCTCACCGACCGCACCGATGCAGAGGTGGAAAAGCTCGTGCACCGCGCCAACATTGCCGTGCAAGGGCGCGAAGACCGGGTGCCGCTGGAGACCATCGCCCCCGAGGTGGCCGGCGCCCGTCTGCGCAAGGCGCTCTACCTGGAGAACCTGCCGCTGCTGGGTGGCGCCACCATCGGCGTGGTGATGCCCTGGCGTGTGCAGGGCCGCCTCGTGGTGCTGGGCATGGGTGGCACCATCGAGCGCATGCGGCCCCACCGGGCGCGCTACACCGCGCTCATGCGGCGGCTGGCCCTGCAGCTGGAGCAGCCGCAGCCCGGGCCGGGCCACGCGTAGCGCACGCATCGGGCAGGGCGGCGCGGGCGGTCAGCCCGCCACCGCTGCTTCGGCCGGGGCTTCCTGGCCCGTGTACGGCGCCGGCCGCGCAAGGGTTGGGCGCTGGAAGGTGAAGTTGCGGTAGCCGTCCTGCGCGGCGGCCGCGCAGTGCTCGCGGTACTTGGCGAAGCCTCCGGTGAACAGCGTGAGGCCCTGCGGCTTGTCCTTCACGTTGGCGCCCACGTACCAGGTCTTGGCCTTGAGCAGCAGCGAGCGCTGCGACAGCGTGTAGACCAGGTCCATCCAGCCCTGCTCGGCCTGGGCTGTGGGCTCGATGGTGGCCAGGCCCTGGCGCTGCATGTGCTGCATGGCGGCGGCGATCCAGTCCACGTCGTTCTCGCTGATGCGGATGATGTTGGCCAGCGCGGCGGGGCCGTTGGGGCCGGTGGTCATGAAGAGGTTGGGGAAGCCCTCCATCATCAGGCCCAGGTAGGAGCGCGCGCCGTCCTGCCACTTGCCGTTGACGGTGCGGCCGTCGCGCCCGACCACGTCGAAGGCCAGCAGCGCGCCCGTCAGGCCGTCGTAGCCGGTGGCCAGGATGAGCATGTCCAGCTCGACCTCTCCGGACTGCGTGCGAACGCCCTTCTCGGTGATCTCCACGATCGGATCGTTCAGCAGGTCCACCAGGTGCACGTTGGGGCGGTTGTAGGTCTCGTAGTAGCTGGAGTCGAGGCAGGGACGGCGGGCGAAGATGGGGTAGCCGCGCGGCTTGAGCCGCTCGGCCGTCACCGGGTCCTTCACGACCTCGCCGATCTTGCCGCGCACGAATTGCGCCACATGCTCGTTGGCTTCGGCGTTGGTCATCAGGTCGCAGAAGGTGCCGAGCATGGCCAGGCCACCGCTCTTCCAGGCATCTTCCAGCAGTTGCTGGCGCTGGCGGGGCGTCACGCTGAAAAACGCGCGGGTGGATTGCGGGCGCACGCCGCCCACGGCGCTGTTGCGCGCGGACTCGCGGATGCCGGCGTAGTGGCGCCTGACCTCGGCCATGTACTCGGGCGTGAGGTCTTCGTTGCGCATGGGCATGGTGAAGCTGGGCGTGCGCTGGAAGACGAACAGCTCGCCCGCCTCCTTGCCGACCTCCTGCACGATCTGGATGCCGGTGGATCCGGTGCCGATCACGCCCACGCGCAGGCCTTCGAAGCGCACGGGTTCGTGCGGCCACCTGGCCGCGCGCAGCAGGCGGCCCTTGAAGCGCTCCAGGCCGGGGATCTCGGGGTCCTTGGGGATGGACAGCGGGCCGGTGGCCATGATGCAGTAGGTGGCTTCGTAGACGGCCCCGCGGTCGGTCTTCACCGTCCACAGCTGGCGTTCTTCGTTCCACACGGCGCTGGTCACGCGCGTGTTGAACTGGATGTGCCGGCGCAGGTCGAGCCGGTCGGCCACGAAGTTGATGTAGCGCAGCAACTCGGGCTGGGCAGCGAACTGCTCCGACCAGGTCCACTCCTGCTCGATCTCGGGCGAGAAGGAGAAGCTGTAGTCGATGCTGGGCAGGTCCACGCGAGCGCCGGGGTAGCGGTTCCAGTACCACACGCCGCCCACGTCGCTGCCAGCCTCGAAGCCCTGGATCTTCAGGCCCATTTCCCGGAACTTGTACACGGCGTACATGCCGCCGAAGCCCGCGCCGACGATGGCCACCTCGATGCGCTGGGGCGGGGTGGGAGCGTTGGCGTTCCCGTGCAGGGTTTGCGTTGTCATGTTGTCTCCTCTGGGGCGCGGCATGGTCCGTGCCGCGGATGGTTTCAGATGGGGTCAGGTCGCCACCGGCGCTGCGCTGGCGCGTGCGGCCTGTCCTGCGGGAAATGATGCGTTCGCGCCGTGCGCGCATCAAGCAAATGCGCGGGTGGGGCCTGCAACATCACATCCATGATTTCCGGGTGCCCGCGCGGCCCGTGCACGCCTGCCTCAGACGGCCAGCGTGCCGCCGTCCACCGGCAGCGTCACGCCGTTGACGAAGCTCGCCATGTCCGAGGCCAGGAACACCGCCGGCCCCGCCAGCTCGTGCGGCTGGCCCAGGCGGCCGGCGGGGATGCGCTGCATGAAGCGCGCGAGCCGCTCGGGGTTGGCGCGCGTGGCCTCGGTCATCGGTGTGTCGATCACGCCCGGCGCCAGCGCGTTGACGCGGATGCCATCGGGCGCGAGATCGAGCGCCAGGGTCTGCGTGAACATCTTCACCGCCGCCTTCGAGGGCGAGTAGCCCAGCGCACCGCCCTGCGCGATGAAGGCCGCGCCCGAGGCCACGTTGATGATGCAGCCGCGCGTGCGCCGCAGCGCGGGCAACCAGGCGTGCACCGTGTGGAACACGCCGAAGAGGTTCACGTCCATCGTGCGGCGCAGGTTCTCGGCGGCGCGCGGGCTGTCGATGCCCTCGCGGATGATCACCCCCGCGTTGTTGACCAGCGTGTCCACGTCGCCGATCGACTGCGTCACCTGCACGGCGAGGTCATGGCAGGCCTGGGCGCTGGACACGTCGAGCGCCCAGGCCCAGCCCTCGGTGCCGGCGGCGCGCACGTCGCGCAGCGTGTCCGCGCAGCGCTCGGCCTGCAGGTCGGTCACGATGACGCGCGCGCCGGCCTGGGCGAAGGCCACGGCCACCGCGCGGCCGATGCCGCTGGCCGCACCCGTGACAAGGGCCAGGCGGCCGGCCAGCAGCCCGGGCGTGGCGGGCCAGTTGGGGGGAAGTGCATGGGCTGGCATGGGGTCTTCCTACAGCGGTGCCGCGCCGCGCTGGCGGCGGCTGGCGAGATAGGCCTGGAACTGGCCGACGATGCCCTTGCGGAACACCATGACCACGATGACGAACACCACGCCCTGCAGGATCAGCACCCACTCGGCGAACGAGGCCAGGTAGTTCTCCATGGTCACGATGACCATGGCGCCCACCACCGGGCCCAGCAGCGTCTGCATGCCGCCCACGATGCAGATGAGCAGGGCCTCGCCCGAGGTGGCCCAGTGCACGTCGGTCAGCGAGGCGAGCTGGAACACCAGGGCCTTGAGCGAGCCCGCGAAGCCCGCGATGGCGGCCGACAGCACGAAGGCCAGCAGCTTGTAGCGGTTGACGCGGTAGCCCAGGCTCTGGGCGCGCGGCTCGTTGTCGCGGATGGCGCGCAGCACCTGCCCGAAGGGCGAGTGCACCAGCCGGTGGATCAGCCAGAACGCGCCGCCGATGAGCACCGTGACGAAGTAGTACAGCACCAGCGTGTTCTCCAGCGAGAACAGACCCAGCACGGTCGGGCGCGGGATGTTCTGGATGCCGTCCTCGCCACCCGTGAACGGCAGGCGCAGCGCCATGAAGTACACCAGCTGCGCGAAGGCCAGCGTGATCATCGAGAAGTAGATGCCCTGGCGGCGGATGGCCAGCAACCCCGTCAGCAGGCCCAGCACCGCGGCCGCGGCCGCGCCCAGGGCGATGCCGCTCAGGCCCTCCCAACCCCAGACCTTGACCGCGTGCGCGGTGATGTAGCCGGCCGTGCCGTAGAACATGGCGTGGCCGAACGACAGCAGGCCGACGTAGCCGACCAGCAGGTTGACCGATGCCGCCAGCAGCGCGAAGCACATCAGCTTCATGAGGAACATGGGGTACACCACGAACGGCGCGGCGGCCAGGCAGGCCAGGGCGGCCAGCAGCAGCGCGGTGTGGGTGCGTCGACTCAGCAGGTCCATGGCGACTCCTAATGGGCACGGCCGAAGAGGCCATGGGGACGGACGGCGAGCACGAGGATCATCACCACGAAGATGACCACCCCCGCGCCATCGGGATAGAAGACCTTGGTCAGGCCCTCGATGGCGCCCAGCGCGAAGCCGGTGACGATGGAGCCCAGGATGGAGCCCATGCCGCCGATCACCACCACCGCGAACACGACGATGATCAGGTTCGAGCCCATCAGCGGGCTCACCTGGTAGATCGGCGCGGCCATCACGCCGCTCAGGCCCGCCAGGCCCACGCCCAGCCCGTAGGTGAGCATGAGCATGCGCGGCACGTTGATGCCAAAGGTGCGCACCAGCGGGGCGTTCTCGTTGGCCGCGCGCAGGTACGCGCCCAGCTTGGTCTTCTCGATGAAGAACCAGGTGCCCAGGCAGACCGCCAGCGCCGCGGCGATCACCCACACGCGGTACAGCGGCAGGAAGGTCACGCCCACGTCGATGCCGCCCGTCAGCGGGTTGGGGTAGGGTTGGCCGCTCACGCCGAACTGCAGGCGGAAGGCACCCTCCATGAGCAGCGCCACGCCGAAGGTCAGCAGCAGCGCGTACACATGGTCCAGCGCATACAGCCGGCGCAGCATCAGGCGCTCGAACACGACCCCGAAGCCCGCCACCACCAGCGGCGCGATGACGAGCGCCGGCCAGTAGCCGATGCCCAGGTATTCGAGCAGCCCCCACGCCACGAAAGCGCCCAGCATGTACTGCGCGCCGTGGGCGAAATTGACCACGTGCAGCAGCCCGAAGATGATCGACAGCCCCAGGCTCATCAGGGCATAGAAGGCGCCGTTGATGAGCCCGACCAGAAGCTGGCCGATCAGTGCAGCCCAGGGGATTCCGAATAGCCCGTCCATCGTGTTGTCCGTCCTGCGTTGGGTGAAGAAGGGCTCACAGGCCCAGAAGCGACTCGATGTGTTCGCGCTGCGTGTCGAGCTCGTCGCGGCGGAAGTGGCCTGCCACCTCGCCTTCCTCGATCACGTAGAAGCGGTCGGCCAGCGCGCAGGCGAAGCGGAAGTTCTGCTCCACCAGCAGCACGGTGAAGCCGCGCTCGCGCAGCATGCGGATGGTGGCGCCGATGCGCTCGACGATCACCGGCGCCAGGCCCTCGGTGGGTTCGTCCAGCAGCAGCAGCTTGGCGCCCGTTCGCAGGATGCGTGCGATGGCCAGCATCTGCTGCTCTCCGCCCGACAGCCGCGTGCCCGGGCTGTGCCTGCGCTGCTGCAGGTTGGGGAACAGCGTGTAGATCTCGGCCACGCTCAGGCCGCCGGGCAGCAGCACCGGCGGCAGCAGCAGGTTCTCTTCGGTCGAGAGGCTGGCGAAGATGCCGCGCTCCTCGGGGCAGTAGGCCGCGCCCAGGCGCGCGATGGCCTCGGGCGGCAGGCCCTCGGTGGGTTGGCCGCGCAGCGTGATTCCGCCCTCGCGCCGGCCCAGCAGTCCCATGATGGCGCGCAGCGTGGTGGTCTTGCCGGCGCCGTTGCGCCCCAGCAGGCACACCACCTCGCCTTCGTTCACGTCCAGGTCGATGCCTTGCAGCGCCAGGGTTTCGCCGTACCAGCCGCGCAGGCCGCGCACCTGCAGCAGGGGCTGCGTGTCGGGGGTCTCAGGCATGGGCACCTCCTACGTAGGCTTCGATGACGCGCGGGTCGCGCGAGACCTCGTCATAGCTGCCCTCGGCCAGCACCTGGCCGGCCTGCAGCACGGTCACGCGGTCGCACAGCTCGGCGATGACCTTCATGTTGTGCTCGACCATGAGCACCGTGCGCCCGCGCGCGGCTTCGCGGATCAGCGCCACCACCGGGCCGATGTCCTCGTGGCCCAGGCCCGCCATGGGCTCGTCCAGCAGGATCATCTCGGGCTCCATGGCGATGGTGGTGGCCAGCTCCAGCGCGCGCTTGCGCCCGTAGGGCAGTTCGCCGGCGGGCGTGTCGCGCCAGCGCGTGAGGCCCACGCGTTCCAGCAGCTCCAGCGCCCGCGCGTCCAGCGTGCGCAGGACCTTCACATTGCGCCAGAAGGCGAAGGTGCCGCCGTGGCGCTTCTGCAGCGCCACGCGCACGTTCTCCAGCACCGTCATCTGTCCAAAGACGGCCGAGATCTGGAACGATCGCACCAGGCCCGCCATGGCCACGGAGGCGGGGTCGCTGCGCGAGATGTCGCGGCCGTTGAAGACCACCGTGCCCGAGGAGGGCCGCAGGAAGGTGGTGAGCAGGTTGAAGCAGGTCGTCTTGCCTGCGCCGTTGGGCCCGATGAGGGCGTGGACCGAGTGCCGGCGCACCCGCAGGTCCACGTCCTTGACGGCGTAGAAGCCACGGAACTGCCGGCTGAGCTGGCGGGCTTCGAGGATGAAGGGGGCGTCCATGGCGGGGCGGCCGTTGGGCGGCTCAGAGGAAGGCATGGGTGACGCCGCCGTCCACGAGCAGCGACTCGCCGGTCACGAAGCTGGCGTCGTCCGAGGCCAGGAAGCATGCGGCCTTGGCGATGTCTTCCACCTCGCCCAGGCGCTTCATCGGCGTCTTGGCGATGCGCAGCTTGGCCTTTTCGGCATCGACGTTGATCTTCACGCCCTCGGTGAGCACCGAGCCCGGGCAGATGGCGTTGACGCGGATGCCGCGCGGTCCCAGGTCCACGGCGGCCGAGCGGGTCAGCCCCAGCACGCCGGCCTTCACGCCGCAGTACAGCATGCCCTCGGGCAGGCCCAGAAAGGCGGCCGACGAGGCGATGTTGACGATGCTGCCGCCGGCCTCCATGGCCTCGGCACCCACCTGGATGCCCCAGACCACCGAGTTGAAGCCCGTGCCCACCATGCGATCGAGCATCTCGGGCGTGATGGCGTCGATGGGGCCGTAGCGCACCCAGATGGCGTTGTTCACGAGCACGTCCAGGCGGCCGAAGCGCTCCTTGAGCGCACCCACGGCGTCGCTGAAGCTCGCGCGGCGCGCCACGTCGCCGCCGAAGGCCATGGCCTGAAGCCCCTGCGCCTGCAACTGCTCGGCGGCTTCGTGCGCCATGTCCTCGGCGCGGTCCAGGATGCCGACGGCGGCGCCTTCGGCCGCCATGGCATCGGCGATGGCACGGCCGATGCCGCGCGCACCGCCGGTGATGAGGGCAACCTTGCCTTCGAAACGTCGGGTGGTCATTGGGGGATCCTTGTCGAATGGTGAAAGGGGAGGTCGGCGAAGCGGGCTTCCTCCAGCCCGCGCACGCCCGTGCCTTGGATGGCGAACACGGCGCCCGCGTCCGGGTGATCGCTGCGCAGCAGGTTGCCGCTGTCGCGGATGGAGGTGAGGTAGATCACGTCCAGCCCGGGGCCACCGAAGCAGGGGCAGGTCACGAAGGTCACGGGCAGCTGGATGCGGCGCTCCAGCCGCCCGTCGGGCGTGAAGCGTGCGAGCTGGCCGTTCTGCACTAGCGCCACCCACAGGCAGCCCTCGGCGTCCACGGTGGCGCCGTCGGGCACGGAGCCCAGCGCGCGCGTGTCCACCAGCACTTCGGCCGGGCCGATGTCGCCCGTGGCGGGGTCGTAGGCGTAGCGGCGCACCTGGTGGGTGGGGCTGTCGGCAAAGTACAGCCAGCGCCCGTCGGGGCTGAAGCAGGTGCCGTTGGCCACGTGGATGCCCGTGTCCAGCGTGCGCACGGCGTGCGTGCCGAGCTGGTAGAGCGCGCCCTCGGGCGCCATGCGGCCCAGCGTCATCGATCCGACCACGAAGCGCCCGTTGCGGTCGGTGCGGCCGTCGTTCAGGCGCATCCGGTCGGCGCCGTGCGCCACCCGCACGCCCAGGGGCGAGAGGGTGCCCGTGTCCGGGTCCAGGTACTGGAAGTCGTCCTCCAGCGCCAGCAGCAGCCGGCCGCTGTCGCACAGCGCGATGGCGCCGATGTGCTGGGGCAGTTGCCACTGCACGCCGGCCCCGGTGGCCGGCGTGTGGCGCCGCACGATGCCGGCGCGCCCGTCGATCCAGTAGAGCGACTGGGTGCGTGGGTCCCACAGTGGGCATTCGCCCAGCAGGTCCCGCTGCGGGGCCAGGATGTCGATGCGAAGGGCCATGGAAGGACTCGGGCTGCGTATCGGCCGGGCGCGGGCCTACTTGGCGGCGGCCTTGATGTAGTCGCAGCTGCTCTCGGACAGCGGGCGCCAGGTCTGCTCGGGCGGGATCTCGCCGCGCACCGTGTAGAAGTCGTTGGGGCCCTTGGACTCGGAGGGCTTCTTGACCTGTATGGCGTACACCGTGCGCAGCGCCTGGCCGTCCTCGCGGATCTTCACGTCCTTGGAGAAGAAGTCGTTGATGGGCAGCTCGCGCATCTTGGCCGCGACCTTGGCGCCGTCGTCGGTGCCCGCGGCCTTCACGGCCTGCAGGTAGTGCCAGGCGGCGCTGTAGGCGCCCGCGTGGATGTAGGTGGGCACCACGCCCTTGTTGCGCGCCATGAAGCGCTTGGCCCAGGCGCGCGAGGCCTCGTCGCGGTCCCAGTAGAACGGCAGCGTCAGCTGCAGGCCCTGGGCCACGTCCAGTCCCATGGCCGAGACGCTGTTGATCGTCATGCCGAACACCGTCACCACCTGGCCGCCGCGCGTGATCTTGTATTCCGCGGCCTGCTTGAGCGCGTTCGACAGATCGAGCCCTGCGTTCAGGATCACGATGGCCTGCGCGCCGCTGGATTGCGCCTGCAGCAGGTACGACGAGAAATCGGTGGCGCCCAGCGGGTGCTTGACCGAGCCCACCACCTTGCCGCCGGCGGCCTGGATGAAGCGCGTCGCATCGTCCTGATAGGCCTGGCCGAAGGCGTAATCCACGGTGATGAAATAGAAGCTCTTGATGCCCTGCTTCATCAGGCTCTGCACGCCGGCCTTGGGCAGCGCATAGGTGTCGGTGAGGAACTGGAAGTTCATCGGCGAGCAGGACTTGTTGGTCAGCTCCGCGCTCACCGTGCCCGCGATCAGGTAGGGCTTCTTGCGTTCCTTGAGCAGGCTGGAGATGCCCAGCGCGATCGACGAGGCCGAGCCGCCGACAATGGTGTCCACCTTCTCGGTGTCGAGCCACTTGCGGGCGATGTTCAAGCCCACGTCGGGCTTGTTCTGGTCGTCGGCCACGACCACCTCGACGGGCTTGCCGAGCACGGCGCCGCCGAAGTCCTCCGCGGCCATGCGCACGGCCAGCGTGGAGCCGGGGCCGCCGTTGCCCGAGTAGGGGCCGGTCTGGTCGGCCATGACACCGATGCGCACCACATCGTCGCTGATCTGGGCATGGGCCGCTACGCCGCAGGCGAGGGCCAGGGCGGCAAGGGCAAGGCGGGAGCTGGGCAATGGCATGGGTGTGTCTCCTTGGTGTGTGCGTGTCTTCGGTCGGGACGGATGCATCCAGGGCCCCGCCGTCCGCGGGGTGTGCGATGCCAGCGGCCGGCAGGGGCCGCGGGGCGTGGAGTCAGGCCGCGTCGGTGGGCAGGCGGTGGTCGCGGAACAGCTCGCGCAGCCGCGTCTTTTGCAGCTTGCCGGTGGCGGTGTGGGGCAGCGCGTCGATGAACACCACGTCGTCAGGCATCCACCAGCGAGCGATGCGGTCCTTCATGAAGTCGAGGATCTCCGCGCCGCTCACCGACTCGCCCGCCTTGGGCACCACGATGAGCAGGGGGCGCTCCTGCCACTTGCTGTGGTATGCGCCAATCACCGCGGCCTCCTGGACCTTGGGGTGGCCCACGGCCAGGTTCTCCAGGTCGATGGAGGAGATCCATTCGCCGCCGGACTTGATCACGTCCTTGGAGCGGTCGGTGATCTGCACGTAGCCCTCGGCGTCGATCAGCGCCACGTCGCCCGTGGCGAACCAGCCGTCCGCATCCAGGGCCGCGCCCTGCTCCTGGCCGTAGTAGGCCGACACCACCCAGGGCCCGCGCACCTTGAGGTCGCCGGGGGTGCGGTCTTCCTGCGCGCGCTGGCGCCCCTCGGCATCGAACACCGCGATCTCCACGCCGAAGATGGCGCGGCCCTGGCGGGCCTGCACGGCGTGGCGCCCTTCGGCGGGCAGGTCGGCATGCCGGGGCAGCAGGTTGCCGATGGTGGCCAGCGGGCTGGTCTCCGTCATGCCCCAGGCCTGGATCACGAACGCACCGAAGAGCCGGTCGAACTTCTCGATGATGGCGCGCGGCGCGGCCGATCCGCCCACCACCACGCGTTGCAGCCGCAGCGCCGCGCGCTCGGCGGCGGGCAACGCCTCGGCATGCTGGAAGAAGCCCAGCCACACCGTGGGCACGCCCAACGAAAGCGTGCACTGTTCGTCGCGCAGCAGCGCGAAGAGGCGCTCGCCCGAGAGGTTGGGGCCGGGCAGCACGAGCTTGGCGCCGCTCATGGCGCTCGCATACGGAATGCCCCAGGCGTTCACGTGGAACATGGGCACGGCCAGCAGCACGCTGTCGCGCGCGCCCAGCCCCAGGCCGTCCGTGGCGCAGGCGGTCCACGAATGCAGCACCGTCGAGCGGTGGCTGTACAGCACGCCCTTGGGATGGCCGGTGGTGCCCGAGGTGTAGCACAGCGACGAGGCGGTGTTCTCGTCCAGCGCGGGCCAGGCGAAAGCGGCGTCGCCCGCGTCCACCAGGTCTTCGTAGCACAGCAGCGGTGCGGGCAGGTCCACCGCCGGCAACTGGTCGCGCCGGCACAGGGCCACGTAGGCCCTGACGGAGGGCAGGTGCGGCGCGATCTGGGCCACGAGCGGCGCGAAGTCCGGGTCGAAGCACAGGTACTCGTCGGCCGCGTGGTTGACGATGTAGCTGATCTGCTCGGGGAACAGGCGCGGGTTCACGGTGTGCAGGATGGCGCCCATGCCCGAGACCGCGTAGTACAGCTCCAGGTGCCGGTGCGTGTTCCAGGCCAGCGTGCCGACCCGCGCGCCCTGCGGCAGACCGCGGGCGTGCAGGGCGCTGGCCAGGCGCCACGCGCGGCGGCCGACCTCGCCCCAGCTGGTGCGCAGGCTGGTGTGCGCGTCGACGTGGGAGACGATCTCCACGTCGCCGTGGTGGCGAGCCGCGTGCTCCAGCAACGTGGAGATGAGCAGTGCTCCGGATTGCATCAAACCCTGCATTTGTCTTCCTCTTTCTCTGCGGCGTCGCCCTGATTCCATGAGCGATCTATTTTTTACATGCCGGCCGGTAAGTGAATTGATGCTAGCAGAACGACTCCGGACCAACAACGCCCGCGCGCTGGGTGAAAACCCTTGCGTCGCGAGGCATTCGACGCCGGGTGGGGACACAGGGAATGTGCGGAGACGGCCGGAAGGTGGCGCATCTCCGCAGTCGTCAAGGGCCTGGCGGCAGCCCCGTCCACTGAAAGTAGCCTGCGCGGCGCAGTTCGCATGCCGGGCAGGTGCCGCAGCCGTAACCCCAGGCGTGCAGCGTGTCGCGCACCCCGTGGTAGCAGGTGTGGGAGCGCTGGACGATCAGGTCCACCAGCGCATCGCCGCCCAACTGGCGCGCCATCTCCCAGGTGGCGGCCTTGTCGATCCACATGAGCGGCGTCTCGAAGGTGAAGCGCTGCCCCATGCCGAGGGACACCGCCACCTGCAAGGCCTTGAGCGTGTCGTCGCGGCAGTCGGGGTAACCCGAGAAATCGGTCTCGCACATGCCGCCCACCAGCGTGTGCAGCCCGCGCCGGTAGCCCACCGCGGCGGCGAGCTGGAAGAAAAGCAGGTTGCGGCCGGGCACGAAGGTGTTGGGCAGCCCGGCCTCGGTCATCTGGATGGCGGTGTCGCGCGTGAGCGCGGTGTCGCTGATCTGGCCCAGCACCGCGAGATCGACCATGTGGTCCTCTCCCATGCGGCCGGCCCATCGCGGGAACTCGGCGCGCAGCGCGGCCAGCACGTCCTGCCGTGCCTGAAGCTCCACGTGGTGCCGCTGGCCGTAGTCGAAGCCGATGGTTTCCACCCGCTCGAAGTGGGTCAGAGCCCAGGCCAGGCAGGTGGTGGAGTCTTGTCCACCGGAAAAAAGGACCAGGGCGTGGCCGGCTCTCATGGTGTGTTCCTTTGAAGGACGTGGGCGTAAAAAAGCCCCGCGGCGCGGGGCTCTGCGAAGGGGGAGGGGCCGGCGCTCAGGCCATGTAGATGGCGATGAAGGCCAGCAGGAACATCAGCACGCCGCCCACCACGGGCAGCACGATGGGCATCAGCGGAACCACGGCTTCGACGCCATCGGGGGCATGGTGGTGTTCGCCAACGTGCGGGGTGGTGGTCGTGTCGTGGGCCATGGGTTCTCCTGGTGGCTGCCTCAAAAAGTGATGAAATTCTAGCGGCAGCCGCCGGGCGGCCGCCACAGGGTTTCGACGGGTGTCACACCAGCTTGCGGTCCGCAGGGGCCGGCGGCACCCACTGGTAGAGCCACGTTTCGGTGATGGGCTCCTTGCCCACGCGCAGGAACAGGCGGATGGTGATGGGTTCGGTGCTGTCGTCCTCGGGCCGGATGTCGAACATCGCGCGCCAGCCGTTCACGGCGTCCAGGGGGCGGGCCGACGTGATCTCGACCTTGCCGCGGCTCACCGTGATCACGGGTTCCACCTTGGCATCGCGGCCGAGCGCCACGAGGTTCTCGCCCGCGAAGTCGACCGCGAAGCGCCACGAAAAATACTTGCGCGGCTGGCCCACCACGCCGCCCAGGCCCGTGCGTGTGGCCACGCAGCTGGCCAGCGCGGGCCGGGCCGGTGGGTGCGCGCCCCAGTACAGGCGGTAGCCCACCAGCAGCTCTTCGCCCGCCTTCGGCTTGCGCTCGGGGTTCCAGAACGCCACGATGTTGTCGAAGGTCTCGTCGATGGTGGGAATCTCCACCAGCTGGATCGAGCCCGCGCCCCAGTCGGCCTTGGGCTCCACCCACAGCGAGGGCCGGCGCTCGTAGAACACGCCATCGTCCTGGTAGTGGTCGAAGTTGCGGTCGCGCTGCAGCAGGCCGAACCCGCGCGGGTTCTGGTCGGCAAAGGCGTTGAACTGCAGGTTCGGCGGATTGGTGAGCGGGCGCCACACCCATTCGCCGTTGCCGCGCCACATGGACAGGCCGTCGGAGTCGTGGATTTCCGGGCGCCAGTCGTTGGCCATGCGGTGGTCGTTCTCGCCGTGCTGGAACATGCTGGTGCAGGGGGCGATGCCGATGCGTTCGATTTCCTTGCGCGGGTACAGCGCGGCGTCGATCTCCATCACCTGCGTGTCGCCCGGGGTGATTGCGAAGCGGTAGGCACCGGCCACGCTGGGGGAGTCGAGCAGGGCGAGCACCACCACGGTGTTGGAGCCCGGGGCCGGCCGTTCCAGGTAGAACGCGGTGAAGTCCGGAAACTCTTCCGGCCGCTGCATGCCGGTGTCGATGGCCAGGCCCCGCGCCGACAGGCCGTACTGCCACTCGCCGCCCACGGCGCGGAAGTAGCTGGCGCCCAGGAAGGCCGCCACGTCGCGCACGGGGTCGGTGTGGAAGTTCAGGCGAAAGCCCGCAAAGCCCAGGTCGGCGGGCAGGTCGCCGGCCTTGAGGCCGCTCTTGCCATAGTCGAACATGGCCGGGTCATAGGCCAGCTCCTGCGCCTGGCCGTTGGCCAGTTCGTACATGTGCACGGGCTTCTTGAAGAACAGGCCCAGGTGGAAGAATTTGGCCTGGAAGCGCAGCTTCTCGTCGGCCCAAAGGGAGTGGTCGGGCCGGAACTGCATGGACTGGTACTGGTCCCAGTCGAGCGACGTGACCGAGGGGGGCAGGGTGCCCTGGTACGGCTCGTAAGCCTTGGCTGCGAGGGCGCGGGCCTGGCCCTTGAGGGCGGCGAAATCGAAGGGCTGCGGCTTGCCCAGGGGCTTGAGCGTGGCGAAGGCCTGGGTCCAGTTCAGGCCGAGGGTCCCGGCCGAGGCCAGGGCGGCGCCTCGGCCGAGGGTGCGCAGGAAATGGCGTCGTTTTGGTTGCTGCATGGGCCAGCAGTGTGCCGAAAACCGTGCGCCATCCCATGCAACGCCGTGTATTCGGCGGGGAATTTCGGCAAAAAAACGCGTTTCTCCTACAAAAAACCCGCGGCCCGGAGCGGACGCCTTTCTGGGCCTCAGATCAGGTCGGCCTCCATGTGGGCTGCGCGCAATTGCTCCAGCACCTGCTGCACGTGCGCCTTGCCGCGCGTCTGCAGCACGAGTTCGATCTCCACGTTCTGGGCGGCCAGCATGGTGAAGGCCCGCTGGTGATGCACCTCCTCGATGTTGGCGCCGGCTTCGGCCACGGTGGCGGTGATGCGGGCCAGCACGCCCGGAATGTCGCGCGCGCTGACCTTGATGCGGGCCAGCCGCCCGGAGCGCACCATGCCGCGCTCGATGATGGCGGCCAGCAGCAGCGGGTCGATGTTGCCCCCGCACAGCACCAGGCCCACCTTCTTGCCCTGAAAGCGTTCCGGGTAGCGCACGAGCGCCGCCAGGCCCGCGGCGCCGGCGCCCTCGACCAGCGTCTTTTCGATTTCCAGCAGCATGAGCACGGCCTGCTCGATGTCGCCCTCCTGCACCAGCACCAGGTCGTCCACCAGCCGCGCGATCACTTCGCGGGTGAGCGTGCCCGGCGTGCCCACGGCGATGCCCTCGGCGATGGTGGAGGTGCCCTGCGGATGCTGCGTGCCCTTGATGGCGTTGACCATGGCCGGAAAGCGCGCGGTCTGCACGCCCACGATCTCGATGCCGGGGCGGATCGCCTTGGCGGCCGTCGCCACGCCGGAGATCAGGCCGCCGCCGCCCACCGCGATGACCAGGGTGTCCAGGTCCGGCACGGCCTGCAGCATCTCCAGGCCCAGCGTGCCCTGGCCGGCGGCCACGGCCTCGTCGTCGTAGGGGTGCACGAAGGTCAGGCCGCGCTCTTCGGCCAATGCATAGGCGTGGGCGCGGGCTTCCTCCAGCGTGTCGCCGTGCAGCACCACCTCGGCGCCGAAGCCGCGCGTGCGCTCCACCTTCACGCCCGGCGTGAAGCGCGGCATCACGATCACGGCGCGCAGGCCCAGGCGCTGCGCGTGGTAGGCCACGCCCTGGGCGTGGTTGCCGGCGCTCATCGCGATCACGCCGCGCTGCTGCTCTTCGGGCGACAGCTGGCTGAGCTTGTTGCAGGCGCCGCGCTCCTTGAAGGAGGCGGTGAACTGCAGGTTCTCGAACTTGAGGAACACCTGGGCGCCCACGATCTGCGAGAGCGTCTTGGATTCCACGCACGGCGTGTCGAGCACATGGCCGCGCAGGCGGGCGGCGGCATCCTGGATGGTTTGGAGCGTGAGCATGGCCGCCATTGTGGCGCGTGCCGGACCGCGCGCCGGCCATGACAACGTCAACCCACCGGCGGCGCCGGCCCGCCGGTTCGCCTCCAGCACACCCCCTTCGGGCTGCAGGCAGCCTCGGGTTCGGGCCTGGGGCAGCATGTCGGCGTTCTTCACTCCGCGATGCGCCATGCCCCTGTCCGGCCCTTCCCGTGCGCTGTCCGTGCCGGCCGCGCTGCCACCGCAGAGGCCGGCCGATCACGCTACCGCGCCGGTCGCCCCGCCGGAGAGGCACACGCTCGGATCGCTGCTGGGAATGCCCCTGGGGGCCATGGCGGCGCGGGCCCCTTCGGCACCGGGGGCCACCGCCGCCGCGCCGATGCCCGCGCCCCCCGTGCGGCGCACGCTGGGGGAGTTGCTGGGAATCCCGCCCGCGCCCGCCGCAGGCGGGGCCGCGCACGGCGCACCAGCCACGCCCGTGCCGCCGGCCGCAGCGTCCGCCCCGGGCCCGGCGGCCGAGGCGCCAGCCGTGCCCTTGCCGGCCTGGGCGGACTGGCTGCAAGCGCCTGCCGCCGCCCAGTATCTGCACGCCAAGGCTCTGGCCCCCGCGCAGCGCGCGCTTCTCGCGCAAACCCTGGAAGCGCGCTGGCGAAAGCATCCCGACCTGCAGGCGCCCTCCCCGGAGATGAACCTGTGGATGTCGGTAATGAAGGCGCAACTGCGGGCCCGCCGCGAGATCCGCCACGATGCCGGCCGCCTGGCCCAGGCCGGCCAGCGGGTCCTGTCCCTGCTGCGGGCCTGCGCTCCGCTCGATGGTGGGGTGGCGGTCCGCGACGGGGAGGGCCGCATGCGGGGGCCGGAGTACCGCGCGGCGTTCAACCAGCTCCTGCGGGTGATCGGTGACGAATCGCTCGCGCAGCCCCTGCGCGATGCGGCCGAACGTGCCTTGCAGACCCATTGCGAGAACGGCGCCACGCTCACGCCGGACCATGCCGCACGGCTGTCCCGGGAGGGCATCGTGGCCCTGGCGGAGCGGGGTTACCGGGCGATCGGTGCCGGGGCCCTGCACAAAGCCACGCCACCCCACCTTCGATCCGAACTGCGGGAGCCCTTCTCGCTCTGGCTGGAAGCCCAGGAGGCCTTCGATGGGGAGGAAAACGCGCCCGCGTTCGCCCATTTGCTGGAGCGAAGGCTGCCGTCCACCCCGGCGCTGCAGAAAGCCCACGGGCCGGGCGCCACCCTCCTGCAGGAAGGGGCGCAGGTGATTCGGGCCATCGCCCGCGACGGTCCGCTCCGGGCGAGGGTGCTGGCCATGGCCGAGAACGCGCTCGGATCGTGCGGCGACAACGTGGCCGAAGGCTTTTCCGCCATCGTGCTCGCGGTGCGCAACCACCAGATGGCCCAGGCGGTGCAAGAGGGCCGCATCGACGCGGCGGGCTTGGACGGCTGGGCGCGGCAGCAGTTCCGCCTGGGAGCGTTGGAGACGGCCGTGCACCACTTCATCCACCAGGCGCTGGAAACACCCGGCATTCCCGAGGAGATGGAGCGGCAGTTGCGCAGGGAACCCCTGGAAACCATGCTGCACGCCAAGGTCAGCCTGAAGGCCCTGCTGGTGCTGCCGGGCAGCGTGCCTTCCGAAATGACCTATGCCACGCAAAGCGTGCTGACGCCCGGCGACCTGTCGGCCCTGGCCGCGGGGGTAATGGACGCCGAAGGCGACGACCGGCAGCTCACGGCCTACCTGCTGTCCAACGAAACCTGGCGCGTCGGCATGCGGCACCTGCATCGCGAGCCGTTCGCCGCACTCGAAGCGGCTTTCGACGAAGACCCGTTCCATGACCGCGATCTGCCACGCGATGGCGATGCCCACGTGCAGGAGCGCGTGGCCTACAACGAGGCCGCCGCCGAGTTCATGCAACGCCAGCGCGCTGCCGAGGACGCGTTGCTGCTGCAGCGCTGGGGCGGCGTGCCGGGGTGAGCGTGCTCTCTGGCGGTGGTTGAAACGACCGCAGGCGGCCCTCGCCCACTGTGGCAGGCGCGTCCGAGCCCGTTTTCAGCGAAAACCGCTGCATGCCGGGAGATTGCATGCCTGTGATGCTATTTAATTGATAGCAAAACGATGGCCGGAGCGATGCCAGACGGACGCGCGAATGCCGCGTGACAACGCGTGGGGCGCCGCCGGCTGGTTCACGCCGGAAACGCCCGTTCCAGAATCGCCCCGGTGTCCATCGCTCGGGTGTCGATGGCGCCCACGACGCGGCCTGCGCCGCCGTCCTCCAGCCGGGTGGCAATGAACGCATCCGCCACCGCCTGCGGCGCATGGCGGCGCAGCAGGCAGGCTTGCGCCACCAGCACCAGGCGCTGCACGAGCTGGCGGCCCAGGGGCTCCAGCTGTTCGGGCGGGAGGGCGAGCAGGCCTTGGAGCGGCCGGAGCGCGTCGAGGATGCGCGGCTCGCCGGCCGCGGCGTCGGCGAAGTCCTGCAGCAGCGCCGACGCGGTCTGGGGCTCTCGCGTCAGGGCGCGCAGCACGTCCAGGCACATCACGTTGCCCGAGCCTTCCCAGATCGAGTTGACGGGCGATTCGAGAAAGAGGCGCGCCATCACGCCGTCCTGCACGTAGCCGTTGCCGCCGAAGACCTCCATGGCCTCGCCGGCCAGCCCCACGCCGCGCTTGCAGACCCAGAACTTGGCCGCAGGCGTCATCACGCGCTTCCAGGCGCGGTCGGCCGCGCTGGCGGTGCCGTCATCGTCGCGTTCGAAGGCCTCGGCCAGGCGCATCAGCAGCGCCAGCGCGGCCTCGCTCTCCAGCGCCAGGTCGGCCAGCACGGCGCGCATCAGCGGCTGCTCGGCCAGGGCCCGGCCGAAGGCATGGCGCTGGCGGGCATAGGCGATGGCCTGCACGGTGGCCTGGCGCAGGATGGCGGCGCTGCCGGCCACGCAGTTCATGCGCGTGGTGGTCGCCATCTCGATGATCGTGGGGATGCCGCGGCCTTCCTCGCCCATCAGCAGGCCCCAGGCGCCGTCGAATTCCACCTCGCCGCTGGCGTTGCTGCGGTTGCCCACCTTGTCCTTCAGGCGCTGCACGTGCACCGCGTTGAGCGTGCCGTCGGGCCGCCAGCGCGGCACGTAGAAGCAGGCGAAGGGGCCGCCCTCGCCGGTGCGCGCCACCACCAGGTGCGCGTCGCTCTGCGGGGTGGAGAAGAACCACTTGTGGCCGTGCAGCCGGTATTCGCCGCCGCGCCCGCCCGCGCCGACGGGCGTGGCCACGGTGGTGTTGGCGCGCACGTCGGAGCCGCCCTGCTTTTCGGTCATGCCCATGCCCAGCCAGACGCTGGATTTTTCCTGCGCGGGCCGGTCGCGCGGGTCGTGGGTGCGGCTGTGGAGCTTGTCCGCCAGCTGCGCCCAAAGCGCGGGCTCCTTGCGCAGCAGCGGGATCGCGGCCTGCGTCATGGTGGCGGGGCACAGGGTGCCCTGCTCGACCTGGCCATGCAGGTAAAAGCCCGCGGCCCAGGCTGCCCATCGGCCGGGCCGGTCGCTGTCGAAGGGCATGGAGACCAGGCCCTGCGCGCGGTAGAGCGCCATGAGCGCGTCCCACGCGGGGTGGAACTCGACCCGGTCGATGCGCCGGCCCCGGTTGTCGAAGCGGTGCAGTTGCGGCGTGTGGCGGTTGGCCTGTTCGGCCAGGGCCCCTGTCGCGGCCGTGCCGAGCTGCCGTGCGTAGGCGCCCAGGGCGGGCAGGGCGCCTTGCGCACCCGTGCGATGCAGCCCGTCCTGCAGCGCGGCATCGGTGGCGAGCAGGTCGTAGTCGGTGCGTTCGGAAAACTGGTTGAAAACTGCGTGGGTGGCCTGGGCCATGGGTTGTCTCCTGCGCGTGGGGGCGCACCGTGCGCCCAGGCCGCCATGGTGCCCCCATTGGCACGGGCCTGCACGCCCTGGCGTGCGGTCAGGAGGCGGGTGCAGCAGCCTCGCGCAGGGCGCGCAGCATGCTGGCCACGGCCACCCGGTCGGTGGTGTTCTCGCGCCAGTACATCGACACCGAGCCGAAGCCCGACAGCCGCACTGGCAGCACGCGCAGCGCGCCCATGTGGGAAAACCGCAGCGCCGCGCGGTGCGAGGCCATGCCGATCATGTCGCTGTGGCCCAGCAGCGTGAGGTTGAGCGTGACGGAGTTGGATTCCACGCTGCCCTGCGGCAGCGCATGCCCGGCGGTTGCCAGCGCGCCCTCCAGCGCATTGCGGATCGGCGTGCCGCGCGGCCAGACGAGCCAGCGGTAGGCCATGAGATCGCTCCATTCCAGCGCGCGCTCCTGCCGCAGCAGCGGGTGCTGCGGGCGTGCCACCAGGTGGATGGGCTCCATGTACAGCATCTCGGTGTGGATGTGCGTGTCGTGCAGTTCGGGCGCGGAGCGGCCCACCACCACGTCCAGCTCGCCATGGGCCAGTTGCTGCATGAGCACGTTCATGGTGCTTTCGGCCAGCCGGATCTGTGCGCGCGGCAGCCACTCCAGCAAGCGCAGCACGGCCATGGGCACCACGTCGGACGCCGACGCGCCCGAGGTGCCCACCGCCACCAGCCCGCTGCCGCCGTCGCGCAGGGCCTGCATGTCGTCGCGGGCGCTGTCCAGGTGGGCCTCGATGCGCCGGGCATGGGCGATCAGCGCCTCGCCCTGGGGCGTGGGCTTGAGCCCGCGCGCATGGCGCTCGAACAGCACCATGCCCAGGTCCTCCTCCAGTTCCTTGAGCCACTTGGAGAGCGCGGGCTGCGCGGTGTGGAGCAACTGCGCTGACTGGCTCATGTTGCCGGTCTGCGCCAGGCTCAAAAGCATCTGCAGCTGTCGCAGGCGCGGGCGCAGGCGGTGGGTCCAGTCCATGGGGTCGGTGGGTGGGTTGAAGGTATATCCAAAAGATTATGGATAAGACCAATAAATGATTTTACGGACTATCGACGGGTTCGAATAATCCGCCCCATGGACCGGCTGGCAGCGCGCATTCGAGTGCTTTGGCATGGCTGGCCGCAGACACAGGAGACAACGCATGGATACGCCCACCCTGGCATCGCCGCCTGCCGCCGCATCCGCCGACCGGCAGGCCTACTACGACCACATCGCCCGCCATGGCATGGCCCCGCTCTGGGAGTCGCTGCACAGCCTGGTGCCGCGCGAACCCCGCCCGCGGGCCGTACCCGCCTTCTGGAAATACGAGGACGTGCGCCCGCTCGTCATGCAGGCGGGAGAGGTCATCAGCGCCGAGGAGGCCGTGCGCCGCGTGCTCATCCTGGAAAACCCCGGCCTGCCCGGCCGCGCCAGCATCACCTCCACGCTGTACGCGGGGCTGCAACTGATCCTGCCCGGCGAGGTCGCGCCCAGCCACCGCCACACGCAGTCGGCGCTGCGCTTCATCGTGGAAGGGCAGGGTGCCTACACGGCCGTCAACGGCGAGCGCACCACCATGCACCCGGGCGATTTCATCATCACCCCCTCGTGGACCTGGCACGACCACGGCAACCCGGCGGTGGTGGACGGCGGCGAGCCCGTGGTCTGGCTCGACGGGCTCGACATTCCCCTCATCGGCCACCTGGATGCGGGCTTCGCGGAAAACTACCCCGAGGCGGTGCAGCCCGTGAGCCGGGCCGAGGGGCACAGCTTCGCTGCCTTCGGCCACAACATGGTGCCGGTGCGCCACCGCGCGGTGGAGGGCTCGACCTCGCCCCTCTTCAGCTACCCCTACGAGCGCAGCCGCGAGGCGCTGGACCGGCTGTTCCGCCAGGGCGAGCTGGACGCCTGGGACGGCGTCAAGCTGCGCTACGTGAACCCCGCCACCGGGGGGTGGCCCATGCCCACCATGGCCACGTTCATGCAGTTCCTGCCGGCCGGCTTCCAGGGCCGCACCTACCGCACCACCGACGCGACCGTGTTCAGCGTGGTCGAGGGCCAGGGCACGGCGCGCATCGGCGAACGCACCTTCCAGTTCGGCCCGCGCGACACCTTCGTCGCCCCCTCATGGGCGCCCGTGCAACTGGCCGCGACGCAGGACGCGGTGCTGTTCAGCTATTCCGACCGCCCGGTGCAGGCCGCCCTGGGCCTGCTGCGCGAAGAGCGCCTGTGAGCCGCTGCGCATCCTGAATCTTCAATCCCCGTTTGAAAGACATCTCCATGGCCTTCGTGTTTCCCGCTCCTCCCTCCGTTGCCGTGCCCGTTGCAGGCAGCGGCAATGCCTTCGCCGTGCGCCGCGTCTACTGCGTGGGCCGCAACTACGCGGCCCACGCCCGCGAGATGGGGTTCGATCCCGACCGCGAGCCGCCCTTCTTCTTCTGCAAGCCGGCCGATGCCGTGATCCCCGTGGCCCATGGCGAGACGCTGCGCTTGCCGTACCCCTCGCGCACCGACAACTTCCACTACGAGGCCGAGTTGGTGGTCGCCATCGGCAAAGCGGGCAGCGACATCGCCCGCGAGAACGCGCTGCAGCACGCCTGGGGCTATGCCGTGGGCCTGGACATGACCCGCCGCGACCGGCAGATGGAAATGCGCCAGATGGGCCGGCCCTGGGAGATCGGCAAGGCCTTCGATGCCTCCGCGCCCATCGGGCCCATCCACCGCGCCAGCGACGTGGGCCACTTCGAGCAGGCCGGCATCTGGCTCACCGTGAACGGTGCGGACCGCCAGCGCAGCGATGTGTCGCACCTGATCTGGTCGGTGGCCGAGACCATCGCTGACCTCTCCACCTGGTTCCGCCTGGAGCCGGGCGACCTGATCTACACCGGCACCCCCGAAGGCGTGGGCCCGGTGGTGCGCGGCGACCGCATGGTCGTGGGCGTGGAGCGCCTGGGCGAGCTGCGGGCGGACGTGGTCTGACGCCATGGAGCCCGCCGTGCAGCTCTACAGCTTCTTCAACAGCTCCACGTCGTACCGGGTGCGCATCGCGCTGGCCCTCAAAGGGCTGCCCGCCGACTACCACGGGGTGAACATCCGCACCGGCGAGCACCGCGCGCCAGGCTATGCGGCACTCAATCCATCGCGGGCCGTTCCCCTGCTGGTGGACGGCGACTTCGCCCTGGGCCAGTCCATGGCCATCCTCGACTACCTGGACCAGCGCCACCCCGAGCCGCGCCTGATCCCGCTGGAGCCCCGGCTGCGTGCCCGCGTGCTGGAGCTGGCCCATGTCATCGCCTGCGACATGCACCCGGTCAACAACCTGCGCATCCTGAAGTACCTGCAAGGGCCGCTGGGCTTGAGCGCGGCGCAGAAGGACGCGTGGTACGCCCACTGGGCGGCCGAGGGCTTCGAGGCTGTGGAGCGGCTGCTGGCCAGGCACGGTGATGAAAGCGGTCCCTGGTGCTTTGGCGACCAGCCCACGCTGGCCGACGTGTGCCTGGTGCCCCAGGTGGCCAACGCGCTGCGCGCAGGCTGCGACCTCCAACCCCATGCGCGTGCCATGGCCGTGTACGCGCACGCCGAACGGCACCCCGCCTTCATCGCGGCCCGACCACAGGAGCAGCCCGACTACCAGCCTTGATTTTTCCTGTGGTCCCCGGCCCATGAGCCACCCCCATCCCTACAAGACGGAGAGAGACAAAATGACCCCATCCATGGCCGCCGGCATTCCGGCGGCAGACCGTGCCGCCTTCGGGCCGCTGCAGCTGCGCGTGACGCTGCTGTGCGCCATCGTCGCCATGCTCGACGGCTTCGATACCCAGTCCATCGCCTACGTGGCTCCGCGCATCGCGGAAGACTGGGGGCTCAAGCCCTCGGAGTTCGGGCCCATCTTCGCGGCCGGCCTCTTCGGCCTCATGGCCGGCGCCTTCCTGCTCAGCCCGGCCGCCGACCGCTGGGGCCGCAAGAAGATCATCCTGCTGTCCACCTTCATCTTCGGCCTGTTCGCGCTGCTCACGGCCTGGGCCACCAACATGAACGAGCTGCTGGCCTACCGCTTCATCACCGGCGTGGGCCTGGGCGCGGCCATGCCCAACATCATCGCCCTGACCAGCGAATATGCGCCGCAGCGCCTGCGCGCCACGCTGGTCACGGTGATGTTCTGCGGCTTTCCGCTGGGCTCCACGCTGGGCGGGCTGATCTCCAGCTGGCTCATCGCGCATTTCGACTGGCATTCGGTGTTCGTGCTGGGCGGCGTGCTGCCCCTGCTGCTGCTGCCGGTGCTGGCCGCGCTGCTGCCCGAATCGCTGCGCTACCTGGCCGCCAGCGGCGCCGCGCCCGCGCGCTACGAGCCCATCGTCAAGAGCGCCTACCCGGGCGAAGACCCGGCCACGGTGATGGCCGGGCTGCGCGGCGAGGCCGCGGGCGTGCAGGCGGGCTTCTCGGTGTTCGCGCTGTTCCGCCATGGCCGCCTGCCCACCACGGTGCTGCTGTGGCTGGCGTTCTTCATGAACCTGCTGGTCATGTACTTCCTGGTCAACTGGCTGCCCACGCTGCTCAAAAGCGCCGGCCTGCCGCTGGAGAAAGCCATTCTCTCCACCGCCATGCTCAACCTGGGTGGCGTGGTCGGCGCACTCGCGCTGGGGCGGCTCATCGACCGCTTCAGCGCCTACACCGTGCTGGGCGCGGCCTATGCCGCCTCGGCCGGCTTCATCGCGCTGATCGCCTTCAGCGGGCAGAACCTCACGGGGCTGCTGGCCGGCGCGGCGCTGTCGGGCTTCGGCGTGGTGGGCGCGCAGATCGGCTGCAACGCGCTGGCCGCGGCCATCTACCCCACCCACATCCGCGCGACCGGCGTGGGCTGGGCGCTGGGCGTGGGCCGCATCGGCGCCATCGTCGGGCCGCTGGCAGGCGGCGCCCTGCTGGCCGCAGCCTGGACGCCCGCGTCCATCATCCTGGTGGCCGCCGTGCCCGCGGTGCTGGCGGCCGCGGCGGTGCTGCTGCTCGGGCGTGTGCGCAGGGACGCCTGAGCCGAGCGCCCATTCAAGCCAAAACGGCCCGCAGCGCACAGGGAGAGCGCACCATGGCATCCAAAAGCATAGCAATGCAGTCGGAGCCGACCGGCGACAGGCAGGCCATGGAATGCGCCATCCGCACGTGGAGCACCGATGCCGTTCCTGCCGCTCAGCGGGCGGACTACTGGGTCGGCGCGGTCTGCGACTGCTTCCTCGACATGGAGGTGGAGCCCGGCCAGCGCCAGGCCTTCTCGGCCACGCTCGCCTCCATGCCCTGCGGCGGCCTGCGCGTCAACCGCGTGAGCGGCAGCGCGCAGCGCGTGCGCCGCACCTTGCAGGGCATCCGCCGCAGCGGGGGCGACAACTTCTATTACCTGCTCTGCAAGGAGTCGTCGCCCTGCCACGTCGCGCAGGACGATGCCGGCGCCGCGCGCCTGCTGCCCGGCGACCTGGCACTGATCGATTCGCGCCGCCGCTACCTGCTGGAGTTCCCTGAGGCGGTAGACACCGTCTCCATCCAGATCCCCATCGGCTGGCTGGACACCTGGCTGCCCGCCGCCGACCGCTGGCTGGGCCGGCGTGTGGACGGCGCCGCCGGATGGGGCCGGGTGCTGAGCGCCTATGTGACCCAGTTGCGCGCCGAACAGCCCGCCCGCCTGGGCACGCTGCAGGCCGAACACCTGGGCGGCCTGTTGTCGCTGGCCTGCGGCGCCGCCCCCGAAGCGCCGCGCCCCGGCCTGCTGCAGCGCATCGAGCATTGCGTGCGCCAGCGCTTTGGCGAGCACGGCCTCACCGCCGCCAATGTGGCCGATGACGTGGGCGTGTCGCTGCGCACCCTGCACCGCGCCCTGTCGGCGGGCGGCAGCACCTTCGCGCTGCTGCTCATGCGCGAGCGCATGGCGGTGGCGCAGCGCATGCTGCATGCGCCCTCGCACCGGCACCTGACGGTGGCCGAGATCGGCCGGCGCGCGGGCTTCCTGGACCCGTCGCACTTCGCGCGCGCCTGCCGCCAGTGGTGCGGCAGAACCCCCGCGCAGGAGCGCTGCGCGCCAACGCAAGCCTTCGACAGTCCACACTGACACGGCCTGGATTCAGCCGGGCAACCAGGCAAGGGGCGCCGCAGACAGTGCCAGAGCACGGCGAGGCGGAGCCAACGGCCGGCGCCGGTTAAAGGCGAGCCGCACGGCACCCAGCGTCCGCCACGCTGGCACGCATCGGCCATCCATGGCCCGGCAGGCGCGACACCATGGGTCTCCCACATCACAAGGAGACAACGACATGGCGGACACCTACGTCCTGGTCCACGGCGCCTGGCACACGGGCGACACGCTGCAAGCCACCGCGGAGCATCTGCGCGCACGCGGCTACACCGTGCACTGCCCCACGCTGCCGGGCAACCGCCCCGGCGACGGCACGGCCCCGCTGGGCCTGCAGGATGCGATCGACGGGCTGGTGCAGTTCCTCGCATCGAACGACCTGCGCGAAGTGCGGCTTGTCGGCCACAGCTACGGCGGCATGCTGTTGTCCGGCGCCGCCGACCGCGTGCCCGAGCGCATCCGGCGGCTGGTCTATGTGAACGCCTTCGTGCCGCTGCCCGGCGAAGCCCTGTGCGACATGGCACCCCCGCACTACCGCGCCATGTTCGAGGGCCTTGCGGCCGCTGGCGGCGGCGGCGTGCAACTGCCCTTCGAGGTCTGGCGCGAATGCTTCATCAACGACGCCGATGCCGATCTGGCACGCAGCACCTATGCCCGGCTGCACCCGCAGCCGCTGCGCTGCCTGACCGACCCCATCGCCCTGTCGCAGCCCACCGCCGCGCTGGCGCTGGGCAAGTCGTACCTGAACTGCCGCGAAGACACCGCGCTGCCCCACAGCCTGCCCTGGCACCCGCGCCTGTCGGAACGGCTGGGCCTGTTCCGCTACGTGGAGGCGGGCGGCAGCCACGAGGCGCTGTTCACCGACCCCGAAGGCTTCGCGCGCGGCATCGAGCGGGCCGGCCGGAACTGATCGGCAGGCGCCGCTGCGGCGCCAACACCGCAGCACGGCAAAAGCGAAGCGAAGACACAGACAAATCAATCCAGGAGACGACACCATGCAAGGCATTGCACACCACCACATCACCGCGAGCTCTTTCTCGGCGCGGACCGCTTGCTCGCGCGCCAGGGCACGCGAGGCCGCCGCTGTTTTGGCCGTGGCAGCCGCTGTCGGCAGCCTCATCGCGGCACTGCCCGCACAGGCACAGACCCCGGCATCGCCGGATGCGTCGTCGTCGCCCTGGCGCATCTACGCCGGCTCCGCGCACATCGGCTTCAGCACCTCGGCCGAAGTGCGGGCCGGCGGGCAGATCGTGCCGGGCGCCAGCGCCAAGGCCGATTCCAACGACAGCATCGGCTTCGGCGCCATCTACGACTTTCACCCGGGCTGGAGCGCCGAACTCGCCCTGGGCCTGCCGCCCACCACCGCGCTCAAGGGCACCGGCGCCCTGGCTGGCGCAGGCACGCTCGGCAAGGTGAAGTACGGCCCCGCCGTGCTGTCCGTGCGCCGCCAGCTGTGGGATGGCGGCCCCGTGCGGCCCTACATCGGCGCCGGCATCAACTACACGCTGGTGCTGGAATCCCGCGACGGCTTCGTGTCGGACCTGCACGTGAAGAACGGCATCGGCCCCGTGCTGCAGGCCGGCTTCGAGGTGCCACTGGATGTACGCTGGAGCTTCTTTGTCGATGCCAAGAAGATCTGGCTCAAGACCACTGCGACCGGCACGCTGCCGGCACTGGGCGGAGCGCCCGCACATGCGAAGGTGCGGCTGGATCCGTTGGTGGTGACGGCGGGGGTGAGTTATCGGTTTTGAGGGGGGCTTGTGTTGGTTCGGGTGAGCCGGTGGACAAGGCGTATCGGGGGGAGGCTCCGATACGTCGGTGATCGCTTTTGAAAGACTGCTTGGCAGCGGGAGCCACCGTTCGCCAAGGCCTTAGCGACTGACCGCAACCAGCCTGAAGCTGCCGTCGTTAAGGACGGCTGTGCAGCACGTGCCGCCCTTCAATGAATAAGTGGCGCGCGGCGGCTTTTTGTGGATAGCTATCAGTGGCGGGCCTGTTGCAAACGGTAGCAGTCAGCCTAGATCCGGCCCTTCACATGGGCAGGCTGGTCTGCAGCGATAACCGTGATTGGCAATGTCTGTCTCATAGGACCGCCGCGGTCAGAATCCGGCCGACACCATCGACCGTTGCAGACTGTCTGGTGTGGCGTGCAGCGTCGTCGACTTGCAGCTACGCCAGTCGTTCTTCGAGCCATTGAAGTTCTCGGCGATGCAAGGCAATGTCTGCCGCGTCTACAGCCTTTGCGTGGGCATCAGGGCGATCATTGAGAAGGTCCATCGCCGATTCAAACCGGCGCTTGTCGCCAAGAACTTTCTCGAAGTGCGGCCAATGTTTCAGTATGACCACACCAAGTTCGCGCCAATACAACTTGTTTAACAGCGCGTCTCCGGACAAAGACGCTAGTTCGATTCGCTGCTTCTCGGGAAGAGCTCTGAGAACCGCATCTACCCAGTTTTCTCCAGCCTTGGCCGCAAACTTCAGCGAGAAATGGATGAACTCTCGAAGCTTGCGTTCCATTAAGTTTCGCCTTCTGTTAATAACAGAGAGTTCCTCTGCCCACTCTTGAGGCGCCAGCGCTAGCGTGGTGCTCGCATCCTCAAGTTCGAGTGACCGTTGTGCTTGAGGGTCGACATCTCCAAGGGCGGAAAGCCCGGCCTTGATCATGGCACTTGTGACGGACACGCCAGCGGGCGTTTGGGTAGCAAGGCCATATCTAAGAAGAAGTTTTCCTTCAATGAGCGGGAGATGCGTAGTTGCCGCGGCCCGTTTCAACAATTCGATTGGCTCCGCAGTCTTTCGTCGCAGATCCTCAAGAGCTACCTTGGCTACATCGACGCCTTCCGCGTCTACAAAGTCTTTGAGCAGGCTTGCCACTAGCTCGGTCTCAAGTGTGCGAGGTCGCCCCTGGATATCCACAGCGTGATGCAAGTACGACCCTGCAAGTCGAATCCAATAGGGAAAATCGGCGCAAGTCTCGGCCACAAGATCTTGATCCTGGTCCGCCAAGACCAATCCGCATCTTTTGCACAGATCCTTAATCATCTGTTTTGAAGAGTGGCGGGCGAACGGCGCGAGATAGCCCTCAGGTACGAAGTGGAGAACGGAATTCTCAATGCCGTCGAAACTTTCCACTCTAAAAGCTTGAGACGACACACCGGATACCAGTACTGAAAGAGGAAATCCCATGCGCTGCGCTTCTTGATAGACAACCCTAAATTCCCGCCAGAATTGGTTGAATTCCTGTCGCCAAATGGGTCGTGTGGGCGATGCGGGAGTAATGTAGTCAATCTCGTCAAAGATCAATGCCAACGGTTTAGGGTCTTTCGTAGACCATAGGTCGTCGAAAACCGGAACCAATTCCTTATCGCTGCGCTTTAGGGCCTCTGTGATGTGTGCGTAGCCGCGTGTGGAGGCCATCTTCGCCACTTTCGCGATGGCCTTAAGTGCATCTCCTGCGGACAGCTTATTGAAGCCATCAACAGAGCAGTCAATCATGGCGACCCTGGGATCGCCACTTTCCCGCGCCGCTGCAACGATTCGATTTATCAGGGAGGTTTTCCCAAGTTTCCGAACTCCAAAGATTGAGATGATTCGACCGCTCTGAAGCTGTCGCAGCGTCTCAATAGCTGTATTTCGGCGGCCAAAAAAGTCCGTATCGGAGAGCACCGGACCGGTTAGCGAAAACGGGTCGTAAGCAAACAGATCACGAGCGAGGTTCCGGCGAAGTGATTCCGTCGGTGGGATTGCTCCGGCGGATGGGCGAAAAATGGGAATGATCTTGTATCCCAACTCGCGTCCCCAGTTACGGAGCTTTTCATCTCCCGAGGCGTCTGCGTGGACGATGATCATGAACGCAGGATCGAGACGCCCTGCGCTCTCCGCAATTAGATCCCGTGCGGCGTGCAGCGTACGAACCTGAAGCTCCTTGACATTGATTGCCAACCCGAGCACCTCGCGATCCAATAGAAGGGAATCGGAAATAGTCCTAGTAGGCTTGCAGTGCAGCACTACGTGATTCTTGCCATTTGCGGCATGCGTCTTGAAAAACTCGATCGTGAAAAGGCCATCGAGCGCGTTGCAGACTTCCCCCGCTAATGAGTTGCGTGCGACGTTTGCGCGTATTTCTTCTTTGACATTGAGTAGATGGGCCATTTCTTCTCCCTCACGTGTTAGTGGACTTCACGCTATTGATGAGCCTGCGGCGACAAAACGTCACCGAGTTCTCTGGGCAGGATGATATGCAAGCCCACAGCCTGATACAGATCTCCACCAAGTTCCTGTCAACACCCCCTCTCGTTGTGAGAATCGATGAGCGACGTGATGGCGATCTCATCGACTGCTCTCATGCGGGAGCTGCCGATTCGGCCGTCACTGTCGAATGGCGGCTTTCAGCCTGTAGGCGACATCGCGCCGCTCTGCTCCAGGCAGACAAGCGTCGCCGCAGCAATATGTCGGGAAACGTGGTGGCTAAGTCATGCAGACATGCCATGCACACCCTCACTCCCCTTCCGCAAACATCTCCACCAACACCCCCCGCAGCCACTGGTTCCCCGGATCCCGGTGGTACTTCGTATGCCAGAACAGATTGATCGCCACCTGTGGCAGCTTGGCCGGGTGGGGAACATAGGCCAGACCGAAAGGCTCGGCCATGCTCTGGGCCATTTTCTCGGGCACGGTGGCGACCATTTGCGTGGCCTGCAGGATGTGGCCGATGGCGACGAAATGCGGCACGGTGAGCCGCACGTCGCGGGCCACGCCCATGCGCTCCAGCAGTTCGTCCACCTTGCCGTGGCCCGTGCCTTCGGAGACGACCACCACGTGCTCCGCCTTGGAAAAATCCGCCAGTGCGATGCTGCGGCGCTTGTGCAGCGGGTGGCCTTCGCGGAACAGGCACACGTAGGGCTGGCGGAACAGCCGGCGCTGGAAGAAGCCGGCCTTGAGCTGCGGCAGCAGGCCAACGGCCAGGTCCACTTTGCCGGCTTCCATGGCGTCCTTCAGGTCGGTGGCTGAATTGCGCACGGTGGTCAGGCGTACGCCCGGTGCCACCTGGGCCAGCCGCTCCAGCAGGCGGGGCAGGAAATAGATCTCGCCGATGTCCGTCATGCCTACCTTGAACACGCGCCGGCTGGTGGCGGGATCGAACCCCAGCTTGTGGTTGAGGGCGCCGTGGATCATGGCCAGCGCGTACGACACCGACTCCGCCAACTGGTCGGCATAGGGCGTGGGCTGCATGCCCTGGGCCGTGCGCAAAAAAAGCTCGTCGCCCAGCAGGCGGCGCAGCCGCGCCAGCGCGTTGCTCACCGCGGGTTGCGTCAGGCCGAGGTTTTCCGCGGCCTGCGATACCTTGCGCGTCACCAGCAGCTGCTGAAAGACCACCAGCAAATTCAGATCGATGTCTTCCAGTTCCACGGGGCACCTTTATTCATCAGGGTGATGCGGTGTATTCACGCCATTCTATTGGCTGATTATCGGATCACAGGAATGATCGGGGCCATAACAACGACAGTGAATGAGACAACCCGATGGAACTGCATATCGAGCCGCTGGGCCGCGTGCTGCCCGTGGCGCCGGGCGCCAACCTGCTGGAAGTGCTGCGCGAGCACCAGATTCCCGTTTCCTACAGCTGCATGGCCGGGCGCTGCGGCACCTGCCGCTGCAAGGTGCTCTCGGGCGAGGTGATCGATGCGGGCCAGGCGCTGCGCATGCCGCCGCTGGGCGGTGGCGAGGGGCAATACGTGATGGCCTGCCAGACGGTGCTGAGCGAGTCCTGCACCATCGAGATCCCCGAGCCCGACGAGGTGGTTGTGCACACCGCCCGCACGCTCAAGGCCACGGTGACGGCGGTGGAAACGCTCACGCACGACATCCGCCGCCTGCGCCTCAAGCCGGCCAAGCCGCTGGACTTCTCGCCGGGGCAGTACGCGCAGTTGCAGTTCGGCCCGGGCCTGGTGCGGCCGTATTCGATGGCCGGGTTGCCGCACGATGACGAACTCGAATTCCACGTGCGGCTGGTCGAGGGCGGTCAGGTGTCCACCCATGTGGCTAACCTGCTGGCCGTGGGCGATGCGGTGCGCGTGAGCGGGCCGCTGGGTTCTGCCTACCTGCGCCGCAAGTACGAAGGTCCCATGCTCTGCGTGGCGGGTGGCACGGGGCTGGCGCCCATCCTCTCCATCGTGCGTGGTGCGCTGGAGTCGGGCATGCCCAACCCCATCCACGTCTATGCCGGCGCCCGATCAGCGCGCGATGTCTACGGCCTGCCGTGGTTGAAAGATCTGCAGCAGCGCCATCCGCAATTGCAGGTGCATGCCGTGGTGGCCGCGGCCGATGCGGCGCCGGGCCAGCGCACGGGCCTGGTCACCGACGCGATCGCGCAGGACTGGCCCACGCTGGAAGGCTGGCGCGCCTACCTGTGCGGATCGCCGCCCATGGTGGAGGCCGTGTCGCTGCTGGCGCGCCAGCGTGGCGTCGCCGCCGAGCACCTCTACGCGGATGCCTTCTACGCCAGCACGCCGTGAGGCAGGGGCCAGTGCCCCTCCCTGCGCGCCCTTCCTTCTCTTGATTCGCAACGCCCCATCACAAGCCCCAAGGAGACAACGCCATGAGTACGCCCCATCCCGTCTTCCCATTGCATCCGACCTGGGAAAGCCCCGGCACGCACCGCGTGCCCTTCGCGGCCTACACCAGCGAGGACATCTACCGCCGCGAACTGGAGCGGTTCTTCTACCGCGGCCACTGGTGCTACGTGGGCCTGGAGGCCGAGGTGCCGAACCCGGGCGACTTCAAGCGCACGGCCATCGGCGAGCGCTCGGTCATCCTGGTGCGTGGCGAGGACCTGCAACTGCACGTGGTGGAGAACGTGTGCGCGCACCGCGGCATGCGGTTTTGCCGGGAGCGCCATGGCAACCGCAAGGAGTTCGTCTGCCCCTACCACCAGTGGAACTACAAGCTCGACGGCGCGCTGCAGGGCGTGCCTTTCCGGCGCGGTGTCAAGCAGGACGGCAAGGTCCACGGCGGGATGCCGGCGGATTTCAAGCTGGAGGAAAACGGCCTGACACGGCTCAAGGTGGCCACGCGCGGCGGCGTGGTCTTCGCCTCGTTCGACCACGGCGTGGAGTCGCTGGAGGATTTCCTCGGGCCGGTGATCCTGGGTTACTTCGACCGCCTGTTCAACGGCCGCAAGCTCAAGATCCTGGGCTACAACCGCCAGCGCATTCCGGGCAACTGGAAGCTGATGCAGGAGAACATCAAGGACCCCTACCACCCCGGCCTGCTGCACACCTGGTTCGTGACCTTCGGGCTCTGGCGGGCTGACAACAAGTCGGAGCTGAAGATGGATGCGCGCCACCGCCACGCGGCCATGGTGTCCACGCGCGGCGAGGCCAAGAAGCAGTCCGACGTGTCCAACGTCTCCAGCTTCAAGGCCGGCATGCAGCTGGAAGACCCGCGCTTTCTCGACATCGTGCCCGAGCCCTGGTGGGGCGGGCCCACGGCGGTGATGACCACGCTGTTCCCCAGCGTGATCCTGCAGCAGCAGGTCAACAGTGTCTCCACGCGCCACATCCAGCCCGTGGGGCACGATGCCTTCGATTTCGAATGGACGCATTTCGGCTTCGAGGACGACACCGACGAGATGACCGAGCGCCGCCTGCGCCAGGCCAACCTGTTCGGGCCGGCGGGCTTCGTCTCGGCCGACGATGGCGAGGTGATCGAGTTCTCGCAACAGGGCTTCGAGCAAAAACCTTTCCATCGTGCGCTGGTGGAGCTGGGCGGCCGGGAGGTAGGAGACACCGACCACATGGTCACCGAGACGCTGATCCGCGGCATGTACGAGTACTGGCGCGGCGTGATGGAAAAGGAGGACTGAACCATGGACGCCCAATCCACCGCGATCGAATTCGCCGACTACTTCGCCCTGCAGCAGCTCTATGCCGACTACGCCGCCGCGCTCGACGCAGCGCAGTGGGACCGGTGGCCCGGCTTCTTCACCGAAGACTGCCTCTACCGCCTGCAGCCGCGCGAGAACCACGAGCGCGGCCTGCCGCTGGCCACGCTGTCGTTCGACAGCCAGGGCATGCTCAAGGACCGCGTCTACGGCATCCGCGAGACGCTGTTCCACGACCCGTATTACCAGCGCCACGTGATCGGCGCGCCGATCGTTCGCCGGGCCGGGGAGGGCCGCTGGGCGTGCGAGGCGAACTACGCCGTCTTTCGCACCAAGCTCTCGGAGCCTTCCACGGTGTTCAACGTCGGGCGCTACCTGGACGTGGTGGTGCGCACGCCCGAAGGCCTGCGCTTCGCCCGCAAGGAGTGCATCTACGACAGCGAAATGATCCCGAATTCCATCATCTACCCCATCTGAGAGGAGACACACCATGCCAGCAATCGACACCGGATGGACCGAGGCGACCGCGCGCGCCGACCTGCCCGAGGACGACGTGGTGGGCGTGACCGTCGAGGGACGCGACGTGGCGCTCTACACCGTGGATGGCGAGGTGTTCGCCACCGACAACCTGTGCACGCACGGCAATGCGCGGCTGTGCGACGGTTTCCTGGAGGGGCACGAAATCGAGTGCCCGCTGCATCAGGGCCGCTTCGACGTGCGGGACGGCAGCGCGCTGTGCGCGCCGCTCACCCAGGGCCTGCGCAGCTACCCCGTCCGTGTGGAGCAGGGAACGGTGTACCTCAAGCTCGCCTGACGCGAGGCGGCATGCGCCGCCGTCTCAGGCGGGCGCCGCCAGCGTGCCGCGCGGCGTCTGGAACTGGAACCCCTCCACCACGCTTTTCAGCCGGCCGGCATGCTCCAGCAGGCTGGCCGCCGCGGCGGAGGACTGTTCGACCAGCGCGGCGTTCTGCTGGGTCATGTGGTCGAGTTCGGTGACCGACGTGCTCACGCGGCCCAGATCGCTGGACTGGCCTTCGACCGATGTGCTGATGGTGCCCACCACCTGCGAGGCGCGCCGTGCGCAATCGACCACGTTCTGCATGTTGCGGCCCGCGTCGGCCGCCAGCGTGCTGCCGCGCTCGGCCTGCGCCACCGAGGCGGCGATCAGCGTGCGCACCTCGCGCGCGGCCTCGGCGCTGCGCCCGGCCAGGGCCCGCACCTCGCTGGCCACCACGGCGAAGCCCCGGCCCTGCTCGCCGGCACGGGCGGCTTCCACGGCCGCGTTCAGCGCCAATATGTTGGTCTGGAAGGCGATGCCGTCGATCACGCCCACGATGTCGGCAATGCGGCCGGCGCTGGAATGGATGCCCTCCATGGTGGCCACCACCTCCGTCACCACGCCGCCGCATCGTTCGGCCAGTTGCGTGGCCTCCTGCGTCAGGCGGCGCGCGGCCACGGCCTCCTGCACGCTGTGGCGCACCACGCCGTCCAGCTGCTCCATGGACGCGGCGGCCTCCTGCAGGTGTGAGGCGGTGCGCTCGGTGCGCTGGCTCAGGTCGCGGTTGCCGGAGGCGATCTCGCCCGAGGCCGACGCCAGGCCGGCCGCAGCCTGATGCACGTCCGCCACCACGCCGTTGAGGCGCCCCAAGGCGCCCTGCAGCGCCCGGGCCGCCGCGCTGCGCACGGCCACATGGCCCACGTCCAGCGAAAGCTGGCCGTTCGGCTGCAGGCGGCACAGCTGCTGCAGCTCGGCCGACTCGATGGCATCGGCCCGCGTGCGCATGGCGATGGCGACTTCCACCGCGGTCTGCACCACCACGAAGCTGGCATGGATGAGGATGCGGCCGAAGTCGGGCTCGGTCAGGCAATAGATCGGCAGCCCCGCCAGTTGCAGCCGGTCGAACGCGATGTGGTGCACGGCGATCAGCCCCGCCGCGAAGAGGATGGGCCGCCAGTCGCGGTAGGCCAGCAGGAAGGCCAGGAACACGAAGACGCCGAAGTGCATTTCGGTGGCGCCCAGGCTGAGCTGGATGTGCAGCGCCACCATGCCCATGCCGGCCACCACCATGGCCAGGCGGCTGAGCAGCGTGCCGCGTGCCAGCAGGTAGGCCAGAGCGGCCAGGCCCGTCAGCCCCAGGCCCCAGAGCGCGGCGGTGCCGGGCCGGCCGTGTACCACGCCGATCCAGAGGGCGATACCCCAGCCCAGGGCGACGATGCCCAGCAGGAGGGCGTCGGCCCGGCGGCCGATCGCATGCAGGGCGTCATGCGCGCCCATGGAGATGTCGTGGATGCCTTCGCCTCGTGCCATGCGGAATGCTCCCTGCAGTTTCATTGGGACAGGCCGCGGGGCAGGCAACGCATGGGGTTGCTCCCGAGAATCGGAACCAGCAATCAGGACGCGGCGGGAAACATGTTGTAACGCAGCGGGCCCTCAGGCGTCAACCGAAAAGGTGTGGCGTGGCCTTTCTGCTCAGGCAGGCAAGGCCGGCGGTTGTGCAGGCGCCGGGCCGCTGTGGCCGGCAGCCCGCTGCGCCAGCCAGAAGACGGGCAAGGCCAGCACCGCACATCCCGCCAGCACGGCGAACGCGAGGCCGAAATGCCCCTGCGCTCCGACCACGCTGTTGGCAACGGCGGGGCTCAGTGCTGCGCCCACGCCTTGCAGCGTCATCACCAGCCCCAGCGCGGTGTTGTAGCGGCCGCTGCCGCGCACGTACCGTTCCACCATCAGCGGAGTGGCCACGCCCAGCGCGCCGGCCGCCAGACCATCGAGCACCTGCACCGGAATGTTGGCCCAGGCATCGGGGATGGCCCAGGCGATGACGCCCCGCACGGGGAGCGCCAGGATGGCGATGTAGACGAACACCTGCAGGTCCCACCGCCGGCTGCGCGACACCCACAGGGCCACCGGCACCATGGTGAGTTGGGCGACCACGATGGCAACGCCCGTCCACAGCAGCGGGGAGGAGTCGGGCACCGTGGCGGCGAGCCGCTGGTTGAGCAGCGGCAGCATGGACGCATTGCCCAGATGAAAGAGCGCACAGGCCAGCCCGAAGCACCACAGCGCGCGGTGGCCCAGAAACGCGCGAAAACCTTCGGGTGCCACGGCTTCGGGGTGGGAGGAGAGAGCAGGCTTGGCACCGTCGGCTTCGGCGCCGCGCGCAGCCACATGGTCGATGTCGCCCGGCCGGATCGCCCGCAGGCACGCCAGCGCACCCACGGCCATGGCGGTCATGACGACGAGCATCCAGGGCGCGCCCATCCAGTGCGCAAAGGCCGCGGCCCCCAGCGCGGACACGATGTTGCCGGCATGGCTGTAGGCCTCGTTGCGGCCGGTCTGGTGGCGCAGGCCGGCGCTGCGCGCCAGCCCGAGCGTAAGCGCGGCCAGTGCGGCCGCCAGCACGGCGCCGGCAGCGCCGGTGAGCACCTGCGACAGCACGAGCAGGCTGGGCGACCGGGTCAGGAAGGCGACGGCGCTGGCGCCCAGCACCGCCAGCGCGCAGACCGCCACCAGCGCCCGCTTGGCGCGCGTACGGTCCGCGAGGGCGCCGGCCAGCGGCGTGGCCGCCATGGCGGCCAGCCCCCCGGCAGACAGCACGATGCCGATCATCGTCTGGTCGATGCGCTGGGTCTGCAGGTAGGTGGCGAGGAACGGACCGAGCCCGTCGCGCACGTCCGCCATGAAGAACGCCATCCAGGCCAGGGCGGTCAGGGAAGCCCCGGCCGCAACGCCCGTGCGGGCGGGCGGCGGTACGGCCGGGGTGGGCGCGGAAAGCGCGCCGGGGGCGGTGTGCGCGGCGGTCATGGCGTTACGGCTTGGCGGGTTTGCCCGGCACGGCGTGGCCGTTGACGGTGTGCGCCTCGATCACGTGGGCACCGGTGCTGCCGCGCAAGGGCCGTGCGGGGCCCTCGGCCGTCACCGCATCGCCCGGCTTCAGGTGCAGCCGGGCAAAGCCGTCGGGTCGCGTGTGGATGAAATCACCCGTGTCCAGCACCACGCCGTTGGGCTCGCCGTGCCGGGCGTGGTGCAGGCGCGCCACATGGCCTTTCACCTCGCGCGGTGCGTCGTCCGGCGCGAACGCCTGGCCGTCGATGGACACCAGCCGCTCGAACGCATAGACCTCGTGCGCGGCCTCGCCATGGGGAGGCGGTGGCGCCACGGTGCCATCGACGACCACCGTCTGGCCGGCGCGCAGGGCCTCGAAGGACTGGGCCGCACGGTCGTCGTGCTTGCCGAACACGAACTGCGCAGGCACGCCGTCCACGTCGATCATCACGCCCTCGACGTCGCCGCGCGGGCTGTAAAGGGCATGCTGGAACTGGCCTTCGAGGGACCAGACGTCGATCATTTCCTGGGGTTTGCTCATGGTGTCTCCGAATGGGTGAGGAAAGAAGAAACGGGTGTATGAAGCGGGCCGGGCGGCGGCTTTACGGGCGCAGCGCTGGGGCGCCGATCGGGCCGCCCAGCATGTCCTGCAGGGTGTCCGGCGTGGCGCCCATCTGCGCCGCTTCCATGCCGGTGCCCAGCGCGTTGCGGGTGCCCCAGCCGCGCACCGCAACGGTGGCGCCGGGCTTGAGCAGCGCCGCGACCGACGTGCCCATGTGGGGCGGAAAGCGCACGACGACGCCGTCTTCCAGCAGCAGGCCATGCGCATCGCCGCGGCTGTTGAACAGCACCTGGGCCACGCGGCCATTGGCCTGCAGGGCTGTCAGGGCTTCGCGCGGGGGGGGCGGGGGGCGCTGGCCGGGGGTGGGCGGCGTGTCCTGCACCGTGCGGCCCTGCGACTGGAAGGTCTCGGCGCGCAGCACGGGGGCATCGGGACGGTGCCAGCCGGTCACTTCCAACGGGTCGCCGGGGCGCAGCCACGCGGTGAGGGACTCCGACAGGTGGGGCGGGAAGGCGATCTGCGTGCCGTCCTGCAGCAGCAGGCCGTCCGCTTCGCCGTTCGGGTTGGGCAGCCAGCGCTGCAGCCGGCCGCTCGCGGTCGCGGACTGCTCGGCGGCAGGGGCCTGGGCCAGGGGGCCCGGCCCGCCGGGCGGGGGTGGGGGCAGCTGTGCGTGGGCGCTGGCGGCGGCGAGGGCGGCGGCCATCAGGCTGGTGCGGAGCAAGGGGTGGAGCGTCATGAAAGTCATCCTTTCGAGTGGTGGTGCGCTTTCTCACTCAAGACGCGTGCCAAGGCTGAATTCCTTATGAATCAATCACTTGCGTGCGATGGTGACCACGCGCAGTGGGTGGAACGGCGACAGGTTGTCTGCTTTTGCGACAGGCCGGCGGTCATTCGATGCCGTATTGCGTGAGCTTGCTGTAGAGCAACTGGCGGTGAATGCCCAACCGCCGGGCCGCGAGCGAGCGGTTGCCCTGGGCCTGCGCGAGCGCGTGTGCCAGCATCCGCCGCTCCAACTGCTCGATGGCCTGGGGCAGCGATCCCTCCAGCCAGGCGGCGGGCAAGGCGTCGCCCGCCCCGGCGCGGTGGCTGTGGCCGGGGTCATCGGGCGGGGTTGGCGATGGCTGCAGCCCCAGGTCGGCGGCCCCCACCACCGGGCCGCGCTGCAGGGCATGGCAGCGCTCCATGGCATTGCGCAGTTCGCGCACGTTGCCCGGCCAGGCGTGGTCCAGCAGCGCACGCGCCGCGCCAGCCGACAGCCGTTTGGCGGGTTGTGGCGCCGCGGCGCCGCGCAGGAAATGCTCGGCCAGCGGCACGATGTCGGCCAGGCGCTCGCGCAGCGGCGGCAGCACGATGTGCAGCACATCCAGCCGGTAGCGCAGGTCTTCGCGAAACCGCCCTTCGTGCACGGCCGCCGCGAGGTCGCGGTGCGTGGCGGCCAGCACGCGCACGTTCACCTTCACGGGCCGGTGGCTGCCCAACGGCGTGACTTCGCCCTCCTGCAGCGCGCGCAGCAGCTTGGCCTGCACCTCCGGCGCCATGTCACCGATCTCGTCGAGCAGCAGCACCCCGCCATCGGCTGCGCGAAAGCACCCGGGCCGCTCGGTGGCCGCGCCGGTGAAGGCGCCCTTCACATGGCCGAACAGCTCGCTTTCCAGCAGTTCCTTCGGAATCGCCGCGCAGTTCACCGCCACGAACGGACCCGCCGCGCGCGTGGAATGCCGGTGCAGGGCCCGCGCCACCAGCTCCTTGCCGGTGCCGGTCTCGCCCTCGATCAGCACTGGGGCGTCGCTCGCGGCGGCCATGCCGATGCGCTTGTGCACCTCGCGCATGGCTTCGCTGATGCCGATGAGTTCGCCGTCCTCTTGCGCATCGGGCGGCGGTGCGGGCGCAGCGGCCGTGGCACCGGCGTCGGCCTCGGAGCGCAGGGCGCGCTCCAGCACCTCCACGACCGCCGCGCGGCTCACGGGCTTGGTCAGGTGGTCGAACGCCCCCAGGCGCATGGCCTCGATGGTGCCCGAGCCGCTGGCGTAGGCGGTGAGCACCAGCACGGGCGGCAGCCGGGCCATGCGCGCGGCCAGCGCCTCCAGCGTTTGCAGCCCGTCCATGCCGGGCATGCGCTGGTCCAGGAAGATGGCGCTGTAGCGGTGGCTCTCCACCCGGCGCAGCGCCTCGGCCCCGCCACCGGCGCCGTGCACTTCGTGGCCCAGGCTCTGCAGGGTTTCGACCAGCGATTCGCGGAAGGCCGCGTCGTCATCGACGACTAAGAGGCGCGCCATGGCAGCTCCAGGATGAAACGGGCGCCGCCGCCCTCGCGGGGCGCGTAGTGCAGGTCGCCGCCATGGGCCAGCGCCACTTCGCGCGCCAGGGCCAGCCCCAGGCCGTTGCCGTCGGCGCGGCCGGTGGCGAAGGGCTCGAACAGTTGTGCCCGCAGGTCTTCGGGCACGCCGGGGCCGTCGTCCTCCACCGTCAGCGTGCACAGGGTGCGCGCCGCATCCACCTGCGCCGACAGCACGGCCTCGCCGCCGGCCGGCGCATGGCGCACGGCGTTGTCCAGCAGGTTGTCGATGGCGCGCGCCGCGTGCACGGGGTCGAACACGGCGTCGGCGGGCGCCTCGCCGCGCAGCGCCAGCCGCACGCCGCGGGCTTGCGAACCCGGGCGGGCGGTGTCCAGCCGTTCCTGCAGCCAGGGGCCGAGCGGCACGGTGCAGGGGCTGAGGTTGAGCGGCTGCACCAGCGAGAGCAGGCTTTGCACCAGGCCCTCCAAACGGTCGATCTGCGTGACGATGGACGCCAGCGCGTCGGCATGGCGGGCCGGCGGCGCGGCCAGGGCGTTGTCCGCCTTCAGGCGCATGGCGGCGATGGGGTTGCGGATCTCGTGCGCGACCGAGGCCGTCATGCGGCCCAGGGCGGTCAGGCGCAGGTCGCGGTGGCGCTGGGCCAGGGCCTCCTTCAGCCGTGCCCGGGCGTCTTCCAGGCGGGTGCCGAACGCGTTGAAGCCGTCGACGATGCGGTCCAGCTCGCGGATGCCGGTGCGCTCCAGGTGCGGCACGGCGTCGCCCTGGGCCTGCGCCAGCGCGCCTTCCAGGCGCCGCACCTGGCGCAGGCCGCGCAGCAGCATCCAGCCCAGCCAGGCACCCGATCCCACCACCAGCAGCGCCAGCACCGCGATGCCGGTGCGCAGGGTGTCCTGTGCGGCGATGGCGCCGGCGTGGGCGCGTGTCATGGTCCACACCGCGGTGCCGGGGTGCGCGGCCAGGGGGCAGGCCGCGACCACCAGCACCTCGCGGCTGCCGCGCACCAGATTCACGATGGGCTGGCCGGTGCTGCCGGCCTGCTTGGCCAACTCGACGATGAGCGGCTGCTCGGCGGCCGGCACGTCGATCTTGACGCCGCTGCCTTCATAGGTGGGGTAGGCGTAGGCCAGCATGCCGCTGCCGGCGCGCCACACGCCGCCTTCCACCTGCGGCACTTCCAGCAGCACCACGTGCAGCAGCACGCGCAGCAGGTCGGTCTGGGGGCTGTCGGCCGGCACGGTGGGCACCGACTTGGCGTAGCGCCTGGCGATGTCCTCGCAGGCCTGCGTGGCGCGTGCCCGGCTGGACGCCACCTGGGCGCCCGAGCCCGTCTGGTAGAGCACCACGATGATGGCCGCGACCAGGGCACAGGCGGCCAGCAGAAAGGCCCAGAAAAGAAGCAGTTGGATGCGCAAAGACCGCACGGTAGCCCATCGGAGTGAGGACGGCGGATCGTAAGGGCGAACACGCGGCCGCCCGGTAGGAAAGCGGCGTGTCTTGCATCGCCCGGTGGTGGCCGCGGCCCGTGCCGGGGCCAGGGGCTTCGAATGGGGCCGATCCGGCCCCATTGGGATCAGGCGGCCTCGGGGTAGAACAGCTTGCGTGCCGGCACGGGCGCCACGGCCTGGCCGATGGCCGCGATGTGGTCCGGCGTGGTTCCGCAGCAGCCGCCCACGATGTTGACCAGCCCTTCGGCGGCGAATTCATGCACCAGCCGGCTGGTGACCTCGGGCGTCTCGTCGAACCCCGTGTCGCTCATCGGGTTGGGCAGGCCCGCATTGGGGTAGCAGCTGATGAAGGTGTCTTCCGCCACCCGGTTCAGCTCCTGGATGTAGGGGCGCATCAAGGTGGCGCCCAAAGCGCAGTTCAGGCCGATGGCCAGCGGGCGGGCGTGGCGCACGCTGTGCCAGAAGGCCGTCACCGTCTGGCCCGAGAGAATCCTGCCGGAGGCGTCGGTCACCGTGCCGCTGATGATGAGCGGCAGGCGCTCGCCGCTTTTCTCGAAGAACTCGTCGATGGCGAAGAGGGCCGCCTTGGCGTTGAGCGTGTCGAAGATGGTCTCGACCAGCAGCACGTCGGAGCCGCCTTCGACCAGGGCCTCGGTCTGCTCGTAGTAGGCCGCGCGCAATTGCTCGAAATCGACGTTGCGTGCGCCCGGGTCGTTCACGTCGGGGCTGATGCTGGCCGTCTTGGGCGTGGGGCCCAGGGCGCCGGCCACGAAGCGGGGCTTGTCGGGCGTTGAGTATTTGTCGCAGGCGGCACGGGCCAGCTGCGCCGATTTCAGGTTCATCTCGCGCGCGAGATCGGCCATCTTGTAGTCCTCCTGCGCGATGGTCGTGGCGCCGAAGGTGTTGGTCTCGATCAGGTCCGCGCCGGCGGCCAGATAGCGCTCGTGGATGTCGCGGATCACGTCGGGGCGTGTGAGGCTCAGCAGCTCGTTGTTGCCCTTCACGTCACGCGGAAAGTCCTTGAACCGGTCGCCCGCGCCGTCCGGGCCGCTGTAGCCCTCGCCGCGGTACTGGGCCTCGCCCAGCTTGAAGCGCTGGATCATGGTGCCCATGGCGCCGTCGAGGATGGCGATGCGGCGGGCCAGGATGTCGGGTAGCTTCTGTCCGCGGGTATAGGTAATCTGTTGCATGGCTGAATTGTAAGAACGCTGCATGCCGGCCACGCCGCCGCCGCTGTTGTTCTATAAAAATGTATTAATAGGTAATATGAGTGACTCGCAGTTTTTGCCGCGATGCGGGCCGCCGCCAGGCGGGCGTCGTTCGCTGGCCTGTCGCCCGGCCCGCCCCTTCCTCGTTCCATGGAGGCGAAAAATGCCCTCACCCACTGCCTTGCCCTCGCTTCTTCGCCGGATCCGGCCCCTTTGCCTGTGCGTTGCCGCGGTGTGGGCCGCCGCCTCTGGGGCGCAGACCCCGGAGCTGCCCGCTGCAGCGCCGGTCGAGTCGCACGAGACCGCGCCGCACGACGGCCATGAATGGGGCTACACCGGCCCTGCAGGCGCCGAGCATTGGGCGGACCTGGCCAAGGAAAACGCGCTGTGCGGCAGTGGGCAGCAAAACAGCCCCGTCGACCTTCGGCAGGCGGTCGCGGCCGATCTGGGGCCCTTGCTGCTGAACTACCGTTCGGTGCCGATGGCGGTGCGCAACACCGGGCACTCCATCCAGCTCGACCTTCCCGGCGGCGGCACGATGCGCACCGGTGGCCGCCAGTACGAGGCGCTGCAGATCCATTTCCACCACCCCAGCGAGCATCTGCTGAATGGCCGGCGCTTTCCAATGGAGGCGCACATCGTTCACCAGGGCCCCGACGGAACGCTGGGCGTGCTGGGGATCTTCTTCGAAACGGGCAAGAGCAACCCCGTGTTCCAGCGGGTGCTCGATGCCATGCCCCGGGACAAGGGCCAGACCCAGGCGGTGGCCCATGCTTCGATCAAGGCCAGCGACTTTCTTCCGCCACAAAAGCACCGCCGCTTCTTCCGCTACGAAGGATCGCTCACCACCCCGCCTTGCACCGAAACCGTGGACTGGGTGGTCCTGAGCGCGCCCCTGCAGGTCTCCGCGGCGCAGATCGATGCGTTCGAGCGCGTCTACCCGTTCAATGCCCGCCCGCTGCAGCCGCTGCACCGCCGGTTCCTGCTGAAGAGCCGCTGAAGAGGGCTGCACGGCGGCGGTGCTTTGCTCGCGGGCCCGCTTGCCTTCCTCTCGCCGTGGGGCCCGGCCATCAGCGGCCCGGGTTTTCCGGCCGGGGGCTGCTCCGGGCTGCGGTTGCGGCCACGTCCAGAAAGGTTTGCAGCGCCGGGGTCACTGCTTCTCCATGCCACGCCAGCACACCCACCGTGGGGTGGTGCAGACGGGCAATCGGCACGAACCGCACCCCCTGGACGGCCGCCTGCGCCATCGAGGCCGGCACCAGGGCCACGCCCATGCGCATGGCCACCAGTGCCACCACGGTGAGCCACTGCCGGGTGGCATGGCGCGTGTGGGGGTGGATGCCGGCACGGTGGAAGAGGGCGATGACGTTGTCGTGGTTGGCCGGCGCCACGTCGCGCGCGAACATCACGAAGGTCTCGTCGGCGAGGCTTCGCAGGTCGACTTCTGCCTGGCCCGCCAGTGTGTGGTCCTGCGGCAGGCAGGCCACGAAATGGTCCTCGGCCAGCGGCAGGCTGCGCAGGGGCGTGGGCACGACGCTGGCATTGATGAAGCCGGCATGCAACTGCCGGTGCAGCAGGGCTTCGAGCTGCTCGCCCGAGGACATCTCGCGCAGGTTGACCTCGATGCCCGGCGCGCGCTCGCCGAAGGCGCGCACGATGGCGGGCATGTCGCGGTACACCATGGAGCCGGTGAAGCCGATGTCCAGCCGGCCGCGCTGCCCCGCGGCCACGGCGCGGGCCGTCTCGCCGGCGCGGGCCACGCGGTCGAGCGCCACGCGCACTTCGGCCAAGTAGGCGTGGCCGGCGGGCGTGAGCGCCACCTGCTTGCTGGTGCGCTCGAACAGCCGCACGCCCAGTTCGTCCTCCAGCGCCTTGATGCCCGAACTGAGCGGCGGCTGCGTGATGGCCAGCCGCTCGGCGGCCCGGCCGAAGTGCAGTTCCTCGGCCAGCACGGCGAAGTAGCGCAGGAGGTGCAGTTTCATGGCGGCGATGATGCCAGCGCGGCCCGCAGCGCCAAAAGGGGCTTGCGGCCGTTCAATAGGATTTCGGCAGGCCCAGCACCTTCTCGGCGATGAAGCACAGGATGAGCTGCGGGCTCACCGGCGCCAGGCGCGGTATCCACGACTCGCGCAGGTAGCGCTCCACGTGGTATTCCTTGGCGTAGCCCATGCCGCCGTGGGTGAAGATGGCGCGCTCGCAGGCGTGGTAGCCGGCCTCGGCCGCCAGGTACTTGGCGGCGTTGGCCTCGGCCGCGCACGGCAGGTGCTGGTCGTACAGCCATGCGGCTTTCTGCACCATGAGGTGCGCGGCCTCCAGCTCCATCCACGACAGGGCCAGCGGGTGCTGGATGCCCTGGTTCTGGCCGATGGGGCGGCCGAACACCTCGCGCTCCCTGGCATACCCCGCGGCGCGCGCCAGCGCCGCGCGGCCCAGGCCCACGGCCTCGCTGGCGATCAGGATGCGCTCGGGGTTCAGGCCGTGCAGGATGTACTGGAAGCCCTGGCCTTCCTCGCCCACGCGGTCTTCCACCGGAATGCGCAGGCCGTCGATGAACACCTGGTTCGAATCCACGCATTTGCGCCCCAGCTTGTCGATCTCGCGCACCTCGACGGTGCTGCGGTCCAGGTCGGTGTAGAACAGGCTCAGGCCCTCGGTGCCGCGGCATTGCTCCACCGGCGTGGTGCGCGCCAGCAGCAGGATCTTGTTGGCCACCTGCGCGGTGCTGATCCAGACCTTCTGGCCGTGCACTACGTAATGGTCGCCCTCCCGCACCGCGCGGGTCTTGAGCTGGAGCGTGTTCAGCCCGGTGTTGGGTTCGGTCACGCCGAAGCAGGCCTTGTCGCGGCCCGCGATCAGCGGCGGCAGCCAGCGGGCCTTCTGCGCCTCGGTGCCGAACACCACGACGGGGTGCAGGCCGAAGATGTTCATGTGCACCGCGGAGGCGCCGGACAGCCCCGCGCCCGTGGCGGAGATGGTGTGCATCATCAGCGCGGCCTCGCGGATTCCCAGGCCGGCGCCGCCATAGGCCTCGGGCATGGCGATGCCCAGCCAGCCGGCGTCGGCCAGCGCGCGGTGGAAGTCCTCCGGAAAGCCGCCTTCTTGGTCGCGGCGCAGCCAGTAGTCGGCATCGAACGGGGCGCACACGCGCTCGATGGCGTCCCGGATCTGGGCGTGTTCGGGAGAGAGGTCGAAGTTCATGCGGCGGGCCGGATCACTTTGTCGGGCGACTCGCCGTAGGGCGGGCTGTAGATCACCAGCAGCTTCACGGGCGTATCGCTGGTCACGGTGAAGACATGCATCTGGTCGGCGGGGAAAAAGCATATGTCGCCCGGCACCATGTCGAAGGCCTCGCCCGCCACTTCGGCGCGGGCCGTGCCTTCGAGCAGGTAGCACGACTGCTCGATGCCCGGATGGGCATGGGGCAGGGCGCCGCCGCCCTTGTGCAGCGTGCCCAGCAACACCTCCATCTGCTCGGCGCCCACCGTCTCGGGCCCGATGAGGCGCTGGTTGAACGTGTGGTGGTGGTTGGCGGGCTGGTAGCTGGGCACCTGGGCGGCGCGCACCAGATAGCGGGGCGGGGTGGGGTTCATGGGGTGCTTACTCCGGTGATGGCGGCCCGGCAGGCGCCTTGGGTCAACAGGGTCTCGATGTGGGCGGGGCTGTAGCCGGCTTCGCTCAGCAGGGCCCGCGTGTGTTCGCCCAACTGCGGCGCCGGGGCTTGCGTGCGCGCCGGTGGCGTGGCCGACCAGCGCGTGGGGTGGGCCATGGCGTGCATCGGCCCTTCGGTGGGGTGCACGCTGTCGTGCAGGAAGCCGGTCGAGCGCAGTTGCGCGTCGGTCAGCAGGTCGGCCGGCGAGTTCATCGGCATGTTCGGCACGTCGGCCGCGTCGAGCAACGCCTGCCAATCCGCCGTGGTGCGCGTGCGCAGGATGCGCGCCACCTCGGCATACACCGCATCGATGTGCGCGGCGCGCGCGCTGTGGGTGGCAAAGCGCGGGTCCTGCGCCAGGCCCTGCGCCTCGCCGATGGCCGCGAAGAAGCTGCGCCAGTGCTTGTCGTTGTAGATCAGCACACACAGCATGCCGTCGGCCGTGGCGTAGGGCTTGCGGTGGGCCGTCAGCAGCCGCGCGTAGCCCGGGTCGCCGCGCGGCGGATCGAACGTGAGCCCCGCCATGTGGTCGCCCAGGATGAATTGCGCCATGGCCTCGAACATGGGCACGACGATGGCCTGGCCCTGGCCCGTCTTCTCGCGGGCATAGAGCGCCGCCGTCACCGCGTACACCGCATGCAGCCCGGTCACGCGGTCCGACAGCGTGGTCGGCGCATAGGCCGGCTCGGGCGCGCCGTACTGCTGCATCAGCCACGGGATGCCGGTGGCGCCCTGGATCAGGTCGTCGTAGGCGGGGCGGGCCGCGTCGGGGCCCTCCTGGTCGAAGCCGCAGCAGCTCACGTGGATGAGGCGCGGGTTGCGCGCAGCCACACTGGCCGGGTCCAGGCCCAGCCGCGCCAGCGCCTGCGGGCGCACGTTGCTGATGAGCACGTCGCAGCGCTCGGCCAGCCGCAACGCGGCTTCGCGGCCCTCCGGGTGCTTGAGGTCCAGCGCGATGCTGCGCTTGCCCGCGTTGGCATGCAGGAAGATGTGGCCCATGCCGGGGTGGCGCATGGGGCCCACATGGCGCATGTTGTCGCCATCGGGCGTCTCCACCTTGATGACCTCCGCGCCCAGCTGGGCGAGGATCTGCGTGGCGAACGGGCCCATGATGACCGAGGTCAGGTCCAGGATCCGCACGCCCGCCAGGGGGCCGGTGCGTGAAGTGCTATGCGTGTCGTCGGTCATGCCATTCTCCAGAACGTCTGACAGGGGCAGCGGCCGGTGCCACCGGTGCGGCCCGCGCGAGCAGACGCGGCGCAAGGGCCGCCCCGCCGCGCTGGCGTCGTCCCCCTTCCCGCAGCGCGCAGCGATGCGAGAGCAAGGGGGAAGCGGCAACGCCGCTCAGGGGGATGCCGTTCATTCGGGCTGGATGCGGGCCTGCTGGATCAGCGTGCGCCAGTGGGCCAGCTGGTCGGCCACGTAGGTCGCGAATTCCTGCGGCGTCTTGCTGGGCCACACCTGGAAGCCGATCTGCGCGAGCTTGTCCTGCGTGTCCTTTTCGGCCAGCACGGCCTGCAGCTCCGTGTTCAGGCGGTTCACGATGGCCGGCGGCATGCCGGCCGGCCCGAAGATGCCGTTCCACGACGTGAGGTCGAAGCCCTTCACCGTCTGCCCGATCGGCGGCACGCCCGGCAGCAGGGGCGAGGGCTGTGTGGTGGTGATGCCCAGCGTGCGCACCTTGTCGCTGGTGAGCATGCTCTTGCCCGAACCCAGGTCGGCCACGTAGACCTGCACCTGCCCGCCCACCAGGTCCGTCATGGCCTGGGGGCTGGACTTGTAGGGGATGCTCAGCACATCCACCTGGGCGATGTGCTTGATGCTCTCCATCGCCACCAGCGAGGTGCTGTTGGGCGTGGCGTAGCTCAGCTTGCCCGGGTTGGCGCGCGCGTAGTCGATCAGCTCGGCCAGCGTCTTCGCCGGCACGCCGGGGTGCACCGCCAGCGCGAAGGGCAGTTCGCCCACCCGCGCCACGGGCGTGAAGTCCTTGATGGGGTCGTACTTCAGGTGGCTGTAGAGCGCCGGGTTGGCCGAGTGCGACGTGTTGGTCGTCATGAACAGCGTGTAGCCATCCGGCTTGGCCTTGGCCGCGATCTGCGCGGCCACCTGCGCGTTGGCGCCGGGCTTGTTGTCCACCAGCACCGGCTGCTTCAGGCGCTCGGCGAGCTTTTGTCCCACCGTGCGCGCGACCGAGTCCGTGCCGCTGCCGGCCGCGAACGGCACGATCAGGGTGATGGGGGCGTTGGGGTACGGCGGCTGCTGGGCCCGTGCGGGCGCCACGGCGGCGGCCAGGCCGCAGGCTGCCAGCAGGGCCGGGATGAAATGCTTCATGTCGTTTGTCTCCTGGGTCGGTAGGCCATGCCCCTGTGCCGGGGCTGAAGGCATCTTGTCCGGCACAGCGATTCGCGTCCAATTGAATAATCGGAGCGATCCATTCGCGTTGCGAATCGTTGGGGGCTGCGGGCCGGCGGGGGTTGCGCGGGGCCGGCGCACAATAAGCGCCTTTCCCGGTGGGCCGCCTGGCGCGGCGGGGCCGGGGAATTCCTATTCAATCGGCCTCTAGTACATATTCCACTAGGGCGATCTGCTATCAAAAAGAGAGTATTCGACTTTGTCCCCCGCGCATTTCGTTCTGCACGACGTCTTTGGCTATGACCAGTTCCGCGGCCCCCAGCAGGCCATCGTCGAGCACGTGATCGCCGGCGGCGATGCGCTGGTGCTCATGCCCACGGGCGGCGGCAAGTCGCTGTGCTACCAGGTGCCGGCCATCGTGCGGCGCGATGCGGGGCAGGGCGTGGCCATCGTCGTCTCGCCGCTCATCGCGCTCATGCACGACCAGGTGGGCGCGCTGCACGAGGCGGGCGTCGATGCGGCCTACCTCAATTCCACGCTCGACTGGCAGCAGACGCAGGACCTGGAGCGGCGCGTGGCGCGCGGCGACATCACCATGCTCTACGCCGCGCCCGAGCGGCTGACCACGCCGCGATTCCTGGAGCTGCTGGACGGCCTGCACCAGCGCGGGCAACTGTCGATGTTCGCCATCGACGAGGCGCATTGCGTGAGCCAGTGGGGCCACGACTTCCGCCCCGAGTACCGTGCGCTGACCGTGCTGCACGAGCGGTATGCCGGCGTGCCGCGCATCGCGCTCACCGCCACGGCCGATGCGCTCACGCGGGCTGACATCGTCGAGCGGCTGCAGCTCGAAGGCGCGCAGCACTTCGTCAGCAGCTTCGACCGGCCCAACATCCGCTACCGCATCGAAGAAAAGAAGGAGCCGCTCGCGCAGCTCCTGCGCTTCATCGAGCGCGAACACCCCGAAGACGCGGGCGTGGTCTATTGCCAGTCGAGAAAGCGGGTGGAAGAGATGTCCGCCGCGCTGGTGGATGCGGGCCTCAAATCGCTGCCCTACCACGCGGGTCTGCCGCCCGAGGTGCGCCAGCAGAACCAGGACCGCTTCCTGCGCGAGGAGGGCATCGTGATGGTGGCCACCATCGCCTTCGGCATGGGCATCGACAAGCCCGACGTGCGCTTCGTCGCGCACGTGGACATGCCCAAGAACATCGAGGGCTACTACCAGGAAACCGGCCGCGCCGGCCGCGACGGCCTGCCGGCCGATGCCTGGATGGCCTACGGCCTGCAGGACGTGGTGAACCAGCGCCGCATGATCGACGAAAGCCCGGCGGGCGAGGAATTCAAGCAGGTCATGCGCGGCAAGCTCGACGCGCTGCTGGCCCTGGCCGAGGCCACCGATTGCCGGCGCGTGCGGCTGCTGGGCTATTTCGGCGAGCCGTCCGAGCCCTGCGGCAACTGCGACAACTGCATCAGCCCGCCCGCGGTGTGGGACGGCACGGATGCCGCGCGCAAACTGCTGTCCACCATCTACCGCGTGCACGAGGCCAGCGGCCTGACCTTCGGCACCGGGCACATCATGGACATCGTGCGCGGCAAGGACACCGAAAAGGTCAAGCAGTTCGGCCACGACCAGCTCTCCACCTTCGGCCTGGGCAAGGACTACTCCGAGGCGCAGTTGCGCGGCGTGCTGCGCCAGCTGCTGGCCACCGGCGCCGTGGGCCTGCACAAGGTGATGCTGGAGAGCGGCCACAGCTTCGACACGCTCAGCCTCACCGACGGCTCGCGCCCGGTGCTCAAGGGCCAGACGCCGGTGCAGCTGCGCGAATCCACGGCCGCCACGCCGGCCCGGCGCACGCGCCGCAGCGCCGCCCCGCCGGCCGCCGCGGCCAACCTGGGGCCGGACGCGCAGGTGCGCTTCATCAACCTCAAGGCCTGGCGCGCCGAGGTCGCGCGCGAGCACAACCTGCCCGCCTACGTGATCTTCCACGACGCCACGCTGGCCGCGATCGCCGAACGCAACCCGTCCACGCTGGACGATCTGCAGGGCATCAGCGGCATGGGCGCCAAGAAGATGGAGGCGTATGGGGCCGAGGTGCTGCGGGTTTGCGGGCAGGGGGACGAAGCCCATTGATGCCGTCTTGCTGACGATGCCTGCGGTGTCCTGCCCATCGCTGCTGCGCATGGCCTGCCGTGCGGCTTGGGTTCTGGCGTGCTTTCTGATCGTGGCGTTGGGAGCGGGCGTGGCATTCGCGCAGGACGTTCGGTCCAGCCAAGTGCTGGAGTCTTTTCCGGTGCATGGACAGGCCGTGCTTGAGAAGGAGCGGCAGGCCTATGAACTTTCCCTCTACGCATGCAGCGGCGGGCCTTGTCGTTTCGAGGTTCGCCTGTTGTCCAGCGCAGAGCATGCCCGGGGTGCCTTCGCCACAGGCCGGGCGCTCGTCTCCAAGCGGGATAGCGCAGCGCTCGATTGGCCTGCTTTCGCAGCGCCCGCGCGGCCGCTGGACGTTCCGAAGCCGGGGGCTGCGCCGTTTCTGGCAAACACCACCGGGCCCCGCGTCTGGTCCACCGGAGAGGAGGAAAGTACGGTCACTGCGGCGGCGAGTGCCGTGCCGCTGGAGCCGGGCAACCCCGCTGGTGCGAGCGCTTTGCTGGTCACGCAGATGGCCGGGTTCGACCACCCCAAGCGCCGCCACACGCTGTACGTAGCCTCTCGGGGTGCTCTGAAGAGGGCGTGGTCGCGCAGCGAACCGCAAGGCCCCTATGTTTCCCAAGTCATGGCGGCGCCAGGCGACGCACCTGTGTACCTCTCCATGTTTGTCTCCCGTGATGACGACGTGCCCGACAAGGTGTCCGCCTACCAGTTGGCCTGGGATGCCGGACGGCAGGTGTTTTCCGAAAGACCATCTGCTCCCGCTGTGCTGGCAGTGGTGGCAGGTTCGTACCCCACCGTTCGTGCGGCCCGTGCCGCACGCGGCGCTTCTGCGTGTTTTGCGGGATACGGCGCGGTGGATACCTGGCCAGGCAAAGGCCTCGTACCCCACCGCTACGCGCTGATCACTCTCGCGGTGGAACCGACGCGGGCCACCGCCGAGAGAGACCGTCTGATTCAGTGCCAAGCAGGCATCCAAGCACGGCAGTACCCGCTCAGCCGATTGACACCCCGTTCATCCACCACCCCATAAGCCATTGCACAGAGGAAGCTGTTGGATCACAACGGCGATGGGATCACAGCGTGCCACGCAACCGCAGAGCGCGCCGCGCGGCTGCAGTCGGCTTAGAGCGGCGGCCTGCTTCCCGCCTGGGGGTCCGCAGGCGTGCCGCGGCCCTTGGCCGGTATCCGGTCCTGCAGCATCGTCTGCGTGATCGCGCGGCCCACCTGTTCGAAGGCCTTGCCGGCCTCCTTCATCTCGTCCAGCCCCTCGGCGCAGGCGGCCACCACGATGGCGTTGCGGCCGTTGTCCTGCGGGTCGATCACGCCCATGTGGCAGGCCCGGTGCAGCTGCGTGCCGGTCTTGTGGATGAACCGCACGGTGCGCGGCAGGCCGGCCTCCAGGCGGTAGGCGTCGTAGGTGTCGAACTTCAGGTCCTTGTAGAGCAGTTGCTGGTGCGCCGGCGAGACGAGCTGGCCGCGCACCAGCTTTTCCAGCATGGCGCCGTAGCCCTCCAGCGTGGCGGTGTTGTGGTTCGTGCGGTAGTAGCGGTCGTAGGCCTCGTCCAGGGTCTGCACGCGCAGCGCGGAGGGCGCCACGCCGAGCGTGCGGGCGAGCGCCTGCAGGCGCTTGGGGCCCACGGGGGCGCCTGCGATGCGCACCAGGTCCATGTTGGAGAGCCGGCGCGCGTCGGGGTGGGCCTCGGCATAGACCTGGTAGCGCACCTCGGTGAAGTTGGTGATGCGGCCCACGCCGCGGCCGCCCAGCAGGGCCTGCGCGCGCTGGTTCAGCGTGTCTTCGCCCATGGCGCGGATGAGCATGTTGGCGGCCGTGTTGTCGCTCTCCATCAGCATGCGCTGCAGCAGCGATTGCACGCTGTGGCGCGTGCCTTCGGGCTGCCAGACCACGGCGCCCGAGCCGTCGACTTTGTCGCGCGCCTGCACCACGAGTTGCTGGTCCAGGCGCAGGCGGCCGGCCTCGGCCTCCTGCAGCACGGCGATCGCCACGGGCAGCTTGACCGACGAGGCCAGGTACCAGGGCCGGTCGGCCGCATGCGCGAAGGTCTCGCCGTTGTCGAGCCGCTTGACGTACAGGCCCAGTTGGCCGGGCGTGGCCTGTTCGATGCGTTCCACCTGCTGGCGCAGCGCATCGGCCCAGGCGGGCGCGGCGTGGGCGGGCTCAGGGCGGGTCGTCGTCCACGCCAGCGCCAGGACCAGCAGGGCCAGCGTGGCCCCCCGGGCCCGCGGTGCCGTAAGGGGCCGCGGCGCGGCTCGGCACGGTTTGGCAGGGAGTTTCATGGGGTTTTCCATCCGACAACAGGCCCGACTGGCAGAGGGCGATGCCGACCTGCCGAAGCGTGCGGTCGGACCGGGCCGTGGACAGTTCGCCGCGCGTGCAGGCCACCACGATCACGCGCCGGTCTGTCGGCAGGCGCGGTACCGTCACGAGGCCCGAGTCGCATGTTCGGGCGCGCTGCGTGCCGGTCTTGTGGGCGAAGCGCGCACGGGTGGGTAGTCCGGCCTTGATGCGGTTCGGGCCGGTCTTCACCCGCTCCATCACGCCCAGCAGGTAGGCCGTGTGGCGCGGCTCCAGGAGCTTGCCTTCCACCAGCTGCGCGAGCAGTTCGGCGTACGCATCGAGCCGCCCGGAGTTGAGCCCACTGGCGTAGTAGGCCTCGTAGGCCTCGCCCACCGACAGGGGCCGAAGGCCATCGGCCGGCACCCGCAGCAGGCGTGCAAGGGTGGCCTTCACATCGGCATCGGTGCGCTGCTGGTGGAGCGCGATGAAGTCGCGCCCCGACAGGTGCACGGCTTCGGGCGTGAGCTGGGCGTAGGCCTGGCGCCGCACGTCCGCCAGGTGCGTGATGCGCTCGAAGCCGCCCGGCACCACCGACTGCACCAGCGCGTTCACCTCGCGCAGGCCGACGAGGTCGATCAGCATGTCGCTGGCGGTGTTGTCGCTGTACACGATCATCTGCTCCAGCAGCCAGCGCACGCTCAGCGCCGCGCCCACCGGCTGGTTCTTGGCGGGCCCGGCGCCGTCCACGTAGTCGGTGGCGCGCAGGGTGAGCGGCGTGTCCAGCGTGTAGTCGCCGCGCTCCACGCCGCGCAGCACGGCGATGGCCACCGGCACCTTGATGGACGAGGCCAGGTACCAGCGCTCCTCGCCGTGAAAGGAGAAGGACTGCCCCGTGTCCAGGTCGCGCACGTGCACGCCGAAGGCCGCGCTGCTGTGCGCGGCGACGCGGTCCAGCTCGCGCTGCAGGGCCTTGGCCCAGGGCGGCGCAGGGGTGGTCGCCGGGGGCGAAGGGTCGGGCGGCGTGGCGAGTGCGGGCGGCGGCAGCATCAGTGCCGCCCCTGCGGTCCAGGCCAGGGCGATGGGGCGCAAGCGTGCGAAGGCGGTAGAGGGCATGCGTGGCGTGTGGGGACAACCGGGAAGGAATGCGAAGCCGCCAAGGTACACCGGCCCCCGGCCCGGCGGCGTAACACCCCGTGCGGCGTGGGTGTGGGACAGGAGCGCATGGCAGGTGGTGGACACTGTTTTTATAATCAGTGCCTTCGCGCACCCCCACCCTCGCACGCACCTTCGCACCCGGCCCCCCACCGCCTCCCCACCATGCCCGAGCCCACGCTCACCCGTTCCCACCGCACCCGCCTGATGCAGATCTGGCGTTCGGCCGGCTGGCCCTGCCAGGACGCGCTGGAGATCGACCTGCTGGCGGCGCGCATGGTCGCGCTGCACACCGCGCCCGAGGGCCACGCGGTGCTGCGCCTGACGGACGCGGGCATCCAGTGGCTGGCCGAGGCCCGCCAGCGCGGCCTGCGGGCCCTGAGCGCGCACGACCGGCTGGCCCAGCGCTTTGCCGAGCACCTGCTGGGCGCCGGCCGCATCGTCTGGCGCGAGCTGTCGCTGCGCGCCGCCATCGAGCCGGCGCCCCCGGAGGTGGCCCTGGCCGCCGAATGGCCCGCCGCAGCGCCGGTGGCGGGCCGCGCCGCGGCACCGGGGCGGCTCTGGGCCGACGACGAGGCCGATGCGCCCCCGGCCCGCGCCGCCGCCCAGGTATGGCGCATGGCGCGGCCCGATCTGTTCTCGGTGCGCAACACCACCGTGCCCGCCTACCTGCAGCCCATGGTGCACGAGGTGAAGGCCAGCCGCGCCGACCTGCTGTCCGACCTGCGGCACGGCGCCAAGCGGCAGGCCTACCAGTGGCTGTGCGAGGAGTGCTACTACGTGTTCCCGGCCGGCGTGGCCGCGCCCGAGGAGATTCCCGAGCCGTTCGGCGTGTGGGTGCTGCACGGCGAGATCGACCACGGCCGGTTCGAGCTGCTGCGCCCCGCCCGCCACGCGGGCTGCAGCCTGCCGTTCGCCGTCTGGATGGCGCTGTGCAAGGCCACGCCGCTGCGCAGCGAGGGCGAGCCGGCGCAGGGGCTGCTGGGCGAGGGGCTGGCCGGCCTGGAGGATGCCGACCTTTCGCGGAATGCGGTCCAGGGCCCGGCGCCAGGCCCCTGCGAGGGCACGGCCTGATGTACACCGTGGCCGTGCGCGAGCTGTGCGAGTTCACGGCCAAGCAGGGCGATCTGGACCTGCGCTTCACCCCCGCGCCCACCGCGCTCGAAGGCATCGCCGGCCATGCCACCGTGGCCCAGCGGCGCATGGCGGGCCGGGGCGCGGGCGCCGGCCCGGGCTACGAGAGCGAGGTGGCGCTGGAGGGCCACTACCGCCACCTGCATGTGCGGGGCCGGGCCGACGGGTTCGATCCCGCCGCGGGCCGGCTGGACGAGGTCAAGACCTTCAAGGGCCGGCTGGACCGGCAGCCCGACTCGCACCGCGCGCTGCACTGGGCGCAGGCCAGGGTCTATGGGTGGCTGCTGTGCCAGGCGCGGCAGCTCGCGCGGATCGACGTGGCGCTGGTGTACTTCGACATCGGCAGCCAGCAGGAGACGGTGCTGGTCGAGCCCTGCACGGCCGACGCCCTGCGCGTCCACTTCGAGGCGCAGTGCGAGCGCTTTCTCGGCTGGGCCGAGCAGGAGGCGGCCTACCGCGCCACGCGCGATGCGGCGCTGCGCGCGGCGGTGTTTCCGTTCGGAGGCTTTCGCACCGGGCAGCGGCCCCTGGCCGAGGCCGTGTACCGCAGCGCCACCGCCGGGCGCTGCCTGCTGGCGCAGGCGCCCACCGGCATCGGCAAGACGGTGGGCACGCTGTTCCCGCTGCTCAAGGCGGCGCCGGGCGAGCGGTTGGACAAGGTGTTCTTCCTCACCGCCAAGACCTCGGGCCGGCAGGTGGCGCTGGATGCGCTGGCCCGCATCGCCGCGGCGCAGCCGGTGGCAGACCCGGCCGCTGCGCCGGGGGGCGATGGTGCACAGGCCCCGGCGCCTGCCGGCCGCCTGCCACTGCGCGTGCTGGAGCTGATCGCGCGCGACAAGGCCTGCGAGCATCCCGGACAGGCCTGCCACGGCGAGTCGTGCCCGCTGGCCCGGGGCTTCTACGACCGCCTGCCGGCCGCGCGCGCGGCAGCGCTTTCGCCCACGACGGGCGGCGGCGACCGGCCCCTGCTGGACCAGGCCCACGTGCGCGATGCCGCCCTGGCCCACGGCGTATGCCCCTACTACCTGGGCCAGGAACTCGCCCGCTGGGCCGACGTGGTCGTGGGCGACTACCACTACTACTTCGATGCCGGCGCGCTGCTGCACGGCCTGGCCCAGGCCAACCAGTGGCGCGTGGCGGTGCTGGTGGACGAGGCGCACAACCTCGTGGAGCGCGGCCGCCGCATGTACACGGCCGAACTGCTGCCCGATTCGCTCTACCAGGCGCGGCATTCGGCCACCGCCGCCCGCGTGCCGGCGGTGAAGAAGGCGCTCGACAAGGTGCGCCGTGCCTGGGTGGCGCTGGACAAGGCGCAGCCGGGGGCCTACGCCGTGCACGAGGCCTTCCCCGCGGCGCTGCTGGCCGCGCTGCAGCAGTGCGGCAGCGCCCTGGCCGACCACTTCGCTGAACACCCCGAGCAGATGGACCCGGCGCTGCAGGCCTTCTACCTGGAGCTGCTGCACACCCAGCGGCTGGCCGAGTGCCTGGACACGCATTCGATGGTGGATGTAACCCGCGCCCCCGGCGGCGCGCCCGGCAGCTCGGTGGTCTGCCTGCGCAACGTGGTGCCGGCGCCGTTCCTGGCGCCGCGCTTCGCGGCGGCGCACACCAGCACGCTGTTTTCCGCCACGCTGCAGCCGGCGCGCTACTACGCCGACCTGCTCGGCCTGCCGGCCGGCCATGCCGGCGTGGACGTGGCCTCGCCCTTCCAGGCTGCCCAGCTGCGCGTGGCCGTGGCCCGCCACATCTCCACGCGCTACCCGGACCGGTCCGCCTCGCTCGTGCCGATCGCCGACCTGATGGCGCGGCAGTTCGCTGATCGGCCGGGCAACTACCTGGCGTTCTTCAGCAGCTACGAATACCTGCAGCAGGTGGCCGAGGCGTTCGCGCGGCGCCACCCACAGGTGCCGCACTGGCTGCAGTCGCGCCGCATGCAGGAAGCCGGGCAGCGCGAGTTCCTGGCGCGCTTCACCGAGGGCGGCGAGGGCATCGGCTTCGCCGTGCTGGGCGGCGCGTTCTCCGAGGGCATCGACCTGCCGGGCCGGCGCCTGATCGGCGCGTTCCTGTCCACGCTCGGGCTGCCGCAGATGAACCCGGTGAACGAGCAGATCCGCCAGCGCATGCACGCCCTCTTCGGCGCGGGCTACGACTACACCTACCTCTACCCGGGGCTGCAGAAGGTGGTGCAGGCGGCCGGCCGCGTGATCCGCTCGCCCAGCGACGAGGGCGTGGTGCACCTCATCGACGACCGCTTCGCTCGGGCCGAGGTGCAGCGGCTGCTTCCGGCTTGGTGGGCTGTGGAGGGTTAGGTCTCCAATCGGCCTTCAGCACATATTCCACTAGGGCATGTTGCTATTAAATTAGTAGCGAAAAAAAGGGCGATTCCAGCGGTTTGACATGAACACCAGTGCCAACAGCATCACCGAGATGGCAGCGGCTGCGATGAACGGTATTTCAGTCCCTCCATGTGCAATAAGCAAAGCACCAAGAGACGGGGCCGACACGATCGCGAAGGTAGACACACTCCTCAAGGAGGTGCTTACCCGCCCCAGCAAATGCTGGGGGCACAGGTTCTGAATATTGACACTCGCGCCGATGGTGAATAATTCATAACCGAAACCGTTGGTAAACCAAAGCGCCGCGAAGGACAGATTATTCAAATGGTGTGGCGCCACTTTAATAATAACTGCCGAAGAAACGATGGCGAGCGAAAAAATAACAATGCCATGGCGGATAAGAAATCCTGCCTCCTTGTTCTTCAAAAGAAACCGTACCAAGAATGCCGCAGTGATTGCCCCTGCCGCAGTGCTCGAAACGATGAGGGAAAAAACGGTGGTGTCGAATCCCTTTGATCTGACAAAAGAAGCCAAATGGGGGTCGTAGATTGCCAAGGCCAGTGAAGCCCCGATTGTCAAGCACATACTAATCAATAAAGCGGGAGGGAGGCTGCTGAATGATTTGAAGCCGTCGATGAGATTCATCGCGAGATTTCTGACGCCACGGATATTTTCCTTGATTGGAAAGTCGATGCCCTTGAACAAGCGCGGTAGTACCAACATGCAGATACCAGTCGAAGCTGCAGATACGAAAAAGACCCGTTGGGCTGGCACTGCCAGAATGAGCAAACCTGCCAATGCCGGGGTGGCGATTTTGGCCAATTGATCCAAGGCGCTCAAGCTTGAAAAATAGCGGGTGCGAACATTTTGGTGGATAACTTGGTTCGTGATAACGGCGCTAGATGGCCAATAAGCCAGATTGGCCAAACCTTTTGCCAGCACCAAAATAGCAAAGATCCAAAATGACGGGGCAACGGCAATGAGAACAGTGAAAAAGGTGCGGAAAATCGTGCCCAAGAGCATCAACTTTCGGGGGTCGCTTCGGTCAAGAAATGCGCCAAAGATAGGGCCAATGATTAAACTAGGTAAGCCATAGAGGGCCGCGACCAATGCAACTTCAGAAGGGGACGACTTCCAAATAAAAGAGGCCACTGAAAAGATTAAAAAAATATCTATCCAGGAAGCAAAGCCTGCCAATGTCTGAATGCACAGCAAAAACCAATACTTGGATTGGTGATTTTTTTGCATGTTAGGGAATATTTTTGGGTTTTGGAGTAAAAATTCTGTTCTCAAAAACAAAGCCGTCTAGGCCATGTTCTTTTGCGAAATGAATCAGATCACTAAGTCGGTTTAAAAAACCTCCTCCGTTAAAATTCAGTGAGGTGTTGCATAGCACTCCCAGGCCAGTGTATTTTTTGAATTCCACTAATAATTCAAATATATCGGCATTATTTTCTGGCGTGATCGACTGAGGTCTGGCCGAATTGTCTACATGGGTGACGGCTGGAATTTTGTCGGAATTGACATTCCTGAAATGCAGCATGTACGGGCTGGGGACGGAGGAGCCGAAATACTCCTGCATGTCGTTGGCTAGGCATATTGGTGCAATTGGACGGTAGGCTTCCCGCTTTTTGATTTTGTTGAGCTTTGCCAGCATGTTTTTGGTTGAAGGGGATGCCAGTATGGATCGCGCCCCCAGTGCGCGAGGTCCCATTTCATAGCGACCGCGCATCCATCCTAGAACAGCCCCATTTGCGAGCAACTTGGCAAATGCAGGCGCAGCGTAATCGAAGATGTCCCAACCGCTGAGATCGGGATTGTCATCGTAGGGAGATTCTCCGGCGTAAACGTTCCACTTGACTTTTGCATGGCCACTGAGGAAATGTTGCGCATCGATCGCCGTTCCGATGGCCGAGCCACTGTCATTCACGCACGGCGGAATGAAAAAATCCTCGAATAACTGGCTGTCTACCCATTTTGAATTCCATTCACAGTTGAGGCCGCATCCCCCTGAAATGATGAGTGGATGTTTTCCATACAGTTTTATTGCAGATCGCGCCGCCTCTTCAAACTTCGAATAGATGGTATCGGATAATAATCGGGCCACATTGGAAAATTTTTGACTCGTAACGCCGCAATTATAATATTTGCTATTTTTGAGTTTTTCTTTATCTAGCGTGTTTCTAATATCGCCAGTGGAAAGAATTCGACTGATGAGTTCCTGACCCTCAAGGTCTACCCCGCTGGGCTGGGCATAAGCTGCGATGGCCATCAGCTTGCCCGCATCGCTGAGTCTGACGAGTCCAGGCTTCAATTTGAATTCAGCGTCTGCGAGCCCGAAAAGGAACGCGTAACGTACCCCCGGATAAGTCATGACATCGCCGATTTTCTTGATTTGCACGTTCTCGTCGATGAAGTACCACGCGCCGAGATAACCTTCCCAAAGAAGAACATAACATGCCCGCCCCTGTTCCCATGGCGAAAGCCCATAGCCGCACATCAAATGGGAGCGGGCGTGACTAGAGCTGAAATAAGTCGCGGGTTGGCCCCAGATCGTTACCGCTTTTGATATGACACCATCGGTGTTCGAATACCCAGCTTCAATCGAAAAACCTTCAGGATCTGAGCCTTTGCTCCAACCGCCATAAGCCAGCACATTGGGCTGTTTTTCTCCAGTGAGCATCAATTTCAACAGCGTGTCTCCGGAAAAATCGCTGTATCGGCGGCCATTGTCTTTTTCCGATTCTAGGGAATAGATTAGCTCGCCATTTTCAATCAGAGCGGCTGTGCCGTCATGACCGGGTTTTATGCCTAATATACATAAATCCTTAATGGATGTCATCAACTAAACTCCCCCTGTTATCTTGCGGGTTATTCTATCCACACTGTTTCCACTGCCTGTGCCTCCGCCCACGACCAAAATTGGATGTTCGATATCCGCAGAACACTCCAGAATTTCCGCAAGCTCCCGGTCGTGAAAATAACCGGTAAGCCAAGGCTTCAATTCCATGGCTGTGATCAATAGATTCAGGGTTTGGGAGAGGTGGCCCACTTCCATCAACATCGGGCGGTAGGCTCGGGAGTGCGGATATTTCCACCACATCTTGTCGAATCGTGAGGTCATCACAATGGCGAAAGCCATGTCGTTAGCCCAATCTTGATGGCATAAGTAAGTGCCTATCGGTTCCTCTGGAAGTGCCTTGATGAACTCTAATTCGTGTCTTTTCGACAGGTAGTGGTATATGCCACTAGGCAAGCCTTCGATATTGATTGCCCATAGATAGGGTTCGGTGCATTGCAATCCCCCAGCAGCTGGCGAAGTCCGCTTGTATCCATAGACAGATAGATTTTCCATATTTTCGTCTGCCTTGATATCACCAAAGGCGCAGTAGAGTAACGTTGAAATCTTTCTGAGAGACACGGGCTTGCTATCGAAATCCCTGCAGGTCCGCCTGCTGAGCAAAGATTCCCACAGATTTGCACTATTCAGTTCTTTTAATTCGAAATCCGGTAGGGCAAATCGGGTGCCTCCTTTGATGATTTCGACCGGCGGCATGGCATCACGAATAGAGGCGCAGAAATCCAAGTATGAAGCTGCATATTCGTGTGAACTTGTGGGCGACTGCATTGATTCTGGCGCTAGGGGGTGCTGGGTGCCATAATGAAAAATATGAGACAGCCAATCCCAAGACCATTTTTGCTCCCGAAAGGCATCAACTAATACCTCTGCATTGGAAATATCTTCGTCAACCTGCGTTTTTTTGACAAAGGCCCCCGTTGAAAATTCAAGCAGGCGATTAAGATGCTTGGGTGTTATTTCGAATTGTTGATGTTTTTCATAGTCCCAAAAAATCAATTTTCCCGCATCTATTTTTAGAAAGTGAGAAGGCTGCAGCCACTTCATAACTGTAATTGGAGAATTTATTGAAATGGGTGAACACAAGTTCACCCATTGCTGAGTTAATTATTTTCTGATCGCGTGGTCTCGATATGCGTCATTGGATTGGCATTTCAATGGCGATTCAATTTGAATTTTCTTCATATGATGATCCTTAAGATTTAAAACGCCGCGAAATTGCGACAGAACAATATTGCCACCAAATAGGTGTCTGGAAAGGTAATATGAGAAACATCAACAAAATAAAAATAACTTATCTGCGAAGAAATAATTTTCTATATAAATTTTATTTAATATAATTATTTGCATTTTTTATGAATTGCTTCCCCCAATCCAGTGGGCTAATAAAAAATGATAGTGCGTCGATAAACAGGGCCTACGATGGCGGAAGCCGTGGTGCCGCACCTGTAGCCGGACGGTGAGTGGCAGAGAGTTTGGTCTCCAATCGGCCTCTAGCGCATATTCCACTAAGGCATGTTGCTATTTAATTTGTAGCATTTGACTGAATCGATCTTGCATGCCTGCGCATCGAAACAGAGCGCGGCGCGACGGTGGCGCGGCTTCCGCGAGGGGTGCCGCGCCGCCGGGGTCATGCGGCTGCGTTCGCCGGGAAGTCCGTGGACGCGGCCAGCGCGCACCACTGGGCGGTTTCCGCCTGCACGAACGCGAGCTTGTCGGCAATGGCCTGCAGCGTGTCGGTGCCCAGCGGCAGGCGCAGGGGCGGCGCGGGGCTGTCCACCAGTTGCAGGATGGCCTGGGCCAGGCGCACGGGGTCGCCGGGCTGGTTCAGGTTGATGCGGCGGGCCGCCTCGCGCACGGCGCCGGCGCTGGCGGCGTAGTCCTGCACGACCCGGGGCGAGATCGCCAGCGACGCCGTGTCGAGGAATTCGGTGCGAAAGTAGCCCGGCTCCACCACCGTGGCGTGGATGCCCAGCGGTGCCAGCTCGGCATGCAGGGCTTCGGTCAGACCCTCGACCGCGAACTTGGTCGAGCAATACACGCCGAAACCCGCACTCGATTGCACCCCGCCCAGCGACGAGATGTTGATCACGTGGCCGGCGCGTTGCGCGCGCAGGGTGGGCAGCACGGCACGGGTCACGTTCAGCAGGCCGAACACGTTGGTGTCGTAGAGGCTGCGCACCTCGTCGGCGGTGGCCTCTTCCACCGCGCCCAGCAGGCCGTAGCCCGCGTTGTTGACCAGCACGTCGATCCGGCCGAAGCGCTCCAGCGCGGCGCCCACCGCCTGGCGGGCCTGTGCCTCGTCGGTCACGTCCAGGGACACGGCCAGCAGTGCGTCGTGCGTGCCCAGCCGCTGGGTGACGGACGGCGCGTTGCGCGAGGTGGCCACCACGGCATCGCCCCGGGCCAGCGCGGCCTCTGCGATGCGGGCACCGATGCCGCGTGAGGCGCCGGTGATCAGCCAGACGCGGGGATGGGAAGACGACGAAGCGGAGGTGGAAGCGGAAGTGGCAATGGAAGCGGTGGCGGTCATGGAAAGGTCCTCGGGTTTCTATTGGCGGTCTGCTCGGTCTGGCAGGCCGGTCGATCCGGCTGCCGTGGGTGGGACTTTAGGCACACCATTGCCATTGCACTAGCCCATAATCACTCGATTCATACGCAAGTGATACTTGTCAATCGACGGTCAATCGACCGTCAATCAAGGGGAAATGCCATGGCCATCAACGAGCTGCGGGCCATCGCCACCTTCGCGAAAGCCGCCGAACTCGGCAGCCTGCGCCAGGCGGCCTCGGCACAGGGCGTCACGCCGCAGGCGGCCAGCCTGGCGCTGGCACAGCTGGAGGCGCACCTGGGCGTGCGGCTGTTCCACCGCACCACGCGCAGCCTCAGCCTGACGGAGGAGGGCCGCCGGTTTCTCGATGCCGCGCAGCCCGGGCTGGCCACCTTGCAGCGGGCGGTGCACGGCGCGCGGCGCGGGCGTGAGGAGATCGCCGGGCCGCTGCGCGTCACCGCGCCGCGGTCGATGATGCTGGAGGTCATCTGGCCCGTGGTGGACGCGTTCTGCCGCCGCTATCCGCAGGTGGAGCCCGATGTGCAGTTGGACGACCGCATCGGCAACTGGGTGGAGGACCGGGTGGATGTGGGCTTTCGCTCCGGCTACCCGCCCGAGGGCGGGGTCGTCGCGCGGCGCTTGATGGCGCTGCAGCTGGTGGTGTGCGCCACGCCGGAGTACCTGGCGCGCCATGGCGTGCCGTTGCGCATCGAAGACCTGGCTGGGCACCGCTGCAGCGGTTTTCGCCACCCCGCCACGGGCAAGCCCATGCCGTGGGAGTTCCGCGTGGGCGAAGAGATCGTGGCCCACGCCGTCGCGCCGGCGTTCTGCGTCAACGACATTGAGCTGGAGGCGCGCGCCGTGCTGGGCGGCCACGCGATCGGACAGCTGGTGGGCACCACCGCCGCGCCGCTGGTGCGCAGCGGCCGGCTGGTGCCGGTGCTGACCGATGTGGTCGCGCACCACCTGGGCCTGTACGTCTATTACGGTAGCCGTGCGGCCCAGCCGGCGCGGGTGCGCGCCTTCATCGACCTGGCGGTGGACATGCTGGCGGACAACCCGGCGTTCGGCCTGAGCCCGCAGGAGTTGGCGGGGGCCAGCGCGGCGCACGCGAAGGCGCTGAAGAAAAGCCACAAAGCCGCTGCCGCCCAGGCGCCGACCCGCTCGGGGTGACGCGCAAGGCGGGCCCTGCTCCTCGGTGCCGCGCGCATCGCCGCGGCGTGTGCCTGCGCTGCGCCCGTGTCAGCCGCGGCGCAGCCGGCACGCCATCAGGATTTCGTCGTGGTACTGGCCATCGACGCAGAGGTACTCCCGCTCGACGCCATAGGCCACGAAGCCCAGCGCCCGGTACAGCGCCACCGCCGCCGTGTTCGACGCGGTCACCCCCAGGTTGACCTGGCGCACGCCCAGCGGATCGACGGCGTATTCCAGGGCATGGCGCAGCAGGCGCCGCCCCACGGACCGGCGCCGCGCTTCGGGCGCCACGTACATGCCCCAGAGGAACGCCTTGTGCGAGAGCTGGCGCATGTCTTCGCGCTTGATGCCCACGGTGGCGACGAGCGTGCCGCCGTCGAAGGCGCCCAGCACGGCCCGGCCGGGCTGAGGCTGCAGGCGGCGTTCGAAGTCGGCCAGGGGCGTGGCGGCCTCTTCCTCGTAGCTGGACGAGAACGCCTGCGGGCATTCCCGCAGCCCGCGCAGCCGCAGGGCGGCGAACGGCGCGGCGTCGGCGGGGGTGAGGGGGCGCAACTGCAGGGCGTCGAGGTCGGGGGGCATGGAGGGCATGGGTCAAGCGGGGCGGCCGAGAAGGGCCGGGGGCCGGGCCGTTGCGGCGGCTTCCGGGGGCGGGCGCACGATCCGGTGCGGGGATGCGTTCCGTTATACCAACCTGCGCGGTGGCGGCGGGTTGGCGAACCGCCAGAATCGGTGCACAGTTCCGCGAACGCACCGTCCCACCCCGCCGACCGAACCCCCACCCCTGACCCCTCACCCCGCTCCACGCCATGTCCGCCTCCATCGATCCGCCCCGCGCTCCGCTTGCCCCGGTGGCGCGCGTGCTGGCCGAAGCGGCGCTGCAGCGGCAGAACACCTTGCTCGGCGTCGATGCCTCGGGGGTGCCCGCGGCGGGCGGTGCCGATGGCGGCACCCCGGTGCCCGGCGCGTTGCCTCTGCCCCCCACGGCGCAGCGCCCGCCCCTGCCTGCGCTCGCCGACCGCGTCAGCATTTCTCCGCAGGCCCGCCAGAGCCTGGAGGGCGCGGCGACCGGGCCGGCGGGCGCGGCATCCGCCGCCCGTGTGGCCGTCCCGGGGCCGGGCGCTCCCGCCACGGCAGCGCCCGCCGCTGGGCTTGCCGGTGCCGCACCGGCACCGGGCGCGGCCGCCGTGCAGGGCCTGCCCTGGCCCACCAGTGGCGTCGGCGCCCCGTTGCGCCAGATGCTCGGCGCGCTGCTGCAGCAACTCACGGCGCCCACGGGGCGGCCGCAGCAGGTCGCCGTGGCGCAGCCGTGGCCCGCGGCCCTGGCGCAGGGCGCGGCGGACGATCTGCCGCCCCTGCAGACCTGGCTGGCGCGCCAGGGCGTGGTGGAAACGGCCGATGGCCCGCGCGGCTACGCCCTCACGCTGCGGGTGCCGGCGGCGTGGCTGCAGCAGCAGCCGTCGGTGGGCGCGGCAGGGGGGGCGCCCGCGTCGGCGGGTGCCGGCCCGGCGGTGCCCGGCGAAGCCTCGCCGCCGCTCGTCTTCGCGGGCCGCCCGCAGGCGCTGCAGTCGGGGCTGTTCGCGCTGGTGCTGCAGTCGGGCGAGGGCGCGGCGGCCAGCCGCACCAGCGCCCTGCTGGCCCTGGACCTGGCGCCGCACGCCCAGGCGGCGGCCGTGGTGTACGGGCGGGACATGCTGGCCCTGCAGCGCTCCGATCCCTGGCTGCAGATGGCCGCGCTGCAGGCCAGCGGCTGGCGCCCCGAGGACGAAGAGACCGGGCGCAGCGGGCAGGGCGAGGCGTGCGACACGGCGGGCTGCCCCTACGCGGGCCGGGCCCCCTGCGTGCAGCCGTTTTGCGTGGCGCTGCGGGTGTTCGAGGCTGGTGCGGCGCGGCCGGCGGGCGATGCGCCGCAGGGCTCCGGCCCGCCGCCCTGACCGGCGTACGGGCATGAAAAAACCGCCAGGCCCGGTGGGGCGCTGGCGGTCCATTCCAGGGAAGGGCGCCGGCCGGGTAGGCCGGGCGGACCCTCCTCGGGCAAGGGCGGGTCAGGGGTACAGACCGCGCATTTCGCGGGCGTGCAGGATGCGCTGGCACGCCACGATGAAGGTGGCCGTGCGCAGGCTCACCTTGTGTTCCTGCGCCACGTGCCAGATGCCGGCGAAGGCCTCCTGCATGATGCGCACGAGGCGGGCGTTGATCTCGTCCTCGCTCCAGAAGAAGCTGGAGAAATCCTGCACCCATTCGAAGTAGCTCACCGTCACGCCGCCGGCGTTGGCGATCACGTCGGGCAGCACCAGCACGCCCTTGTCGTGCAGGATGTCATCGGCCTCGGTGGTCGTGGGGCCGTTGGCGCCTTCGATCACGAGCTTGGCCTTGATCTGGCCGGCGTTGTGCTTGGTGATCTGGCCTTCCAGCGCGGCGGGGATGAGGATCTCGCAGTCCACGCCCCAGAAGTCTTCCTTGGCGATCGCATCGGCGCCGGCGAAGCCGCCCACGCCGCCCGTCTTCTTGACGTGCTCCAGCAGGGCGGGCACGTCCAGGCCGCCCTGGTGGAAGATGGTGCCGGTGTGGTCCTGCACGGCCACGACCTTGGCGCCCGCTTCGGCGAACAGCTTGCCGGCGATGCCGCCCACGTTGCCGAAGCCCTGCACCGCGATGCGCGCGCCTTCCAGCGGCAGACCCGTCAGCTTGGCGGCTTCCACGCCCACGGTGTACACGCCGCGGCCGGTGGCCTCGACGCGGCCGAGCGAGCCGCCCAGGTCCACCGGCTTGCCGGTGACCACGCCCGTGGCGGTGGCGCCGGTGTTCATGGAGTACGTGTCCATCATCCAGGCCATGACCTGGCCGTTGGTGTTCACGTCAGGGGCGGGGATGTCCTTGGAAGGGCCGATGAGCAGGCCGATCTCGCTGGTGTAGCGGCGCGTCAGGCGCTCCAGCTCGCCGCGCGACAGCTTCTTGGGATCGACGCGGATGCCGCCCTTGGCACCGCCGTAGGGCACGTTCACGGCCGCGTTCTTGACCGACATCCAGGCCGACAGGGCCATCACCTCGGACAGCGTGACGTCCTGGTGGAAGCGCACGCCGCCCTTGCCGGGACCGCGGCTCAGGTTGTGCTGCACGCGGTAGCCCTCGAAGTGGGCGATGGTGCCGTTGTCCAGCTCGATCGGCACGTCCACGATCAGGATGCGCTTGGGGCGCTTGAGCGTTTCCACCCAGCGCGCCAGGTTGCCCAGGTAGGGCGTGACGCGGTCCACCTGCTGCAGGTAGTTGCCCCACGGGCCGAGGTCGTCGGCCTGGAGGTAGGAGGGCAGTTCGTGCTGGGTGCGGGTGCCGTTGGTGTTCGACATGAGGGGGTTTCCTTGAAGGAGGGATCAGTTCAGACAACGGAGCTTATGCCTGCCCCCGGCAACTGTCCAAGGCCGGAGTGTTACAGGTTTATGCGCCGAATGCATAATCTGGGCAACGGGTCGCAACGCCGTTTTTCAAGGGCCGGCCGACGGGCGGTCGCGCGGCTCATTCCACCTGGATGCCCGCCAGCGCGGGATCGCCTTCGGGGTAGCGCAGGCCGAGCCGGGCCAGCACCTCGCGCAGCACGGTGGCGATCATGAGGTTGCGGTGGGTCTTGGAGTCGGCGGGCACGATGGTCCAGGGGGCCCACGGCGTGTGCGTGGCGGCCAGCAGGGTGGCGTAGGCGCGCTGGTAGTCGTCCCACTGCTTGCGCGCGGCGATGTCGCCCAGGTCGAATTTCCAGTGCTTGGCCGGGTCGTCCAGGCGCTCCTGCAGGCGCTTGCGCTGCTCGTCCCGGCTGATGTGCAGCATGAACTTCACCACCACGGTGCCGGTTTCGGTCAGCAGGCGTTCGAAGTCGTTGATGTGCGCCAGCCGCTGGCGGTGCTGCTCGGGTGTGATCCAGCCGTTCACCACGGGCACCAGCACGTCTTCATAGTGGCTGCGGTTGAACACGGTCAGCTCGCCCGCGCCGGGCACCTGCTGGTGGATGCGCCAGAGGTAGTCGTGGGCGCGCTCGGTGTCGGTGGGCGCCTTCCAGCCCACGGCGTGCACGCCCAGCGCGCTCATGCGGCCGAACACCCCGCGCACCGTGCCGTCCTTGCCGGAGGTGTCGGTGCCCTGCAGGATCACCAGGAGCTTGTAGCGCTTGTCGGCGTACAGCAGGTCCTGCAGGGTGTCCAGTTCGAGGGCCAGGGCCTCGACGCGCGCCTTGTCGCTGGCCTTGTCGCCCTGCGAGAAGGGCTTGGCCGCGGGGTCGAAGCGGGCCAGGTCCAGGGCGGGCAGGGGGCCGTCTTTCGCCGCTGCCTTGGCCTCGGCCTTCGCGGCCTTGCCGTCCGGCTCCGCGTGGGCCGGCGCGGGCTGCCATGGCGCCAGGCGCCGGGCGATCTCGTCGGGGGTCAGGGGAGCGGGGGCGGGGGCTTTGGCGGCCATGGCGGGTCCTGGTGGGGTGGGAAAGTCCATAGTGTCGCGCGGGCCGCACAATCATCGCCCGAGCCCCTGAACGAGAAAGCCTTCCATGTCCGTCGACCCCGCCGTGAATTCCGCCGATTCCTCCCCTCCGGTTGCCGGGGTTGCCGCGGTCGCCCAGGCCCTGCTGCAGGCGCGCGCCACCGCCGTGCCCGCCGACGCGCAGCCGCTGTCGGCGGCCCTGCCGGACGCCGATGCCGCCTATGCCGTGCAGGGCGCCGTGGCGCAGGCGCTGGGCTGGTGGTCCACCGGCGTGCCCCGGTACTGGAAGTCCGGCGGTGCGGACCGCGCGATCGTGCTCACCCACGCCCCGCTGCCCGAAGCGGGCGTGTGGGCCCATCCGGCCCAGGCGCAGGCCTGGCCGTTCGCGCTGCGCGGCATCGAGGCCGAGATCGCCCTGCGGCTGGGCCAGGCGGTGGATGCCGCCACCGCGGCCCGGCTGGCCGACGGCGAGGGCGCGCACCTGGTCGACGCGATGGCCGTGTCGATCGAGATCGTGGAAACGCGCTGGGCCCAGGACGGCGCGGTGGCCGGCCTGCTCACGCTGGCCGACCAGCAGTCGCACGGCGCGCTGGTGCTGGGCGACTGGGTGCCGTTCGACGCCGGCGCGCCGCCCGACTGGGCGCAGCAGCGCTGCAGGGTGCGCATCACGGGCCAAGACGCGGTGGAGCGCCAGGGCACGCATTCGCTGGGCGATCCCGCCTGGCTGCTGGCCGCGTGGCTGCGCCATGCCACGCAGCACTTCGGCACCCTGCCGGCCGGCACGGTGGTCACCACCGGCAACTGGGCCGGTCGGCTGAACGCCCGCCTGGGCGATGCGGTGGAGGTGGCGTTCGACGGCATCGGCACCGCGAGCGTGCAGCTGTAGCCGGTACCTCGGAGTGTTGTGCTATTAAATAAATAGCAATATGCCATAGTGGAATATGTGCTAGGGCCTGTTTTGGCTCAAAGGTCGCGCGGCCTGCCCGTCGATCAGCTCCACGAAGCGCCGTGCGCCCAGGCCCAGCGGGCGCTCCTTGGACCACACCACGTCCACCCACAGCGCGACGCCGTTGCTCAGGTTCTCGAAGGGCATCTCCACCAGCGAGCCCGCCGCGATGCGCGGCTGCACCAGCGCGCGCGGCTGCCAGCCCCAACCCAGGCCCGCCTCAATCAGGCCCAGCGCGGCCAGGTGGTTGTCGGTGCGCCAGTGATGGCGCGCGAACACGAAGCGCGGATCGGTCTGCGCCAGGTCGCGGCTGGCCACGACGATCTGGCGCGTGGTGGTCAGGTGCTCCTCGCGCAGCAGGGCGGCGTCCGGGGGCTCGCCGCGCTCCGCGGCCGCGGCCCGCGCGGCGGCCAGCACGGGGTGGCCCGGCGCCATCACGGCGACCAGGGTTTCGCTGCCCACCTCCTGGAAACCCTCGCGCCCGTCCATGCTGGGCCGCTCGAACACCAGCGCCAGCTGCGCCCGCCCGGCGTGCAGCAGCGCCAGCGCATCGGCCTGCGGCGCGGCCAGCACCTCGACCTGCAGCAGCGGGTGCTCCTCTGCCAGCGCCGCCAGCGGGCTGCGCCAGTGGGCGGCCAGCAGCTCGGGCGCGATGGCCAGGGTCAGGCGCTCCTCCAGCCCCTGGGTGAGGGCCAGCGCCTGCGCGTTCAGCTGCTTGAGCTGCGCCGCCAGCAGCCGCGCCTGGGGCTCCAGCGCACGGGCCGCGGCGGTGGGGCGGGGCTCGCGGCCGGTGCGGTCGAACAGCGGCACGGCCAGCTCGGCTTCGAGGTGGGCGATGGTCATGCTCACGGCCGAGGGCACGCGCGACAGGGCCCGCGCCGCGGCCGAGAACGAGCCTTGGTCCAGCACGGCCAGAAACACCTGCACGCTGTCGGAAGAAAACGCCATGGGGCCGGAGTATCTATCAATAAAACTGAAACAAGCTGACTTTATGTATCAGCCGAGCACACATACAGTGGTCCCATGTCCACGCAAACCGCCCCCGCTACCCACCGCCCCACCGGCCTGCAAGGCCTGCCGCGCCGCGTTCTCTACGTCACCCTGTACGAGCTGATCGCCATCGTGGCCGCCACGGCGGCGCTGGCGTGGCTGACGGGGCAGGGGCCGGGGCATTCGGGCGTGGTCGCGGTGGCCGCCTCGGCCATCGCGGTGGTGTGGAACCTCGTGTTCAACTGGGCGTTCGAGCGCTGGGAGGCGCGCCAGCCGGTGCGCGGGCGCAGCACGGCGCGCCGCATCGCCCATGCCATCGGGTTCGAGGGCGGCCTGGTCTTCACCCTGGTGCCGCTGTTCGCCTGGTGGTTCAAGGTCAGCCTGTGGCAGGCCTTCGTGATGGACCTGGGGCTGATCGCCTTCTTTCTTTGCTACACCTTCGTCTTCAACTGGGGCTTCGACCGCATCTTCGGCCTGCCGGCATCGGCCCAGGCGGGACCGTCCGGCGTTCAGGCCACCACGAAGGCCACCACCCAGACCGTGATTCAGTGATTCAGTGATTCAGTGATTCAGTAAGGCAGCGCAAAGCCGTTGCGTCCGGCGTTGATGCGCATGGCCGTGGGGGTGCCGTTCACCTCCTGCGCGGTGAGCGACACGCTGGCGCCCGGCACCAGCAGGCTGCGGTCGCCGCCGCGGAAGGTCACCACCGGCGCGCCAGGCGGCACGATGACGGTCTTCTCGCCACCCTGGTAGGTGAGCTTCAGCGTGCGGCCCTTGGCGGCCCCGCCGGCGGCATCGGACACGCCCGCCACGTCGGCCACGGTGGCGTTGGTCATGGTGCTCTGGGGCTGCAGGTCGAACGGGCGGTGGCCCTCGCCGGCCCCGCGCGCGGATTCGGGGAACACCGTGACGGCGATGGCGCGCTGGGTGCCGTCCGCCTGGGGCAGGGCGGCCGTGCCGATGAAGCTGCCCGGCTGGATGTCCGCCAGCGCGATCGGATAGACCTCCTGCACCACCAGCGTGGGCAAAAGCGCCAGCGTGACCGTCTGCCCGCCGCGTTCCTTGACGGTGAGCGACGTGGGCGTGGCGGCTTCGATGGTGCCGCGCAGGCGCACGGTCTGGGCGGGTGCTGCGGCGGGGGATGCCGCCGTGGGCGCTGCGGCTGGGGCTGTCTGGGCCGTGGCCGCGCCGGCGCCCAGGATCAGGGTGGCCGCCACGAAGAGCGGGGACAGGCGTGCAGGGGCGGGAATGGGCTTCATGGCGTGGCGCGGCAGCGTGCAGTGAAAGAGGCTGCCCATGATGCCCGAAGCGCCCTGGCCAGGCGTTGCCGGGCGTTTCAATGTGCCGCGCCGGCGCCGAAGCGAAAGCTCGACGCCGTCACGCCGCCGTACACGCCTTCCTCGTGGTACACGCAGTCGGCCCGTTCGGCCTCGGCCGCGCCAGCCGCGACCATGAGCGGAATCAGGTGGTCCTCGCGCGGGTGGGCGATGCGGGCCGCCGGCGCGCTTTCCCAGCCCATCAGCCGCGCGGGCCGGTCGGCCGGATCCGCGTGCACCAGCGCGTCCTGCAGCCATTGGTCGAACGCCACCGAAGGCGCCCGCCCGGCCTCGCCGAAGCGGCGCAGGTTGTGGTAGCTCAGCCCGCTGCCGACGATCAGCACGCCTTCATGGCGCAGCGGCGCCAGTGCGCGGCCGAGCGCCAGGTGCTGGGCCGGGTCCAGATCGCGCTGCAGCGACACCTGGATCACCGGCACGTCGGCGGCCGGGTACATCACCTGCAGCGGCGCGAAGGTGCCGTGGTCGAAGCCCCGCTCGGCATCGAGCCGGCTGGGCAGGCCGGCGGCCCCGATGAGGGCCGAGACCCGCTGCGCCAGGGCGGGCGCGCCCGGCGCCGGGTAGCGCACCTCGTAGGTGTGGGGCGGAAAGCCGTGGTAGTCGTACACCATCGGCGGCCGGGGGCTGGACATCACGGCGAAGGCCTCGTCCTCCCAGTGGCCGGACACCACCAGCACGGCCTGCGGGCGGGTGGCGATCTGGCGCGGGATGTCCTGCAGCGACTGCTCCAGCGTGTGCATGGTGCGGCGCATCTCGGGCACGTACGGCCAGGGGCCGCCGCCGTGCGACAGGAAATAGGTGGGCAGGGGGGAGGAGGGCGGGTGCATGGCGGTGGTCCGTGGGGGTGGGTGGTGCGGTCAAGGGCGAAAGGCGCCAGCGAGGGTGTCAGGCGCCGCGCGGGCGAATCGGCGCGCGCCGGGCGCGGCCCCACAGCACGAAGGTGCACAGCGCCAGCAGCACGAGGTTGAGCGGCACCACCATCGCCTCGCCCCGGCTCAGGTGAAAGGCGATGGCGAGCCCCTGCAGCACCACGCAGCACAGGGCCGCCAGCACGGTCAGCCGGGGCAGGATGCGCGTCAGCGCGGGCAGCAGGATGCCCAGGCCGCCCGCGATGTCGATCAGCCCGATGGCCCGCACGAAGGCGACGGGGTACTGCCCCGTCCACGGCATCATCGCGCTCAGTTCAGGAATGGGCGTGGTCAGCTTCACGACGCCCGAGGCGCAGAACACCGCGGCGACCAGCACCTGGGCGATCCAGAGGCCGATGCGCAGCGCCCGGCCCGCGGACGGGGTGGCGGCGGTGGGCGAATACGGGGTGGCGGGCATGGCGGTTCTCCAAAGGGGCCACAGCGCGTGGCGATGAAAAGGAATGGGACTGGAAGCAATTTAAGATTTCCCCCAAAGGAAATCGATGGCGTTAGAGTGATGGCATCCTTTCCTTTTTTGGCAACCATGAACCCTGCAGACCTGGAACTGACCGGCCTGCGCGTGTTCCAGGCGATCGTCGAAGCCGGCAGCTTCAGTGCCGCTGCGGACCGCCTGGGCATGGCGCCGCCCATGGTGAGCAAGCACATCGCCCGGCTGGAACGCACGCTGGGCGCGCGCCTGCTGCACCGCACGAGCCGCAGCATGAGCCTGACGGAGGCCGGCACGGCCTTCTACGAGCAGGGCCGGCAGGCGCTGGAACTGCTCGACGCCGCCGCGGCCTCGGTGGGCCACGGGCAGAACCGGCCGCGGGGCGAGTTGCGCATCAGCGCCCCGGTGTGGTGTGCCACCCCGCGCTTTGCCCGGCTGCTGGCCGACTACCGCCGGGCATGCCCCGAGGTGCGGCTGGACCTGCACCTGGACAACCGCATGGTGGACCTCGTCTCGGAGGGGTTCGACGTGGCGCTGCGCATGACCGCCGAGCCCGCGCCCCAGCTGATCGCGCGGCCCCTGTGCCAGATGGCGTTCCATCTGGTCGCGGCGCCCGGCTTCCAGCCCGGCCCCGACGGGGGCGTTGATTCGGCCGGCGCGCCCCGGCCCATCCCGATGGTCATGCCCAATTACGTGCAGCTCGAGCGCCTCAAGAATGCCCTGCAGGAAGGCATGCACCGGCACATCGACGCCGTGATGAAGTCCAGTGACAGCACCCTGAGCTACCACGCCGTGGTGGCCGGCATGGGCGCGGCCTTCCTGCCCGCATGGCTGGTGGACGACGACCTGGCCAGCGGGCGGCTGGAGCAGCTGCCGGGCGATACGGAGTTCGTGGGCACGCTGTATGCCGTCTATGCCAGCCGGCGGCAGATGCCGCTCAAGCTGCGCAGCTTCATCGACTTTCTGGCCGAGCGCCTGGGTGGGGCGCCATTGCCGCCCTGACGCTCGCGCACCGATGACAATGCGCACAGCCGCCGCCGGAGATCCCACCACCCAAGGCAGCCCATTCCAACGCCATGCGATCACCTGGAGAGCGCGATGACAGAAACGAGGACCCTCCCGTCGCAAGGATCGCGGCTGTCGTTGCAGGCCATGGGGCAAGGCCTGCCCGTCGTGTTCCTCCACGCTGCGGTGTGCGACAGGCGCATGTGGGCGGCCCAGATGGGCGCACTGGCCGGCACCTGCCGGGTGATGGCCTATGACCGCCCCGGATTCGGTGACTCGCCCCTGCGCACGGCCGATTCGTCATCAATGGCGGATGGGCTGGCCGTTCTGGAGGGTCTGGGCGTGACGGAACCGGCTGTCGTGGTGGCCTGCTCCCAGGGCGGCCGCATCGCGCTGGAGATGGCGTTGGCGCATCCGTCCAGGGTGCGGGGCCTCTTTCTGATCGACCCCTCGCTCAGCGGCGCCCCGGCGCCGGCGTATCCCCCCGAGATCGAAAGCCTGCTGCGAGCGCAGCAACTCGCGGAGCAGGCGCGGGACTGGGAGGCACTGAACCAGATCAAGGCACGCCTCTGGCTGGATGGCCCCCTGTCGCCCGAACTCAGGGTGGGGGGCGACGCGAGAAAGCTGTTCCTGGCGATGAATGCGATCGCCATCGCGAACAGGCTCCGGGGCGGAGAGACAGACAACGTGCCGGTGTACGGCCGGCTCGCGGAGATTCGATTGCCTGCCCGGGTGGTCTGGGGAGACCTGGATTTCCCCCACGTTCAGCAGCGCGCCCAGATGGCCGCAGAACAGATGCCGAATGCAAAGGGGATTGCGTTGCACGGCGTGGCGCATCTGCCGTCCCTGGAGTGCCCCGATGCCGTCACGGACTTGCTGAGGCGGTTTTTGGGCGAGATATGAAGCGGAGGTGACGCGACGCGTGATTTCGGTCCGGTGGAGCGAACGCTATTCGCATCCTTTGATGATGGCTCCCACCCACTTCGGTCCTTGAAATCCATGGTCCACGAAGCCCCATCTGCTTCCCAGTTCGGTTCGAAGCTTCAGCATTTCGGGATTCTCCAAATTTTCCGCGTTAACACGCCAAAAGCCTGCCTCGGCCGCAGGTATGCGCGAGGCAAGCAGAAGGGCTTCACGGCCTGAAAGCGTCACGAGTTCGAGCCGGTTGATGCGGCGAGCACCCGTTGTCAGGTAGGAACGAATTGCGCCAAAGTCATCGAGCGCGTACGTCGACTTTGTTGATTTTCCAGACCAACCCCGCCTGTGAATGACCAGTGTTCTGTTGGTGGTGATCTCCACCTCCTCTTGGGCCACAAGCCAGCTTCTCCACGACAGCAAGGCCGAGACCGCGAAAACAACCACACCACAGCCTGCAGTGGCAGGTCCCCATTCACTTCGCAGAACAACAATGGCATAGAAGAACGCCATGGTCAGAACTGCAAACAAGGTGATCGGCCTTTGGCCGTCACGCCAGCGAGGAAAGCGCAGTCTCATTCAGTTTCTCGTGTGATCAGCCATGTTTTGACGGCACCCAGGTTTCGGATTCACCGCAAGAAAGTTTTGCGAAGCAGGGCTCCGTTGCGCCGTACAAACTATAGCTTTCGTGCCGGCAGAACGCTTGCGCTCATCATGCTGGAGAACGGTCCCGATGACGCGCTGACCGGTCAACAAGGAACTGGCCTCGGCCACGCAGGGAGCGAGGCGCGCGATGTCGAAGGGCGCCGTGGCCCGAACCTAGTCCTGCAGCAGCTGCCCCGCCAGCGCCGCCGCGGCGGTGCGCGTTTCCACGCCGAGCTTTTCAAAGATGTGCTCCAGGTGCTTGTTCACCGTGCGCGGACTCATGCCGAGGATGTCGGCGATGTCGCGGTTGGTCTTGCCCTTGGCGAGCCACGACAGCACCTCGGTCTCTCGCGGGGTCAGCGCCACGGGCGGCAACCGCGGCGCGGCGGCGCCTGCGGCCGGGCCCTGGCTGAGCAGCAGCATCGACTCGGCCAGGCCGCTCGCGCCCAGGTGGCGGGCCTGCAGCTGGAGGCCGCCGGGCAGGGGCGTGCTGGCTTCGCCCTGCCGCTGAGCCTGCGCCAGCCAGCGCGCGGGGTCGCCCGCAGTGGCGTCGCCGTGCCCGCCGAAGGCGGCCTCCAGCCAGCGCGTGGCCTGCGGCGAGCGCCAGGCGATGCGGTCCTGGCCATCGAGCACGACCACGCCCAGGCCCGCCACGTCCACGGCCTCGCGCGCCAGCCGGGCGGCCTGCGCGTTGGCCACGTGGGTGGCCAGGCGGGCCATCACCTCGGGAATGCGCAGGGGCTTGACCACATAGTCCACGCCGCCGCTGGCAAAGCCGCGCAGGATCTGCTCGGTCTCCGACAGCCCGGTCATGAAGACGATGGGCACGTGCGCCCACGGCGGCGTGGCCTTGATGCGGCGGCACAGCGCGAAGCCGTCGGTGCCGGGCATCACCGCATCGAGCAGCACGCCGTCGGGCACGGTGACCTCGAAGCGCTCGATGGCCTCTTCGGCATCGCGCGCGGCCAGCACGGCATAGCCTTCGCCTGCCAGCGCATCGCACAGCATGCGCAGGGTGTCCAGTGCATCGTCCACCACCAGGATGACGCGGCGCGGGGCGGCGGCCTGCGCGCTGTCAGGGGAGTTCGTCATGTTCGGGTTCTCGCAGTAGGTGGGCCAGGGCGTCGAAGTCGAAGCGGTCCGCGCAGGCCTGCAGCTGCGCCAGCGCGGCGGCATGCCCGGGCAGACCGTCGCGTGCGCTGCGCAGCCGCTCGCGCACGGCGGCGGCCTGGCCCTGCCGCGCCAGGCGGTTCAGGTCTTCGCGCAGGTCGGCGGGCAGGGTGTGGGGCGGCGGCGCGGGGCTGGCGGGTGGCGAGCCCTGCGAGGCAGAGGCCTTGGCCGGCGTGTTGTCGTGCACCCATTCCAGCTGCAGGGCGGCCTGCAGGGCCTGCAGCAGTTCCGATTCGATGATGGGCTTGCCCACGAAACCCTGGCACTGGGCGGCGGCCAGCCGAGCGGGCTCGTTGTCGAACTGGTTGGCCGAGACGAAGACGATCGGCAGTGCCGCCGCCGGGCGCAGCGCCCGCAGCAGGGCGGCCGTCTGCCAGCCGTCGAGGTCGTCCATGGTGATGTCCAGCAGCACGAGGTCGGGGGGCGCCTGCCGCACGATCTCCAGGCATTCGCGGCCGCTGGCGGCCTCGCGCACGGTGAATCCCAGCGGCACCAGCAGCCCGGCCAGCAGCTGGCGCTGCAGCGGCTGGTCGTCTACCACCAGCAGCGTGCGGCGCGGTGCGATGTGGCCGATGACGGGCCGCAGGGCCACGGCGTGCGTGGGGCGCCAGGCCGGGTCGGGGGAGATGCCGGGCAGGTACAGCCGCACGGTGAAGGTGCTGCCCTGGCCGTGCCGGCTGGCCACGGTGAGCTGGCCGCCCATGAGTTCGGTGAGCAGGTGCGTGATGGTGAGGCCCAGGCCCGTGCCCGCCTCGCTCGCGCGGCGCCCGGCGCTGCCGCGCTCGAACGGCAGGAAGATGCGCTCCAGGTCCTGCGGCTCGATGCCGATGCCGGTATCGATCACCTCGATGCGCGAGACGTGCGGGCGAAAGTCCAGGCGCAGCCGCACCTCGCCCTGCTGGGTGAAGCGCACGGCGTTGGACAGCAGGTTGATGAGGATCTGGCGCAGCCGCTTTCCATCGGCCCGGATCCAGTCCGGCACGGTGCCCAGCGTCTCCACCACGAAGGCCAGGCCCCGGGCCTCGGCCTGCGGGCGCAGCATGCCTTCGACGTTGCGGATCAGCTCGGCCAGCGGCAGCGGCGCCAGGTCCAGCCTCAGCCGGCCCGCCTCGATGCGGGCCAGCTCGAGCGAGCCGTCGATCAGCGCGTGCATGTGCTGGCCGCTGTGCTGCATGGTGGAAAGCGTCTCGCGCATCCAGCCGTCGGTCTCGGGGTTCTTGAGCAGGATCTGCGTGTAGCCGAGGATGCTGTTGAGCGGCGAGCGCAGCTCGTGCGTCATGCCGGCCACGTAGCGCGTCTTGGCCATGCTGGCGGATTCGGCCCGGTCCTTGGCGGCCTGCAGCTCGGCATCGGTGCGCTTATGGGCTTCGATCTCCTGCAGCAGCAGCTGCGTCTGCCGCTCGGACTCGTCCTGCGCCATGCGCCGGCTGTCGGTGCTGAGCACCACCCACCAGGCGCACACGGCCGCCAGCAGGGACAGCAGGGCGAACACCTTCAGGAACGGGGTGCGCAGGAACTGGGCCGGTGTCTCCAGCCCCTCCTGCACATAGACCACGCCCACCAGGAACGCCATCACCGCGCACAGCGACACCAGCACCATCAGGTACTGGCCGAGGCGGAAGTTCACGCGGGCCGCCCAGGTGCGCGGCAGCAGCAGCGCGGCCACCGCGCGCAACTGGTCGGCCGCGCGCGAGCCGGTCTTGCAGCGGTCGTGGCAGCGCGATTCGAGCGAGCAGCACAGCGAGCAGATGGGCGCGCCGTAGGCCGGGCAGCGGGCCATGTCTTCGGACTCGAACGGGTTCTCGCACACGGCGCAGCGCACGGACTCTCCGGGCTTCCACAGCGTGTCCGGCATGCGGGCTAGGTAGTAGCGCCCGCCGGTGGCCCAGGCCAGCAGCGGCGACAGCGCCATCGACAGCGCCAGCGCGATGAAGGGCGAGAACGCGGCCGCATGGTCGCCCAGCAGGCCGGCATAGGCGCAGCAGGCCACGGCGGCCGCCAGCACCATGGCCCCCAGGCCCACTGGGTTGAAGTCGTACAGGTGCGCCCGCCGGAACTCGATGCCCCGGGGCGACAGGCCCAGCGGCTTGTTGATGACGAGATCGGCCACCAGCGCGCCCACCCAGGCGATGGCCACGTTGCTGTACACGGCCAGCACCTTCTCCAGCGCGCCGAACACGCCCAGCGTCATCAGGAGCGTGGCGATGCCCACGTTGAACACCAGCCACACCACGCGCCCCGGGTGGCTGCGCGTGATGCGGGCGAAGAAATTGGACCAGGCGAGCGAGCCCGCATACGCATTGGTCACGTTGATCTTCACCTGCGAGACCACCACGAACACCACCGTGACCGCCACGGCCAGGCCCGGCAGCCCCAGCGCCTGCATGACCTGCTGAAAGCCGGCCAGGAACATCTGCGTGGGCTCGGCCGCGCGGTGGGTACCCACCTCGAACTGCAGCGCGGCGAAGGCGAGGAACGCGCCGCCCGCCATCTTGAGCATGCCCATCACGATCCAGCCCGGGCCGGCCACCAGCACCGCGCCCCACCAGCGCCAGCGGTTGGCGGCGGTGCGCTCGGGCAGAAAGCGCAGGATGTCCACCTGCTCGCCGATCTGCACCACCAGGGAGAAGATCACCGCCGCCGCGGCACCGAACATGAGCGGATCGAACTGGCTGCTGCCGCTCTTGAGGCCCGACAGCCCTGCGAAGTCGCGGTACAGCTGCGGCTGCGCGAGCGCGATCCACACGAAGGGCAGCAGCAGCAGGAAGAGCCACAGCGGCTGCGTCCACGCCTGCAGCCGGGAGATGAGCGTGATGCCGCGCATGGCCAGCGGCAGGATCACGAGGGACGACAGCACATAGCACCACTGCAGCGGCCAGTCCACCACCATCTGCAGTGCCAGCGCCATGATGGCGGCCTCCAGCGCGAAGAAGATGAAGGTGAACACCGCGTAGATCAGCGAGGTGATGGTGGAGCCCAGGTAGCCGAAGCCCGCGCCGCGCGTGAGCAGGTCCATGTCCAGCCCGTAGCGCGCCGCGCAGTAGGCGATCGGCAGGCCGGTGAGAAAGATCAGCACGCCCACCGCGAGGATGGCCCACATCGCATTGGCGAAGCCGTAGTTGAGCGCGATGGCGCCGCCGATGGCTTCGAGCGCCAGGAACGACAGCGAGCCGAACGCCGTGTTGGCCACGCGCCATTCGCTCCAGCGCCGAAAGCCCTTGGGCGTGTAGCGCAGCGCGTAGTCCTCCATCGTCTCGTCGGCCACCCAGGCGTTGTATTCGCGGCGGAACCGAAAGATGGTCTGCGGCGCGGTCTGGGGGGTGGGCGGTGCGATCGGGGCCATGCCGGGCCTGCATGCAAGAAACGTTCTTGTCCGCGCCGTGCGCCGGGGCCGGGTGGGCGGCTACGTCAATTGACGTATGGGCGCGCAGCAGGGTTGTCCCTAATCTTGGCCCCAGCGCGGAACCACCGACGCCGTCCAACCACCCCGTATTGCCTGTTGCAAGGAGCGCTCCCATGAAGCACCCCCTCGATCCGAATGTCTCCCCCCTCCTGGCCGCGGATGCGGGCCGCCGCCGGCTGCTGCAGGCCATGGGGGCCGCCTCGGTGGCGGGCCTGCCCGCATGGTCCTTCGCGCAGCCCACGGCGCAGGTCAACACCACCAAGCTGGCGGTGACGGACACCGAGGTCACCGTGGGCCAGCTGCATTCGGCGACCGGCACCATGGCCATCTCGGAGACGGGATCGATCCAGGCCGAGCAGCTCGCCATCGACCAGATCAACGCCATGGGCGGCGTGCTGGGCCGCAAGATCAAGGTCATCAAGGAAGACGGCGCCTCCGACTGGCCCACCTTCGCCGAAAAGTCCAAGAAGCTGCTCATCAACGACCACTGCGCAGCCGTGTTCGGCTGCTGGACCAGCGCATCGCGCAAGGCCGTGCTGCCCGTGTTCGAGAAGGAGAACGGCCTGCTGTACTACCCCACGTTCTACGAGGGCCTGGAGCAGTCCAAGAACGTGATCTACACCGGCCAGGAGGCCACGCAGCAGATCCTGTACAGCCTGGAGTGGGCCAAGACCGAGAAGAAGGCCAAGACCTTCTTCCTGATCGGCTCGGACTACATCTGGCCGCGCACCTCGATGAAGATCGCACGCAAGCACGTGGAGAACTTCCAGAAGGGCAAGGTCGTGGGCGAGGAGTACTACCCGCTGGGCAGCACCAACTTCGGCTCGCTCATGAACAAGATCAAGGTGCAAAAGCCCGACTGCCTGTTCGTCGCCGTGGTGGGCGGCTCCAACGTGGCGTTCTACAAGGCGCTCAAGGCGGCGGGCATCACGGGCGACAAGCAGCTGCTGGTGACGCTGTCGGTCACCGAGGACGAGATGACCGGCGTGGGCGGCGAGAACTTCGCGGGCTTCTATTCGTCGATGAAGTACTTCCAGTCGCTGGACAACGAGAACAACAAGAAGTTCGTGGCCGCCTTCAAGGCCAAGTACGGCCCCAATGCGGTGATCGGCGACGTCACGCAGGCGGGCTACCTGGGTCCCTGGCTGTGGAAGGCCGCCGTCGAGAAGGCCAAGAGCTTCGACGTGGACAAGGTGGTGGCCGCATCGCCGGGCATCGAACTCAAGACCGCGCCCGAGGGCTACGTGAAGGTGGACGCCAACCACCACCTGTGGAGCAAGTCCCGCATCGCGCAGGGGCTGCCGGACGCCACGTTCAAGGTGGTGGCCGAATCGCCCGAACTCATCAAGCCCGATCCCTTCCCCAAGGGGTATCAGTGACCACCCCCTGAGGCGCTGAGCGCCTTCCCCTCTCTCGCTACGCGGGAGGGGGACGACACCTTCGGTGCGGGGCGGCCCTTCCTCGGTGTCCCCGGCATGAGGCCGCGCCGGTCGTCAGTCCCGCGCCTGGTGCGGACCGTTGTGAGGGCGGCACTGCCGCATCGGGCTTTTTTCTTTGATGGGCTTGCACGCAGGAGCTGCACCATGACCTTTTCCGAAATGATGAACATCGGCCTGATGCAGGGCTTCGCCGGCCTGAGCCTGTTCGCCGTGCTGCTGCTCATGGGCCTGGGGCTGGCGATCATCTTCGGCCAGATGGGCGTCATCAACATGGCGCACGGCGAGTTCATGACCATCGGCGCCTACACCATCTACCTGGGCTCCACGCTCGCGTCCACGCACGCGCCGCAGTGGATGCCGTTCTATTTCCCGCTGGCCATCGCCGCGGCCTTCGGCTTCGCGTTCATCGCGGGCTGGCTGGTGGAGTGGGGCCTGATCCGCCACCTGTACAAGCGCCCACTCGACACCCTGCTGGCCACCTGGGGCATCAGCCTGGGGCTGCAGCAATGCTTTCGCACCTTCATCGGCCCCAAGGAAGTGAGCCCGACCCTGCCTGACTGGCTGCTCGGATCGTGGGCGCCCGCCGAGGGGCTGGACATTCCCATCAACGGCCTGTTCGTGCTGGCGCTCACGCTGGTGGTGACGGCGGGCGTGCTGCTCGCGCTGCACAGGAGCCGCTGGGGCCTGCGTGTCCGCGCCACGGTCAGCAACCGGGTGATGGCCAACGCCATCGGCATCGATACGAAGAAGACCGACCGACTCACCTTCGCCATCGGCTGCGGTATCGCGGGGGTGGCGGGCGCCGCGTTCACCACCATCGGCTCCACGGGGCCCACCTCGGGCTCGCTCTACATCGTCGATGCGTTCCTCGTCGTCACCTTCGGCGGCGCGGCGAGCCTGCTGGGCACGGTGGTGTCGGCCTTCGGCATCGCGCAGACGCAGTCGATCACCGAGTTCTTCCTAGCCGGCTCCATGGCCAAGGTGATCACGCTGTCGCTGATCGTGCTGATCCTGATGGTGCGGCCGCAGGGCCTGTTCGCCTCGAAGGTGCGCCGCTGAGCGCGCGCCCACTGCTTTGCCCCCACCCTGCACCCACCGGAGTCGTCCCATGAATGCCCTCAAAGCCTGGATCCTGCGCTACCAGTTGGCCAGCCTGGTGCTGCTCACGGTGCTGCTGGCCGTGGTGCTGCCGCTCGCCCTGGACATCTTCCGGCTGAACCTCGTGGGCAAGTACCTCACGTATGCCTTCGTGGCCATCGGCCTGGTGATGGTGTGGGGCTATGGCGGCGTGCTCAGCCTGGGGCAGGGCGTGTTCTTCGGTCTGGGCGGCTATGCCATGGCGATGTTCCTCAAGCTCGAAGCCTCCGACCCCGTGAGCACCAGGATCCAGTCCACGCCCGGCATCCCCGACTTCATGGACTGGAACCAGATCACCGAGCTGCCCGCCTTCTGGGTGCCTTTCAAGAGCCTGCCGTTCGCGCTGGCGGCCGTGATCGTGGTGCCCACGCTGCTGGCCTGGATCGTGAGCTTCGCCATGTTCAAGCGCCGCGTGGGCGGGGTCTACTTCGCCATCATCACGCAGGCGGTGGCGCTGATCTGCACGGTGCTCATCATCGGCCAGCAGGGCTACACGGGCGGCGTGAATGGCATGACCGACCTGAAAACCCTTTGGGGATGGGACACGCGCACCGACAGCGCCAAGTACATCCTGTACTACGTGTGCGTGGCACTTTTGGTGCTGTCCATCGTGCTGTGCCGCTTCATCCAGACCAGCAAGCTGGGCACGCTGCTGCTGGCCATGCGCGACAAGGAAGACCGCGTGCGCTTCTCGGGCTACGACGTGGCCAATTTCAAGGTCTTCACCTTCTGCCTGGCGGCGGCGCTCTCAGGCATCGGCGGTGCGCTGTTCACGCTGCAGGTGGGTTTCATGTCGCCCAGCTTCGTGGGCATCGTGCCGTCCATCGAGATGGTGATCTACGCCGCCGTGGGGGGGCGCATGAGCCTGGTGGGCGCGGTGTACGGCACGCTGCTGGTGAATGCGGGCAAGACGTACTTCTCGGAGAGCTTTCCCGACCTGTGGCTGTTCCTCATGGCGGGGCTGTTCATCGGCGTGACCATGGCCTTCCCGCTGGGGCTGGCCGGCCTGTGGGAAAGCCGCATCGTGCCCTGGTGGAAGGGCCGCCGCGAGGCCCTGCGCCAGGCGGCGGTGCCCGCTCCGCACGCCGCTGCGGCACGCAGCACCGCGGCGGATACCGAGCCGGCGGCGCGCGAGCCCGGCCTGCCCGAAGGCACCCGCCGCCAGAGCGCCTGAGCGCACGCAACCGGAGCACCTCCCATGAGCAACACCGACTTCGCCCTGGCCGTGGAAGACCTGACCGTCTCGTTCGACGGCTTCAAGGCCATCGACACCCTCACGCTGTACGTGGACAGGAACGAGCTGCGCGTGATCATCGGCCCCAACGGCGCGGGCAAGACCACGCTGCTGGACCTGATCTGCGGCAAGACGCGCGCCACCAGCGGCAGCATCAAGTTCAAGAACGAGGAGTTGACGCACATGGCCGAGCACAAGCGTGTGCGGCTGGGCATCGGCCGCAAGTTCCAGACGCCATCCATCTACGAGAACCTGTCGGTCTTTCAGAACCTGGAGGTGTCCTATCCCACCGGGCGCACCGTGTTCGGCGCGCTGGCCTTTCGCTGCACCAGTGCGGTGAAGGAGCGGGTGCAGGACGTGGCCGACGACATCGGCCTGGGCGGGCTGCTCGCCACCGAGGCCGGCCTGCTCTCGCACGGCCAGAAGCAATGGCTGGAGATCGGCATGCTGCTGATGCAGGAGCCCGAGCTGCTGATGCTGGACGAGCCCATCGCCGGCATGAGCGCGCGCGAGCGCGAGCTCACGGCCGAGCTGCTGCAGCGCATCTGCAAGAACCGCGCGGTGATCGTGATCGAGCACGACATGGAGTTCGTCAAGCGCATCGCGCACAAGGTCACCGTGATGCACCAGGGAAAGATCCTGGCCGAAGGGTCGATGGACAAGGTCCAGAACGACCCCAAGGTGATCGCCGTGTACCTCGGCCACTGAGACGCGCCGCTGTCCTTTGCCCATGCCCTGAGTTTTCTGGAGCCTCAATCCATGCTGAAAGTCACAGATCTGCACGTCGCCTATGGGCAGAGCGAAGCGCTGCACGGCATCTCGTTCGAGGGCCGCGCCAATGAAACCGTGGCCATCATGGGCCGCAACGGCATGGGCAAGACCACGCTGTTCAAAAGCCTCATGGGCGTGATGCCGGTCAAGAGCGGCTGCATCAGCGTGGCCGGCCAGGAGGTGACGCGGGACGAGAGCTTCCGGCGCGTGGCCAAAGGCATCGCCTACGTGCCGCAGGGCCGCATGATCTTCCCCACGCTGACGGTGGAGGAAAACATCCAGACCGGCCTGGAGAACTCGAAGACCCGCCAGATCCCCGAGGAAATCTATGCGCTGTTCCCCGTGCTGTGGGACATGCGCCGTCGCAAGGGCGGCAATCTTTCGGGCGGGCAGCAGCAGCAGCTGGCCATCGCCCGTGCGCTGGTGACCGATCCCAAGGTGCTGCTGCTGGACGAGCCCACCGAGGGCATCCAGCCTTCGATCATCAAGGACATTGCCCGCGCCCTCAACGAGATCCGCAAGCTGCGGCAGATCACCATCGTGGTGAGCGAGCAGGTGCTTTCGTTCGCCCTGGACGTGGCCGACCGCCTCTTCGTGATCGAAGGCGGCCGCCTGGTGCATGAAACCGCCCGCGCCGACACCGACCAGCAGCGCATCAAGGCCTACCTGTCCGTGTGACCGGGCACGGTCCGCGACGGATTTCCGTTCCTTCCCCTCTCGCCTTCTCTTCCCTTCACCTTCCAGGAGCACGCCATGGCTGAAACCCTCATCCACGTCGATCTGAGCCAATCGCCGACCCAGAACGAGAACATTCACAACCGCTGGCACCCGGACATTCCGATGGCCTGCTGGGTGAACCCGGGCGACGATTTCATTCTGGAAACGTTCGACTGGACCGGCGGCTTCATCAAGAACAACGACAGCGCCGACGACGTGCGCGACATCGACCTGACCACGGTGCACTACCTTTCGGGCCCAGTGGGCGTCAAGGGCGCGGAGCCGGGCGACCTGCTGGTGGTGGACCTGCTGGACATCGGCGCCAAGCAGGACAGCCTGTGGGGTTTCAACGGCTTCTTCTCCAAGAAGAACGGCGGCGGCTTCCTGACCGAGCATTTCCCCGAGGCGCAGAAATCGATCTGGGATTTCAAGGGCATGTTCACCAGCTCGCGCCACATCCCGGGCGTCAACTTCGCCGGCCTGATCCACCCCGGCCTCATCGGCTGCCTGCCCGACAAGAAAATGCTCGACCTCTGGAACGAGCGTGAGCAAAAGCTCATCGACACCGATCCCACCGCCGGCCTGGCCAACCCCCCCTCGGCCGGCACCGCCCACATGGGCCGCCTGACCGGCGAGGCCAAGGCCAAGGCCGCGGCCGAAGGCGCGCGCACCGTGCCGCCGCGCGAGCACGGCGGCAACTGCGACATCAAGGACTTGTCGCGCGGATCGAAAGTGTTCTTCCCGGTCTATGTCGACGGCGCGGGCCTCTCGGTGGGCGACCTGCATTTCAGCCAGGGCGACGGCGAAATCACGTTCTGCGGCGCGATCGAAATGGCCGGCTGGGTGCACATGAAGGTCACGCTCATCAAGGGCGGCATGGCGAAGTACGGCATCAAGAACCCCATCTTCAAGCCCAGCCCCATCGTGCCGACCTACAACGATTATTTGATCTTCGAAGGCATCTCAGTCGACGAGGCGGGCAAGCAGTACTACCTGGACGTGAACGTGGCCTACCGCCAGGCCTGCCTGAACGCGATCGAGTACCTGAAGAAGTTCGGCTACAGCGGCGCCCAGGCGTATTCGATCCTGGGAACGGCCCCGGTGCAGGGCCACATCAGCGGCGTGGTCGATGTGCCCAACGCCTGCGCCACGCTGTGGCTGCCGACGCAGATCTTCGAGTTCGACATCAACCCGAACGCCAGCGGCCCGGTGAAGATGCTGGACGGCAGCATCGACATGCCGCTGTCGCCCGACCTCGTCTGATTCCCGCCACGACAGGACCCCGCGCCATGCCCACCTACGACTACCAGTGCGCCACGTGTGGCGGCTTCGATGCCCTGCGCAGCCTGGCGCTGCGCAACGAACCCGCGGCTTGCCCCCAATGCAGCGCCGCCTCCCCCCGCGTCTTCGCCAGCGCCCCCCGGCTGGCCTGCGTGAGCCCGGAGCAGCGCCGTGCTTTCGACACCAACGAGCGAGCACAGCATGCGCCGCGCTCCTCCCGCAACGGTGACGAAGGCAGTTACGGCCGGATGCGCCATCCGGCGGGGTGCGGCTGCTGCGGCTCTGGCAAGCGCAGCGCCACGGTGACGGCGGCGAACGGAGCGAAGGCGTTTCCGTCCAAGCGGCCCTGGATGATCAGCCACTAGGTGACCGGGACGTAGGCGAGCCGTGGGGTGCCGCCCCATGGCCCACGCATGACCAAAACGACGGGGGCCGCGGCCCACAGAAAGCGCAGCTGCGCTGTTGTCTTACCCCTGGCCGGTGCCTGTTGCGACACATTTCGCCCATGGCAAATCGTGTGGCAAGGTGGGTTGAGCCCTGGCGCCTGTCGGCTTGCGGCCGCCGGGCTGGACTGGCGTGGCTGCTGCTTCTCGCGGCACTGGCCGGCTGTGAAGGCCGTCATGATCTGGCTTCCAGCGGATGCCTGCCGCTGCGTGTGCCGGCCCGTGTGGTGCTGCTGCAGGAATCCGGCCTCTACCAGGTGCGCGATGCGCCGACGCTCGTGCTCTCACCGCATCCGCGCGATACGGCGAACGACCGCTTTCACGGCCTGCAGCGGGTCCGCACGCTGCCGCCGGGGACGCCGCTGGAGATCACGCGCCTGGAGCAGGCCTGGGGTTTGGACGTGGGCAAAGGGCGCATCAGTGCGTTCGGCACGTCGCCGCAGGGCGAACCCTTCGAGTACGGTTGGGGTGGCGGCACGCAGATCGGCCGCGCGCCCTGGGAGCCGGCCTCCGTTGCGCCACTTCGGGCGGTGCGGTGCGGCGATTGAACCGCTCACTCAGAAAGACAAAGGAGCACAGATGGCATTTTCTTTTCGCAGCGCTGCATGCATGGCGGTCTTGGCCACAGCGGCCCCGGCTTTCGCCCAGAGCGTTCTGTACACCGCGCGCCCGGCCATCGGGCTGAGCGTGAGCGACAAGATGGCGACCCGCCAACCGCGTGTGGAGTTCACCGTGACCATGCCGGACGGGAAGACGACCACCGCGACCGCCGAGCCCCAAGGGGGCGGCGAGCGGGCTGGCACCGTGCACTATCCCAGCGATTTCGGCAACGCGGGCACCCGCGTGGGCGACTACACCTGGGTGGCGCGCATCCGCGGCAAGGTGGTGCTCGACGGACGCTTCAGCTATCGGCCGACGCCCGAGGGACAGCTGCTGTTCGTCCCCCGTTAGAGGCGGCCCGATCCGGCGGCCAAGATAAAAAAAGCGCCTGCCCGCATCGCAGTGGGCAGGCGCTTCAGGGGCAGGTGGCCGGCCCGTGCGCAAGGGCCGGCGTTTTCGCGCTGGATCAGGCGGTCACGGCAGCCAGCGCCGCGTTCAGCGTGGCGCTGGGGCGCATCACGGCCTCGGTCTTCTTCGGGTCGGGCAGGTAGTATCCGCCGATGTCTGCCGGCTTGCCCTGCACGTCCGCCAGTTCACCGACGATCTTCTGCTCGTTGTCGGCCAGCGTCTTCGCCAGGCCCGCGAACTTGGCGGCCAGTGCCTTGTCCTCGGTCTGTGCGGCCAGTTCCTGGGCCCAGTACAGGGCCAGGTAGAACTGGCTGCCGCGGTTGTCCAGCTGGCCGGTCTTGGGGCTGGGGTTCTTGTTGTTGTCCAGCAGCTTGCCGGTGGCGGTGTCCAGCGTCCTGGCCAGCAGGGTGGCTTGCTGGTTGCCGGTCTTCAGGCCCAGGTCTTCCAGGCTGACGGCCAGGGCCAGGAACTCGCCCAGCGAATCCCAGCGCAGGTGGTTTTCTTCCACCAGTTGCTGCACGTGCTTGGGCGCCGAGCCACCAGCGCCCGTTTCGTACATGCCGCCGCCGGCCATCAGGGGCACGACGGACAGCATCTTGGCGCTGGTGCCCAGTTCCATGATGGGGAACAGGTCGGTCAGGTAGTCGCGCAGGATGTTGCCGGTGACGCTGATCGTGTCCAGGCCGCGGATCACGCGCTCCAGCGTGTAGCGCATTGCGCGCACCTGGCTCATGATCTGGATGTCCAAGCCGGTCGTGTCGTGGTCCTTCAGGTAGGTTTTCACCTTCTTGATGACCTCGTTCTCGTGCGGGCGGTACGGGTCCAGCCAGAACACGGCGGGCATGCCGGAGTTGCGGGCGCGGGTCACAGCCAGCTTCACCCAGTCGCGGATCGGCGCGTCCTTCACCTGGCACATGCGCCAGATGTCGCCTTCTTCCACGTTCTGGCTCAGCAGCACTTCGCCCGTGGCCAGATCGACGATGTTGGCCACGCCGGCTTCAGGCACTTCGAACGTCTTGTCGTGCGAACCGTACTCTTCGGCCTGCTGGGCCATCAGGCCCACGTTGGGCACGGTGCCCATGGTCTTGGGGTCGAAGGCACCATGCCATTTGCAGAAGTTGATGATCTCCTGGTAGATGCGGGCGAAGGTGCTCTCGGGGATCACCGCCTTGGTGTCCTTCAGGCGGCCGTCGGCGCCCCACATCTTGCCGCCGTTGCGGATCATGGCGGGCATCGAGGCATCGACGATCACGTCGTTGGGCGAGTGGAAGTTGGTGATGCCCTTGGCCGAATCGACCATCGCCAGCTCGGGGCGGTTTTCGTGGCAGGCGTGCAGGTCGCGCTTGATCTCGTCCTGCTTGCTCTGGGGCAGCGTGGCGATCTTGTTGTACAGATCGACCATGCCGTTGTTAACGTTCACGCCCAGTTCTTCGAACAGCTGCGCATGCTTGGCGAAGGCTTCCTTGTAGAAGATGCGCACGGCGTGGCCGAAGACGATCGGGTGCGACACCTTCATCATCGTCGCCTTGACGTGCAGCGAGAACATCACGCCGGTCTTGTGCGCGTCCTCGATCTCCTTTTCGTAGAACTCGAGCAGGGCTGTCTTGCTCATGAACATGCTGTCGATGATCTCGCCGTCCTTCAGCGACACCTTGGGCTTGAGCACCGTGGTCTTGCCGCTCTTGCCGACCAGTTCCATCTTCACGTCGCGCGCCTTGTCGAGCGTGATCGACTTTTCGCCGTGGTAGAAGTCGCCGTGGTGCATGTGCGAGACGTGCGAGCGCGATGCCTGGCTCCATTCGGCCATGCTGTGCGGGTTCTTGCGGGCGTATTCCTTGACGGCCTTGGGTGCGCGGCGGTCGGAGTTGCCTTCGCGCAGGACCGGGTTCACCGCGCTGCCGATGCACTTGTTGTAGCGGGCGCGGATGTCCTTTTCTTCGTCGGTCGTCGGATTTTCGGGGTAGTCGGGAATCGCATAGCCCTTGCCCTGTAGTTCCTTGATGGCCGCCACCAGCTGCGATACCGATGCGCTGATGTTGGGCAGCTTGATGATGTTGGCGTCAGGCGAGAGCGTCAACTTGCCCAGGGCGGCCAGGTTGTCGGGCACGCGCTGTGCCTCGGTCAGGCGCTCGGGAAACTGGCCCAGGATGCGGCCGGCGACCGAGATGTCGCTGGTCTCCACGTGGATGCCCGCTGGGGCCGCGAAGGTCCGCACGATCGGCAGAAAGGCGGCGGTCGCCAGGGCGGGGGCTTCGTCGGTCAGCGTGTAGATGATGGTCGGTTGCGTCGTGCTCATTCGCTTGCGTTCCTTGGGAAGGGGTGACAGATCAGCCGGTGATTTTCGCGCTTTCTGAAGGCAGTCGGCACAGATGCCCCTCAGCGCCGTTCGGGGCGGGTGCCCACGCGCCCGATCATGGGCATGAAAGGGGTGCCCGCTCGACGCGCTGCTGCAGGCTCACGCGCGCGGTGCCGCTACCCGCGTAACCAGCCAGATGCCGCCGCACACCAGCACCAGGGCCACCGCGTTGCGCCATTCGAGCAGGCTTTCTTCCAGGAACCAGGCCGACAGCAGCGTGCCGAACACGGGCACCATGAAGTTGAACGCGGTGATGAGGCTCACCCGGTTGTGCTTGAGCAGCAGGCTCCAGATCGAGATCGCCAGGGACGACAGCACCACCAGATAGGCCAGCAGCGACGACGAGGCCCAGGTCACCTCGCCCAGCGCGCCGCCCGTGGCATAGCCGAGCGCCAGCAGCACCAGGCCGCCGATGGTCAACTGGTAAGCGGTCATCACGATGGGATCCATCCCCTGGGAAATGCGCTTGCCGTAGACGCCGCCCAGCGCCAGCACCAGGGCGGCGATCACCACGAAACCCTCGCCCAGCAGGGCGAACTCGAAGTCGCTCAGCGTCCCGGCCAACCCGGCGCCGAGGTTGACCGCCATGACCCCGGCGAAGCCCACGATGCAGCCCCAGGCCTTGGCATGGCTGATGCGGTCGTTGTGGTACAGGAAATGCGCCAGCAGCACGCTGAAGAAGGTGCCGGTGGCGTTCATGATCGAGGCCTTCACCCCCGTCGTGTTCGCCACGCCGATGTAGAAGAAGATGTACTGCAGCGTGGTCTGCAACAGGCCCAGCAGCGCCAATTGGCCCCAGGCCCGGGCCGGCCAGCCGCCGATCTGCCGGCCGCTGGCGGCCACCCAGGCCAGCAGCGCCAGGCCCGCCAGGGCGAAGCGCCAGCCGGCGAACACGAGTTTGGACGGGGTGTCGCTGCTGTCGATGCCGAACAGGGCGTAGCCATTCTTGATCGCAGGGTACGAACTGCCCCAGAGCAGGCAGCAAAACAACGCCAACAGGAAGACGTTCCTGCGTTGCGCTAAGGGGGAGATGGGGGGCGACATGGCTTCTTTCCAGACGGGGTGGTGCCCCAAAAAGGTGAATTTTGCACAAGTTGTACGACAACTCGGCGTGAAAATATCCTGCCTTGGCGGAATGCGGCCTCGTTTGGCTCTATTTGCGCCTTATTGTCCGATGACTATCCAAAACCGCAGTGACCGTGGACATCCAGCCCTGTGGGCGGCAACTGCCGACAGTCGGTGCCCTGCCCAGGCGATCCTGCGAGGCCGGTGCAGATACGCAAGGAATGCCTCGGCAGTTTCAGGAACCCTCGGGTGCTTTCCAGCCTTGTCGATAATGCGGCGCCATGCGATCGACTTTCGTTCCGCTCCTCCTATCCTGTTGCGCGATGGTGGCCCTGTCCGGCTGCAGCAGCCCGCCTGCGCCCCATGGCGAGGTCAAAGGCGCGTCTGCGAATGGCAGCGAATTGGGGCAGTCCGACGTGAATCGCATGGCGACGCTGGCCATGCGCGAGAACCTGGACAGTCTCTACCGGCTGATGGACAAGCTTTACCGCCGCAACCCTGCCGAATGGCGCAAGACCAGCGCCGTGGGCCGCGAGCAGGCCATGGAGCAGGTCCGCACCACCATCGAGAAGGGCGGGGTCTGGGCGCCCTTGCAGGGGCGGCGCGACATCGCGGCGATGGCCGCGGCCCTGGCGCCCGAATTCGCGGGCGACCGCGTGGCGGCGTTCATCTACGCCACGGCAGACATGCTGATCACCGCGCACGACGGAAAGATCGAGTTCTTCCTGCTCGACAGCCTGGATGCCCAGCACCTGTACAACGCGGCGCGCAACGTGGAGATCGCCGTGTGGATGCTTTCTCAGCGCCGCACCGCGGCGGGCCAGCCGCTGCTGCTGGCCGACGAGATCGGTCCGCAGGGGCGCAACCTGAGCTTCGAGCGCGAGTTCGGCAAGATCATCGGACGGCTCGACCTGCTGTCGGCGGTGGCCACCGAAAAGTACCGTCGCGCCGCCATCACCTATGTGCAGGGGCTGGTGGGCGGTTCTTTCCTGCAGTTCTTGCCGGTGCGCTGAATCAGAGGGTGGCGGTGGGCGTTGTTTCCGGTGCTGCTCACTTGAACATATCGGCCGAGAAGCTCTGTCGGAACCATTTCATGGCGTTGACCATGAGGGCGCCTGACGAACGGATGTTGGCGAGAAAGCGGTTGATCTCGTCCTTCAGCCGTGCCTCGTTTTGCCGAAGGCCGATGTAGCATGGGCTCTCTTTGAGGAGCGCCACTTGGTGCACACGGGTCCGCAAACCGACATCCTTGATGGATTCCACCAGCACGTTGCCACCCGCGAAGAATTCGAAATGGCCTGCGGCATAGGCGTCCAGCAACGCGGCGCTGCCTTTGAACCCCTGGATTTTTGCGGTCGGCAGGAATGCCCGGACCAGGGATTCCTCGAGGCTGTTTTCCGCCGCTCCGACGACCGGGGCTGGAAGTTTCAGCAATTCGTCGCGGCTCAATTTCTGCTGGCTGAAGACACCGAGGTAGGTCGGGGCGTAGACACTGGAGAAGTCGATGCTTTTCTCGCGCTCGGGCGTCTTGCCCAGGCTGGAGATGATGATGTCGACGCGGTCTTCCAGCAGTGCCGCCAGCCGGTCCCCGCTGGGCACCGGCACCATCTGCGGCGACACGCCCAGGTGCATCGAAAGCATCTTGGCGATGGAAATGTCGAAGCCCGCCAACTCGCTGCCCTGCGGAAAGCCGAACGGTGGGAAGTCCTGCGGGACCGCCACGCGAAGGACCCGGGCGGATCGGATGCGTTCCAGCTGATCGCGATGTTCGGCGGCCGCCAGCGGGCCCGACAGGCCCAGGGCCAGAATGGAGCCGCACACCAGGCGGCGGCGTTGCAGAATCTCACCGGCCCACAGGCTGGGCGTTGCACCATCGAAGGGCGATTGCATGGGAGGGCTCCTTCCTGGGAAGCGGCCAAGCACTTTCCATGCCGCTGTCCGGAGAACCCGCTCGGGAGGCGGGGCGCGGTGAGGGCCCGGTCGCAGGGCGCGTAAAATCCGGCCGCCCCCGAGGAGCGTTGCAGCGCCTGCCGATCAACCGGCTCAACCAGGCGTCAGGCTCGGGCGGCGATGGCCCCACTGTCCAACGACGCTCGCCTGTTCCCAACTACCGATTGCGCAGGTGAGCCTGATGTCCGCCCCCCTTATCCCGCCTCCCATGAAGCTCTCGGGCCTCGAACCGGTTTCCATCGGCGAGGGCACGCTGTTCGTCAACATCGGCGAGCGCACCAACGTCACCGGCTCCAAGGCCTTCGCCCGCATGATCCTGAACGGCCAGTACGAAGAGGCCCTGGCCGTTGCACGCCAGCAGGTGGAGAACGGCGCGCAGGTCATCGACATCAACATGGACGAGGCCATGCTCGACAGCAAGGCGGCCATGGTGCGCTTCCTGCAGCTGATCGCCTCCGAGCCCGACATCGCGCGCGTGCCGATCATGGTGGACTCCTCCAAGTGGGACGTGATCGAGGCCGGCCTGCGTTGCATCCAGGGCAAGGGCATCGTCAACTCCATCTCCATGAAAGAGGGCGTGGAGAAGTTCAAGCACGAGGCGCGCCTCGTGAAGCGTTACGGCGCCGCCGCCGTGGTGATGGCCTTCGACGAGGTGGGTCAGGCCGACACCTACGAGCGCAAGATCGAGATCTGCGAGCGGGCCTACCGCGTGCTGGTCGATGAGGTGGGCTTTCCGCCCGAGGACATCATCTTCGACCCCAACATCTTTGCGGTGGCCACCGGCATCGAAGAGCACAACAACTACGCGGTCGATTTCATCGAGGCCGTGCGCTGGATCAAGCAGAACCTGCCGGGCGCCAAGGTCTCGGGCGGCGTGTCGAACGTGAGCTTCAGCTTCCGCGGCAACGACCCGGTGCGCGAGGCCATCCACACCGTGTTCCTGTACCACGCCATCCAGGCCGGCATGGACATGGGCATCGTCAACGCGGGCATGGTCGGCGTGTACGACGACCTGGAACCCACCTTGCGCGATCGCGTGGAAGACGTGGTGCTCAACCGCCGCCCCGATGCCGGCGAACGCCTGGTCGAGGTGGCCGAGACGGCCCGCAGCGGTGCCAAGGACGAAAGCAAGCGGCTCGAATGGCGCGGCACGCCCGAGCACCCGAAGACCGTGGGCGAACGCCTGTCGCACGCGCTGGTGCACGGCATCACCGACTTCATCGTCGAAGACACCGAAGAGGCCTACCAGGCCATCGTCGCCAAGGGCGGGCGGCCGCTGCACGTGATCGAAGGCCCGCTCATGGACGGCATGAACGTGGTGGGCGACCTGTTCGGTGCGGGCAAGATGTTCCTGCCGCAGGTGGTCAAGAGCGCCCGGGTGATGAAGTCCGCCGTGGCCCACCTGATCCCCTACATCGAGGAAGAAAAACGCCAGGACGAACTGGCCGGCCGCGACGTGCGCAGCAAGGGAAAGATCATCATCGCCACCGTGAAGGGCGACGTGCACGACATCGGCAAGAACATCGTCACCGTGGTCCTGCAGTGCAACAACTTCGAGGTGGTGAACATGGGCGTGATGGTGCCGTGCCACGAGATCCTGGCGCGCGCCAAGGTCGAGGGCGCGGACATCGTGGGCCTGTCGGGCCTGATCACGCCCAGCCTGGAAGAGATGCAATACGTGGCCGGCGAGATGCAGAAGGACGAGCACTTTCGCATCAAGAAGATCCCGCTGCTCATCGGCGGGGCCACCACCAGCCGCGTGCACACCGCCGTCAAGATCGCGCCGCATTACGAAGGCCCCGTGGTCTACGTGCCCGATGCGTCGCGCAGCGTGAGCGTGGCGCAGAGCCTGCTGGGCGACGGCGCCGACCACTACGTGCAGGAGCTGAACGCCGACTACGACAAGGTGCGCACCCAGCACGCCAACAAGAAGCAGACGCCCCTGTGGCCGCTGGCGAAGGCCCGCGCCAACCGCACGCCCATTGACTGGTCGGCCTACCGCCCGGCCACGCCGCGCCTGCTGGGGCGGCGCATGTTCAAGAACTTCGACCTCAACGAACTGGCCCGGTACATCGACTGGGGCCCGTTCTTCCAGACCTGGGACCTGGCCGGCCCGTACCCTGCGATCCTGACCGACGAGGTGGTGGGCGAGCAGGCCACGCGCGTCTTCGCCGACGGCAAGGCCATGCTGCGCCGGCTGGTGGAGGGCCGCTGGCTGAGCGCCAGCGGCGTGCTGGCGCTGTACCCCGCCAACAGCGTGGGCGACGACATCGAGTTCTACACCGACGAATCGCGCACCGAGGTCGCCATGACCTGGTACGGCCTGCGCCAGCAGACCGAAAAGCACGTGATCGATGGCGTGCCGCGGCCCAGCCGGTGCCTGGCCGACTTCGTGGCGCCCAAGGAAAGCGGCGTGGCCGACTACGCGGGCTTGTTCGCCGTCACGGCGGGCCTGGGCGTGGAGAAGAAAGAGCAGGCCTTCGTCGATGCGCTGGACGACTATTCGGCCATCATGCTCAAGAGCCTGGCCGACCGCCTGGCCGAAGCCTTTGCCGAATGCCTGCACCACCGCGTGCGCACCGACCTGTGGGGCTATGCGGCCGGCGAGCAGTTGAGCAACGACGACATGATCGCCGAGAAGTACCAGGGCATCCGTCCCGCGCCCGGCTACCCGGCCTGCCCGGACCACAGCGCCAAGAGCGAACTGTTCCGCGTGCTGCAGTGCGGCGAGATCGGCATGGGCCTCACCGAAAGCCTGGCCATGACGCCCGCCGCCAGCGTGAGCGGCTTCTACATCGGGCATCCCGAGAGCCAGTACTTCAACGTCGGCAAGATCGGCGAAGACCAGGTGCACGACCTGGCCACGCGGCGCGGCATGGATGAAGGCATCCTGCAGCGCCTGCTCGCACCCAACCTCTGACGGGCGGCAGCGTCACGCTGACGTCACTCTGGCGCCACAGTCGGCGGGAAGAATGAAGGACTTCATTCCTTCTCTTCTTCCCACGCCATGACCATCCCTCTGCAGCGCTCGCCGCTGCCTCTGATCGGCCGCCCGTTGCCGGGCGCCAGCGCGCTCTTTCTTGCCCTGCTGCTGGCGGGCTGCGGTGGCAGCGGTGGCTCGGATGCCACCGTTCCCGCCGCGGCGGCCACGTGCGCCAGTCCGGACACGCACTGCGCGCCCAAGCCCTGAACGGGGTAGCCCCCCGGAACCCCGCCCACGGACAAGAAAGACTCCTCCAAATGACCGTCGATTCCTCCAAACGCAATTTCCTCACGACCGCGCTCGGCGTGGGCGCGGCTTCGGCCACGCTCACTGCCTTCCCGCCGGCCATCCGCCGCGCCCTGGCCATCGAGGCCCACAACGCCACCGGCACCATCCAGGACGTGCAGCACGTCGTCCTGCTGATGATGGAGAACCGCTCGTTCGATGGGTACTTCGGCACCTTCAAGGGCGTGCGCGGCTTCGGTGACCGCTTCCCGATCCCGACGCCCAACGGCCGCAACGTTTTCTACCAGACCTACACCAAGACGTCGCCGCCCAGCACCTATGTGCCCTATCGCCTGGACGAAGCCAAGGGCAACGCGCAGCGCGCCGGCAGCACGCCCCACACCTGGCTGGACTCGCAGGCGGCCTGGGACCACGGGCGCATGTCCCAGTGGCCCGACGCGAAGCTGCCTCTGTCGATGGGCTACTACGAAACGGCGGAGGTGCCGTTCCAGCGCGCGCTGGCCGACGCCTTCACGCTGTGCGACCACTACCACTGCGGCATGCACACCGGCACCATCGCCAACCGGCTTTTCTACTGGACCGGCACCAACGGCCCGAACGGTGTCAGCCCCATCGATGGCTCCAGGGTCCGTGTCGCGGGCCTGAACAACCAGTTCAACGGTGGCAACGACATCGGCGCCTCCACCGACGGCTGGACCTGGACCACCTACGCGGACCGCCTGGAGAAAGCGGGCGTGAAATGGAAGGTCTACCAGAGCCTGATCGACAACTTCGGCTGCAACGAGATGATGGGCTTTCGCCACTGGCGCGCCGAGATCGAGAAGATGCCCGCGGACCGCAAGCCGATCTACGTCGCCAAGACCGACATCACGCAGCCGGTCGATCTGGCCGGGCCGTTCTACAACGCCAGGATCGACGATCCGCTGAGCCCGTTGGCCAAGGGCTTCGGCAACACCATGCCGCAGGGCTTTCTGGAGACGTTCCGCGAGGACATCCGCCAGGGCACGCTGCCGGCGGTGTCTTGGATCATTCCGCCTTCGGTCTACAGCGAGCACCCCGGGCCGTCGAGCCCCGCACAGGGCGGCTGGTACGTGCAGGAGGTGCTGGACGCGCTCACGGCCAACCCCGAGGTCTGGAGCAAGACCGTGCTGCTGATCAACTACGACGAGAACGACGGCTTCTTCGACCACCTGCCTTCGCCCGCCGCACCGTCGCGCAATCCCGATGGCAGCCTGGCCGGTGCCTGCACGCTGCCCGCCGCCGACGTGGCGGTGGAGTACCACGATTTCCAGCCCGCCACGCCGAGCCAGCCGGCGGCCGACGGCAAGCCCTACGGCCCGGGCCCGCGCGTGCCGATGTGGGTGGTGTCGCCCTGGAGCCGGGGCGGCTGGGTCAATTCGCAGGTGTTCGACCACACCTCCACCCTGCTGTTCCTGGAAAAGCGCTTCGGCGTGGCCGAGCCGCAGGTCAGCCCCTACCGCCGCGCGGTCTGCGGCGACCTGACGAGCTGCTTCAACTTCGTCAACCCCAACAGCGAAACCTTGCCGACCCTCGCGGGCCGCACCAACAAGGTCGCGGTGGACGCGCGGGTGGCGGCGCAGGCCCAGGCTGCCAAGCTGCCCCAGCCCAAGGCCACGGCCGATGCCGCCCTGCCGGTGCAGGCCGAAGGCGTGCGGCCCTCGCGGGCGCTGCCCTATGAGCTGCACACCACGGCCCAGGCCAGCGCCGGTGCCGGCACGGTCACTTTGCTGTTCGCCCACACCGGCAAAGCGGGCACCGCGGCGGCGGTGTTCCACGTGTACGACAAGAACCACCTCGACCGCATTCCGCGGCGCTACGTCGTGGAGGCCGGCAAGGCCCTGAGCGGCGTCTGGAACGCCGCAGCCGATGGCGGGCGGTACGACCTGTGGGTGCTCGGTCCCAACGGCTACCACCGCGAATTCATCGGCGACCTGCAGCAGCAGGGGGCCACCGGTGGCCCCGAGGTGCAGGTCTGCTACGAGCTGTGCGAGCCGCCGCAGGTGCGGGTCAAGCTCTACAACCGCAGCAGCAGCGCGATGACGTTCTCCGCCGAGGCACGGGCCTATCGCGGCGACGGGCCCTGGACGCGCAGCGTGGCGCCCGGCGGCGTGGAGGAACTCGCCTGGCCCCTGGGCGACAGCGGCAACTGGTATGACTTCGTGGTGCGCTGCAGTGCGGCGCCCACGTTCCAGCGCCGCTTCGCCGGCCGCATCGAGACCGGCAAGGACTCGGTGTCCGACCCTGCCATGGGCCACGCTGGCTGAGGCTGCAGGCGGACTGGCGAACTGTTCCGACACCTGGCCGCGCGGCCCTGGTGTGCAATGGGCGCCATGTCCCCATCGTTCCTCACGCCATGGATCGAGCGCGCGAAAGCGCTCGCCAGCCCCATCATGCCGCTGGTGCGGGCGGCCAATCTCTGGCTGGATGCGGACGGCCTGCGCATGAGCGCGGCGATGTCGTTCTACGGCCTGCTGAGCCTGGCGCCGGTGCTGCTCCTGCTGGTGGGGGTGCTGGGCTGGTGGATCGACAAGTCCTACCTGGAAAGCACCATGGTCAGCCAGGTGCGCGGCGTCATGGGCGACCGCGTGGCCGAAGTGGTGCAACTGGCGCTGTCCAGCGCGCGGGCGCCGTCGGAAGGGCGGATCGCTTCCATCGTTGGCTTCGTGCTGCTGCTGTCCGGCGCCACGGGCGTGTTCGTGGAGCTGCAGTCGGCGCTGGAGCGGCTGTGGGCGCGGGATTCGACCCCGGTGCCGGAGCAGAAGGCGTGGTGGCGCATGGCGTCGCTGCGGGTGCGGGGGCTGGCCTATGTGCTGGCCATCGGTTTCCTGCTGCTGATCTCGCTGGTGGTGTCCACCGTGATCCACGTGGTGGCCACCTGGGCCAGCGCGCGGCTGCCCATGGCCACGGGCCCTCTGCTGCAGCTGGCGAACGAATTGGTCGCCTTCGGCATTGCCGTGCTGCTGTTCGTGGGGCTGATGCGCATTGGCGGCGGGCAGAAGCCGCCGCTCATCTGCCTGGTGTTCGGGGCGGTGGTGGGCGCCATCCTCTTCACCGTGGGCAAGCAGCTGCTGGCCCTGTACCTGGCCACCGCGGCGGTGGTGTCGGCGTATGGCGCTGCCGGCTCCCTGGTGGTGGTGCTGATGTGGATCTACTTTTCGTCGGCCGTGCTGCTGTTTTCCGCCAGTTGCGCGCGGGCCTTCCAGGAGGTGCGGGAGGAAAACCTGGAAGGGCCGCCGGCCCGGCATCGCTGAGGCGGCCGAGGGGCACTCGCAAACCGGGGCCGCCGTGTCAGGCCCGGGGCGGGGCGGCCTGCAGGTGCGTGCCCAGTTGCAGATAGCGTGCGAGCCGCAGGGCGTTCTCGGGCGCGTGGATCTTCATGGTGTTGTCGAAGAAGCAGAACACGTCGCGTCCGGTCCGACGCGGTGCCGTGTCCGGTGGCGCGGCCGTCTCCAGCCCCTTCGGTGCCTGGCCGTGGGCCCAGGCGCGGAGGCGTTCGCCCCACTGCGCGATCTGCGCATCGCTGTAGCCGCTGGCATAGAGCTGCTGCGCGCCGTGCAGCCGCAGGTAGAGGAAGTCCGCCGTCACATCGCCCAGTTCGGGCCATCGCCCGCCGGTATCGGCCACCACCAGGGCCACGCGGTGGCGTCGCAGGAGGTCGATGCACTCCGGCGTGCGGTAGCTGGCGTGCCGCACTTCCAGGGCATGGCGCAGGCGCCAGGGGCGGGACGGCTGGAGCAGCTCGCGGCCGTGCATGCGGTCCTCCCGCGCCTGCGCGAGCGTGGCGGCAGCGTCGGTATCGTGCGGCAGCAGGGCGAGAAAGTCCTCCAGCAGCGCCGCATCGAATGGCAGGCTCGGCGGCAATTGCCACAGGATGGGACCGAGCTTGGCGCCCAGCGCGAACAACCCCGACGCCATGAAGTTGGCCACCGCCGCCCGCGCCTCGCGCAGCCGCAGGATGTGGGTGATGTAGCGCGGCGCCTTGACGGTGAACACGAAGCCCTCGGGCGTGTCCGCCGCCCACCGGGCGTAGCTGGACGGGCGCTGCAGCGCGTAGAACGAGCCGTTCAGCTCGATCGCGGGAAACTGGTGCGATGCGAAAGCCAGTTCCTTCGCCTGGACCAGATCTTCTGGATAGAACGCGCCCCGCCAGGGCGCATAGCGCCAGCCGGACACCCCGATGCGGATCTGTGCAGCCATCTGTGTGCCTCCTCACGCACACCGGATGGCATGCGTGGCGCCAGTGTGGTGTGTGGCCGACATTCCCGCCACCGCCTGTCGGCGCGCCTGGTGGTAGGCGCATTCGCACAAACCCTTTGGGCAAACAGCTACTTACTTCGTTTACAGAACGCCCTGCCGTGTGAAGCGGACCCGCGTGTACCCTGCCTTCGAAACACCTGAAAAAGGAGAACACCATGGGTCTCATCGTCCGAAACAATCCCTCCCTCGCGCCGGCGCTCGGCGCCTCCGCAGCTCCCGCCGGGGGCGCTTCCGTCAAATGGCTGTGGGCGGCCGTGGGTGCGCTGGGCGTGAGCGTGCTGGCATTGGGCGCCACCCTGGTCATGCAGCAGCGCGGCGGCAGCGCCCCCGCCGAGTCTGCTGCGCAGGTCGCGCAACTGGCCCCCGGTGCCACGCGCACGCCCGAGGCCGAAGTCATCAATGAACGGGCGGGCGCCCAGCCCGCACGGCAGCCGCAGCCCCTGGCCCAGAACATCGTGAACCGGGCCCCTGCCTCGCCGCAGTACGGCAGCGGGTCGGGCGGTGGGTACGACGCCTCCGCGGACGCCGGCCGGCCGGTGGCCATGCCGGCCCAGGCGCCGGTGTGCAGCACCTGCGGCCGCATCGAGTCGGTGCAGACGGTGCAGCAGGCCGCTCCCGCGTCCGGCGTGGGTGCCGTGGCGGGTGGGGTGCTGGGGGCCGTCGTGGGCAATCAGGTGGGCAAGGGCTCGGGCCGCGCGGCGGCCACCGTGCTGGGCGCGGTCGGCGGCGGCTACCTGGGCCACACGGTGGAGCAGCGCACCCGCACCACCACGGCCTACCAGATGCGCGTGCGCATGGATGACGGCTCGGTGCGCACCTTCACGCGCTCGCAGCCGGTGGCCGAGGGCACGCCGGTGCGCGTGGAGGGCCGCAGCTTCCGCGTGGACAACCGGCCGCAGGGCCAGGCCGGCTACACGCAGGGCGCGCAGTCGATGCGCGTGGCCAACAACGGCTACTGATCGGCGGGGCCTGCGCAGGCCCCTTGCCTCATCACTGTCCCACGGGCGGCCTTGGCCGCCCGTTGCCATTGGGGGCGGCGGTTCCGGGGCCGCCGGCCACCGGGGCGGTATCCCGTGTTTTGTGCCTCCAGCACAATCAGTACTAGGGCATTATGCTATTAATTTAATAGCAATTGAAGGGGTGGCTTTGTCCACGGGCCGGCACTGCGTGAAGCCGGTGCCTCGCGGGTAGGGCCGGCCTCTGCCATCCCGGGCCCACCCGCGCCCGGCGCGTCACTTCATTTCTCGACGAACGCGCGTTCGATCACGAAGTCGCCGGGCTTCGTGGTGTTGCCTTCCTCGAAGTCGCGGTGCTCCAGGATGGCCTTGAGCGACGCCAGCATCTCGGGGCTGCCGCACAGCATGACGCGGTCCACCAGCGGGTCCAGCGGGGGTACGCCCAGGTCGGTGAAGAGCTTGCCGCTTTCGATCAGGTCGTTGATGCGGCCCTGGTTGCGGAACGGCTCGCGGGTCACCGTGGGGTAGTACTTGAGCTGCTTGGACACCGTCTCGCCCAGGAACTCGTGCTGCGGCAGCGTTTCGGTGATGAAGTCGTGGTAGGCCAGCTCCTTGACCTGGCGCACGCCGTGCACCAGCACCACTTCCTCGAACTTCTCATAGGTGTCCGGGTCGCGGATCACCGACAGGAAGGGCGCGAGGCCCGTGCCCGTGGAGATCAAATACAGGCGCTTGGCGGGCAGCAGATAGTCGATGAGCAGCGTGCCCGTGGGCTTTCTGCCCACCACGATGGAGTCGCCCACCTGGATGTTCTGCAGGCGCGAGGTCAGCGGGCCGTCCGGCACCTTGATCGACAGGAACTCCAGGTGCTCTTCGTAGTTGGCGCTGGCGATGCTGTAGGCCCGCAGCAGCGGCTTGTCGTTCACCTTGAGGCCGATCATGGTGAAGTGGCCGTTGGAGAACCGCAGCGCCGGGTCGCGCGTGGTGGTGAAGGAAAACAGGCGGTCGGTCCAGTGGTGGACGGAAAGGACTCGTTCTTCGTTGAATGCGCTCATGGAAATGGTGCAGATTGGGTGTGAGACGAAAGAAGCCTTCAGGGGCAGGGCCGGTGGCGGATGGGCGCATTGCGCGACCTGGGCTGCCCCCTGCCATGCGGGCAAACCCGCACATTGTCGGGCAAACCGGCCCCGCGGCCTTATGGCATCTGCGCATGTGCTTATGCCAGCCGGGCCCGGTGGGGGCCGGCGGGCGCCGGAGCGCTCCCGCGATCGGCGGTGCCGGGCGCTTCAGGCGCCGTCGGCCGGGTCCACCGCGTAGCCGCGCAAGAACACGTCGATGGCCCGGCCGATGGCCTGGCGCATCTTCACCTTGGACAGGTTGTCCTCCAGGCCGAAGAGGCGCGGCGTGGCCGTCTCCGACTCCATCAGGGCCATGAAGTGGCGCGCCGCGGTCAGGGGGTCGGCCTGCCGCAGCAGGCCTTTGCGCATTTGGGCTTCCAGGAACGAACCCAGGGCCTGAATGCCCTTGTGGGGGCCCAGTTCGAAGAAGCGCTTGCCGATGTCGCTGCGGCCCGATTCGGCGACGAAGGCGCGCTTGGCCTGGATGGCCGGCTCGCTGCAGATCACGGCCAGCATCTTCTCGGCGAAGGTCTTCAGCGCGGTTTCCAGCTCGCTCTCGTCCTGCTCGAGCGCGAGAAAGAACAGTTCGATGTGCTGCTTGGCCGCGCCGATGGCGACCTCCAGGAACAGCTCTTCCTTGGAACTGAAATACCCGTACAGCGTGGATTTGGAGCCCCCGACCCGGGCGGCGATCTCCGCCATCGACGCCCCCTCGAACCCCGACTCCGAAAAAACCTGGGAGGCAATTTCCACGATCGCGTCCCGCTTGGCTTCCGTCTTGACGCGCATCTACCGACTTCCGTTTTCTGTATTCATGCGTCCGAGTATTGATGGGCGAAGAATCGAAGTCAAATTTACTTTACCGTACAGTACGGTTTGTATATCATCGGCGCATTGTTCTTTGGAGATTGCCCATGCGACCCGTTCACCGCCCCTTGCTCACGCTGTCGGCCGCAGCTGCCATGGCCTGTCTGCTCGCCGCCTGCGGCAAGCCCCCGGGCGGCCCGCCGCCGCCGCAAGGCACGCCCATCGTGGGCGTGATGACCGTGCAGCCGCAGGCCGTGGCGCTGAGCACCGAATTGCCCGGCCGCACCGTGCCCTACCAGGTCGCCGACGTGCGGCCCCAGGTGGGCGGCATCGTGAAGGCACGCAAGTTCCGCGAGGGCAGCGATGTGAAGGCCGGCGAGGCGCTCTACCAGATCGACCCCGCCACCTACCAGGCCACCTACGACAGCAACGTGGCCGCCCTGGCCAAGGCCCAGGCCAGCCTCAAGACCACCCGGCTCAAGGCCGACCGCTACAAGGAACTGGTGGCCATCCAGGCCGTGAGCCAGCAGGATTACGACGACGCGGCCGCATCGCTGGGCCAGGGCGAGGCCGACGTGGCATCGGCCCGGGCGAACGTGGAAACGAGCCGCATCAACCTGGCCTATGCGCGGGTCGATGCGCCCATCTCGGGCCGCATCGGCAAGTCGAGCGTCACGCCGGGCGCGCTGGTCACCGCCAGCCAGGCCACGGCGCTGGCGACCATCCAGCAACTGGACCCGATCTACGTGGACGTGACGCAGCCCAGCGCCGCGCTGCTGCGCCTCAAGCAGGCCCTGGCCCGCGGCGATCTGCAAAAGGCGGGAGCCAATGCCGCCAAGGTGCGGCTGATGCTGGAAGACGGCAGCGCCTACCCGCTGGAAGGCAAGCTGGAGTTCTCGGACGTCACCGTGGACCAGAGCACCGGCGCGATCACGCTGCGCGCCGTGTTCCCCAACCCGCGGGCCGATCTGCTGCCCGGCATGTACGTGCGCGCCGTGCTGCAGGAAGGCGTGAAGGAGCAGGGCCTGCTCGTGCCGCAGCAGGCCGTCACGCGTGACAGCACCGGCAAGCCGATGGCCTATGTGGTCGGCGCCGACAACAAGCTGCAGCGGCGGGCCCTGGAGACCGAGCGCACGGTGGGTGACCAGTGGCTGGTGCGCACCGGGCTGCAGGCCGGCGACCGGCTCGTGGTGGACGGACAGCAGCGGGCCGCGCCCGGCGCCCTGGTGAAGGCGCAGCCCTGGACACCCAAGGCCCCGGCCGCGCCCGTGGCACAGGCCACCGCCCCCGAGGGTGCCGCCAACCCCGCGAACTGACGCGCGCGAAAGAACCCCATGGCACGCTTTTTCATCGACCGCCCCATCTTCGCGTGGGTCCTGGCCATCATCGTGATGCTGGCCGGCGCCCTCTCGATCTTCACCCTGCCGATCGCGCAGTACCCCAGCATCGCGCCGCCCGCCGTGGCGATCACGGCCAACTACCCCGGCGCCTCCGCCAAGACGCTGGAGGACAGCGTCACCCAGGTCATCGAGCAGAAGATGAAGGGGCTGGACCGGCTCAGCTACATGGCCTCGACCAGCGAGTCGTCCGGCCAGGTCACCATCACGCTCACGTTCGACAACGGCACCGACCCCGATACCGCCCAGGTGCAGGTGCAGAACAAGCTGTCGCTGGCCACACCGCTGCTGCCGCAAGAGGTGCAGCAGCAGGGCGTCACGGTGACCAAGTCGGCCACCAACTTCCTGAACGTGCTGGCCTTCACCTCCGAAGACGGCAGCATGAACGGCTCCGACCTGTCGGACTACGTGGCCGCCAACGTGCAGGACGCGATCAGCCGCGTGGAAGGCGTGGGCGACACGACCCTGTTCGGTTCGCAGTACGCCATGCGGGTCTGGCTCGATCCGGACAAGCTGGCCAACTTCGGCCTCACGCCGCTCGACGTGAAGACCGCCATCCAGGCGCAGAACGCGCAGGTCTCGGCCGGCCAGCTGGGCGCGCTGCCCGCGGCCGGCAACCAGCAGATCAACGCCACCATCACCGCGCAGACGCGCATGAAGACGGCGCCGGAGTTCGAGGAGATCCTGCTGCGCACCTTGACCAACGGCTCGCAGGTGCGGCTGCGCGATGTGGCGCGCATCGAGCTGGGCAGCGAGAACTACAGCACCGTCGGCCGCTACAACGGCAAGCCGGCCGCCGGCCTGGCGATCAAGCTGGCCACCGGCGCCAATGCCCTCGACACGGTCCGCGCGATTGACGCGCGGGTGGACGAACTGCAGAAGTTCTTCCCTCCCGGCATGAAGGTGCAAAAGCCCTACGACACCACGCCGTTCGTGCGCATCTCCATTGAGGAGGTGGTGCGGACCCTGGTCGAGGCCGTGGTGCTGGTGTTCCTGGTGATGTACCTGTTCCTGCAGAACTTCCGCGCCACGCTGATCCCCACCATTGCGGTGCCCGTGGTGCTGCTGGGCACTTTCGGCGTGCTCGCGGCGTTCGGCTTCACGATCAACACGCTGACCATGTTCGCGATGGTGCTGGCCATCGGGCTGCTGGTGGACGATGCCATCGTGGTGGTGGAGAACGTCGAGCGGGTGATGACCGAGGAGGGACTGTCGCCCAAAGAGGCCACGCGCAAATCGATGGGCCAGATCACCGGAGCGCTCGTCGGCGTGGCCCTGGTGCTGGCCGCGGTGTTCGTGCCCATGGCGTTCTTCAGCGGCTCGACCGGGGTCATCTACCGCCAGTTTTCCATCACCATCGTCTCGGCGATGACGCTCTCGGTGCTGGTGGCGATGGTGCTGACGCCCGCCCTGTGCGCCACGCTGCTCAAGCCGGTGCCCAAGGGCCACGCCATGGCGACGACCGGCTTCTTCGGCGCGTTCAACCGTGCCTTTGATCGCGGCAACCGCGGCTACCAGGGCATCGTGCGGCACATGCTGGGCAAGGGTTGGCGCTACATGGTGCTGTATGCGGTGTTGCTGGCGGCGGTGGTGTTCGGCTTCATGAAGCTGCCCGCGGGCTTCCTGCCCGACGAGGACCAGGGCACGATGTTCGTGCTGGTGCAACTGCCGCCCGGTGCCGCCAACGCGCGCACCGAAGAGGTCATCCACCAGGTGGAGAAGCATTTCCTGGAGGACCAGAAGGATGCGGTGGCGGGTGTGTTCTCGGTGTCCGGCTTCAGCTTTGCCGGCAGCGGCCAGAACACGGGGTTCGCCTTCGTCAAGCTCAAGCCCTGGGACGAGCGCAAGGGCGAGGCGCTGAGCGTGTCGGGCGTTTCGCAAAAGGCCGGTGCGTTCTTCGCGACGATCCGCGATGCGCAGGTGTTCGCCTTCGCGCCGCCTGCCGTGTCCGAACTGGGCAACGCCACCGGGTTCGACCTGATGCTGCAGGACCGCGCCAACCTGGGCCATGCCGCGCTGATGCAGGCGCGCAACCAGCTGCTGGGCGAGCTGTCCAAGGACCCGCGCCTGGTGGCGGTGCGCCCCAACGGACTGGAGGACACGCCGGAGTTCCGCCTGGAGATCGATCCGCACAAGGCCGGGGCGCTGGGGCTGTCGATGGCCGACATCAACAACACGTTCTCGGCCGCCTGGGGCAGCAGCTACGTCAACGACTTCATCGACAAGGGGCGCGTGAAGAAGGTGATGCTGCAGGCCGACGCGCCGTTTCGCATGCTGCCGGAGGACATCGACCGCTGGTACGTGCGCAACAGCGCCGGCACGATGGTGCCCTTCACCTCGTTCGCCAAGGCCAGCTGGGCATCGGGTTCGCCGCGGCTGGAGCGCTACAACGGCGTGCCCTCCATGGAAATCCTGGGCATGGCGATGCCGGGCGCGGCATCGAGCGGCGAGGCGCTGGCGATCGTCGAGGCGGCGGTGGCCAAGCTGCCGCCCGGCATCGGCTTCGAGTGGACCGGGCTGTCGCGCCAGGAGAAAGCCTCGACCGGCCAGACCGGCCTGCTCTATGCGCTGTCGATCCTGATCGTGTTCCTGTGCCTGGCGGCGCTCTATGAAAGCTGGGCGATTCCGTTCTCGGTGATCCTCGTGGTGCCGCTGGGCGTGTTCGGCGCGCTGCTCGGGGCCATGCTGACCTGGAAGATGAACGACGTGTACTTCCAGGTGGGCCTGCTCACCACCATCGGGCTGGCTTCCAAGAACGCCATCCTGATCGTGGAGTTCGCCAAGGAGCTGTACGAGGGCGGCAAAGGCCTGGTCGAGTCGGCCATGGAGGCGGTGCGCATGCGCCTTCGCCCCATTCTGATGACATCGCTGGCGTTCATCCTGGGGGTGCTGCCGCTGGTGCTGGGCAGTGGCGCCGGGGCGGGCGCGCAGCATGCGCTGGGCACGGCCGTGATCGGCGGCATGCTGTCCGGAACCGTCCTCGCGATCTTCTTCGTGCCGCTGTTCTTCGTGCTGATCGTGGGTCTGTTCCGGCGCAAGCCGGCCGCCCCGAACGCCCAGGTCGCGCACGGTGCGCTGCCACACCCCGCTTCGGAAGGTGCCTGACATGTCCCGCTTCCTCTTCGCTCCCCTGGCCCTGGCCGCCGCATCCCTGGCTGGCTGCAGCCTGATGCCGGCCTATGTGCAGCCCGCCGCGCCCGTAGCCTCCACCTTCGCCGGCGATGCCGGCACGCCCGCCGCGGTGCCGGTGGCCGACATCGGCTGGCGCGACGTGTTCACCGACCCCTCGCTGCAGCGCGTGATCGAGATGGCCATCGCCAACAACCGCGACCTGCGCGTGGCGGCGCTCAACATCGAGCGGGCGCGTGCGCAGTACCGCGTGCAGGACGCGGCGCTGTTCCCGACCGTCAACGCCAGCGGTGGCGGCAGCGGCAGCCGCACGCCGGCAGACCTTTCCGGCGCGGGCCGGCCCGTGGTGGCCCACAGCTACAGCGCCACCGTGGGCTTCAGCGCCTACGAACTGGACCTGTTCGGCCGCGTGCGCAGCCTGAATGCGCAGGCACTGGAGCAGTTCTTCGCCACGGCGGAAGCCCGCCGCAGCACGCACATCAGCCTGGTGTCCGAAGTGGCGTCGGCCTACCTCACGCTGGCGGCCGACCAGGACCGGCTGCGCCTGGCGCAAGACACGCTCGCCAACCAGAGCAATGCCTTCGCGCTCAACCAGCGCAGCTTCGATCTGGGCGTGGCCTCGGCCCTCACGCTGCGGCAGGCGCAGACCAGCGTGGATTCGGCCCGGGTGGATGTGGAGCGTTACACCGCCCAGGTGGCGCAGGACCGCAATGCCCTGGTGCTGCTGGTGGGCGCCGAGGTGCCGCCCGAGTGGCTGCCGCAGGCCCTGCCCAGCGATGCCAGCGCCGCATCGAACCCGCTGGCCCAGGTTCCGCCCGGGCTGCCATCGGACCTGCTGCAGCGCCGCCCGGACATCCTGCAGGCCGAGCGCACCTTGCGGGCCGCCAACGCCAGCATCGGTGCGGCCCGCGCCGCCTTCTACCCGCGCATCAGCCTGACAGCGTCGGCCGGCACCTCCAGCGCGGACCTGTCGGGCTTGTTCAAGGGCGGCTCGGGCAGCTGGACGTTCGCGCCGCAGATCTCGCTGCCGATCTTCGACGGCGGCGCCAACCAGGCCAATCTGGACATCGCCCGGGCCGACCGCGACATCGACGTGGCCCAGTACGAGAAGGCGATCCAGACCGCGTTCCGCGAGGTGTCCGATGCGCTGGCCCAGCGCAGCACGCTGGGCCGCCAGCTGGAGGCCCAGCAGTCGCTGGTGGACGCCACGGCCGACAGCTACCGCCTGTCGGATGCGCGTTTCAAGCGTGGGGTGGACAGCTACCTGACCGTGCTGGACTCGCAGCGCTCGCTCTACACCGCGCAGCAGAACCTGATCGGCACGCGGCTGTCGCGCTACACCAACCTCGTCACGCTCTACAAGACGCTCGGCGGCGGGTGGGTGGAATCGACCGGAACACCGGTGGCCGCCGTCGGCACCGCGAAACCCTGATGCCGGCCGGGCACCTGACGGGGCCTGATCGCCTGCCACCGTGGCCAAGCACACCAAGACCGAAGCGGAGCTGACGCGGGCGCGCATCGTCAGCGCTGCGTTGCAGGCCTTCGCCCGGCATGGGGTGCAAGGCGCCGGGCTGGGCGAGGTGGCGCGGCAGGCGGGGGTGTCCCGCGGCGCGATCTACTGGCACTTCGCGGACAAGACCGCGCTGCTGCAGGAGCTGCTCGGCGGGCTGCGGTGGCCGCTGGACATCGGTGCCCGCCTCGATGCTTACCAGATCGCGGCGCAGCCCCTGTCGCTGCTGCACCGCTGCCTGGCCCACCAGATCGGCGAGTGCCGTGAAGACCCGGTGCAATGGCCGCTGGTGCAATGGATGCTGCGCGAAGCCGGTCAGGCAGAGGGGTGGGAGGGCCTGGGACCGCGCGCGGCGGTGGCCCAGGCGGCGGCCGTTCGCCACCTGGAGTCTGCGCTGGCCGTGGCGGCACGCCGGGGCCACCTGCGCGAGGGGCTGGAGCCGGCCCTGGCGGCGCGCTGTCTGCATGCCGTCGGACGCAGCGTGCTGGCCGAGCCGGTGGAGGAGACCGATCCGGTCGGGTACCGGCGGCATGTGGACGCCTGCCTTGGGTTCCTGATGGACGGCATGGCGCCGGGCAGGCCGCGCGCGCCGCTGGCCCCCAGCCCCTGATGCGGGTTCAGGCGAACGCATCAATGCGCGCCACGTGCGCCTCGATCACCTGCGCCATCCAGTCCATCACCACGCGCACGCGGCGGGGCAGGTGGCGGCGATGGGCATAGAGCAGGGTCAAGGCCATGGGCGGGGCCGGGTGGTCGGGCAGCACCTGCACCAGCGTGCCGCGCTCCAGGTGCGCATGCACCCCGATCAGCGGCGCCTGCACGATGCCCAGCCCCGCCAGGCAGGCGGCCTGGTACGCCTCGGCCCCGTTGACGGTGATGGGGCCAGCCATCGTCTGGCGCACGGTTTCGCCCTCATGCAGGTACTCGAACCCGCCGGACTTGGCGCCCAGCGTGGTCACGTAGTGGATCAGGTGGTGGTGCGCCAGGTCCTGCACGGATTGCGGCTGCCCGGCCCGCGCCACATAGCCCGGGCTGGCGCAATTGACCATGCGCAACTGCCCGAGCGGCCGCGCCACCAGGCCCGGCTCCGACACCGTGCCCACGCGCACCACGCAATCGAAGCCCTCGCGCACCAGGTCCACGCGGCGGTCGGTGCTGCTGATCTCGATCTCCAGGCGCGGGTGGCGCTGCAGCAGTTCGGGCAATTGCGGCAGGATCACGCGGCGCGCGATGCCGGTGGACATGTCGATGCGCACCCGCCCCCGCAGCGCTTCGCCCCCGGGCTGCTGGAACATGGACTGCAGCTCGTCCACATCGGCCAGCAGGTCCTTGCAGCGCTCGTAGTAGGCCTGGCCGTCCTGCGTGAGCTGCACCCGCCGCGTGGTCCGGTGCAGCAGCCGGGTACCGAGCTGGCTTTCGAGCTGCTGAACGGCCACCGACGCGCCGGCTTTCGGGATGCCGAGCGCATCGGCGGCCTGGGTGAAGCTGGACAGCTCCGCCACGCGGACGAACACCAGCATGCGGTCGAGGGGGTTCATTGTCTTTCTGGAGTGAACAAACTGATCAATTTTTGCCGATTTATGGGAGGACGTCTGCTCAATAGACTGCCAGGCATTCCGTTGCCATCCCATTGAAAGGCCTGCCATGACCGCTTCTCTTCCCTTCCCATCCTCCACCGCGTCCTCGCCGGAAACCGGTGCGCCCGTCGCCTTGGTCACCGGCGGCAGCCGCGGCCTGGGCCGCAATGCCGCGCTGCACATCGCCCGACAGGGCATCGACGTGATCCTGACCTACCGCAGCCAGGCGGCCGAAGCCCAGGCCACCGTGGCCGAGATCGAACGCCTGGGTCGGCGCGCTGTGGCCCTGCCGCTCGACGTCTCGCAGAGCGCCGGCTTCGCCGCGTTCGCGGCCCAGGTGCGCGAGGTGTTGTCCAGCCGCTGGCAACGCGAGCGCTTCGACTTCCTGGTGAACAACGCGGGCATCGGCATCCATGCCGGCTTCATGGAGACGACCGAGGCGCAGTTCGACCAGCTCGTCGACATCCATTTCAAGGGCGTGTTCTTCCTCACGCAAAAGTTGTTGCCGCTCATGAACGACGGGGGGCGCATCGTCAACGTGTCCACCGGCCTGGCCCGCTTCGCGCTGCCGGGGTTCGCGGCCTATGCGGCCATGAAGGGCGCCGTGGAAGTGCTGACCCGCTATCTGGCCAAGGAACTCGGCCCGCGCGGCATCGCCGTGAACGTGGTCGCCCCGGGTGCCATCGAGACGGACTTCGGCGGCGGTGCGGTGCGCGACAACGCGCAGATGAACGCCTTCATCGCGTCCCAGACCGCGCTGGGCCGGGTGGGCCAGCCGGACGACATCGGCGGCGTGATCGCCTCGCTGCTGCTGCCCGGCAGCCGCTGGGTCAACGCGCAGCGCATCGAGGCGTCCGGCGGCATGTTCCTGTAACCCTCAGGTCACGCCGCGCTGCGGTGCAGCACCCGCCGGTACTGCACGGCCTCGGCCACGTGCGCCGGGGCGATGGCCGCGCTGCCGGCCAAGTCCGCGATCGTGCGGGCCACCTTCAGCGCGCGGTGCGTGCTGCGCGCCGACCAGGCCAGCCGGGTCGCGGCGGCCTGCAGAAAGCGCGCGGCCGGGTCGTCCAGCGCCAGGTGGGTGTCGATCTGCTGGCCCTGCAGGGCCTGGTTGGGCAGGCCCTGGCGGTCGATGGCCCGTTGCCGGGCCTGCACCACGCGCTCGCGCACCGCCGCCGTGGCCTCGCCGGGCGGGGCCTGCAGCAACTCGCCCGGGGGCAGCGCGGGCACTTCCACATGCAGATCGATGCGGTCCAGCAGCGGGCCGCTGAGCTTGCCCTGGTAGCGTGCCACCTGGTCGGGCGTGCAGCGGCAGGTGCGCTGGCCGGAGCCGAGAAAACCGCAAGGGCAGGGATTCATCGCGGCCACCAGCTGGAAGCGGGCAGGGTATTCGGCCCGCTGTGCCGCACGGGCGATGGTGATGCGGCCCGTCTCCAGCGGCTCGCGGAGGGCTTCGAGCGCGCTGCGGGCGTATTCCGGAAATTCATCGAGAAAAAGGACGCCATGGTGGGCGAGCGAGATCTCGCCGGGCCGTGGGGGTGAGCCGCCGCCGACCAGTGCAATCGCGCTGCAGGTGTGGTGCGGAGCGCTCGTATTTCTGTTGCCCCATCTTTCCGGGCCGAAGCGTCCTGCCAGACTGGCGATGGCAGCGCTCTCCAGCGCCTCGTCCACCGTCATCGGAGGCAGCAGCCCGGCAAAGCGGTGCGCCAGCATCGATTTGCCCGACCCCGGCGGGCCGACCAGCAGCAGACCGTGGCCGCCTGCGGCGGCGATCTCCAGCGCCCGCTTGGCGGCGGCCTGGCCCTTCACGTCGGCCAGATCCGCCGGCGGCGCCGCCGATTGCAGCGGCGACGCCTGCAGCCGCACGAACCCCTCGCCGGCCGGCTCGGCGGGCGCATGGGCGGAGACGGGCAGAAAGTGCTGCACCACGTCGAGCAGGTGGCGCGCCCGGTACACCTCGGTGCCGGGCACCAGGGCGGCTTCCTCCGCGCTGCCGGGCGGCAGCACCATGCGCACGGCCACGCCGGCCGAACGCAGGGCCAGGCTGGTGGCGAGCGCGCCGCGCACGGGGCGCAGCTCGCCGGACAGCGACAACTCCCCCGCGAATTCATGGCCCGCCAGGCGTGCGCTGTCGATCTGCCCGCTGGCCGCCAGAATCCCCAGTGCAATCGGCAAGTCGAACCGACCGGAGTCCTTGGGCAGATCGGCCGGCGCGAGATTGACCGTGATTTTCTGGTTGTGCGGAAACTCCAGCCCGGCATTCTGCAGTGCCGAGCGCACGCGTTCCCGCGCCTCCTTCACTTCCACATCCGCCAGACCGACCAGCGTGAAGCTGGGCAATCCGTTGGCCAGATGCACTTCGACCGTCACGCACGGGGCCTGCAGTCCCAGCAATGCCCGGCTCTGCACCAAAGCAAGACCCATGGTTGATTTTCTCCCTCGTTGGAAAGCCGGCTGTTCGCCAGCGCCTGAATTTCGAAGGGCGAGGATATCGGCAATCGCGGTCCTCCCGGCACGGCAGCGGTTGAGAACCAGTGCAGAGGGCGCCCAGGCTGGCCGCGCCGGGGCGCGGGATCGCGCCATCGGTCGGCCTCCGCGCGCCGCCGTTGCGGTCCTGTTTTGAATGCCTTCGTTTGCCGGGGTTAATCAGGACCGTCAAAGCCGGGGATTAATGCCATGAAAAAGGCCGGACCCGAAAAGATAAACGGCGGTTTAATAATGTACGACTCCGTACTATATTCGCTGTGAATATTATTTTCACTCGATGGGTTAAATAAAATTTCCTTATGTTGCGAGGGAAAAAAGCATGGCCCCAGGGCCATTGATCGAATCACACGCAAGCAAATGAAACATAAAAACCCCATATTAAAAATGGCGGTGGTTTTTGATCTAGCCTAATACCGTGCTGCACTGCAACATCGAATCAACAACACGGAGGTTTCCATGGACCTGACCACGCGACTCATGCTTCAAAACCGTGCCTGGGCTGACGAAATGACGTCACGCGACCCGGCATTTTTCGAAAACCTGGTGGCCGGCCAGCAGCCGCGCGTCTTCTGGATCGGGTGCGCCGACAGCCGCGTGCCCGCCGAGAGCATCACCAATGCCCTGCCGGGCGAGCTGTTCGTGCACCGCAGCGTGGCGAACCTGGTCCGTCCGGACGATCCCAACATCATGAGCGCGCTGCAATACGCCCTCGACGTGCTCCAGGTGCGGTACGTGATCGTCTGCGGCCACGAGGGGTGCGGCGGCGTCCGGGCCGCCCTGATGCCGGCCGACAGCGCGGTGCCGGCGCGGGGCGACTACCTGGCCGAGCACCTTCGCCCGCTGCGGGCCCTGTACCGCCGCCGCGCGGGCGAGATCGACGGCCAGACCGTCCCCGACCCGGACGATGCCGATGAAGTTGCCGCCCGGGTGGGCCGTTTCGTCGAGCTGAACGTGGCCGATCAGGTGCACACGCTGGCGGCCACGCCGCAGGTGCAGCGGGCCTGGCAGCGGGGGCAGCCCCTGCAGTTGCTGGGCTGGGTCTACGCCTTGCGGGACGGGCGCCTGCGCCAGGTGCTGGACCTCGATGCCAGCAGCATCCAGCTGGCCGCGGCGGCCTGACGCGAAGGAGTGCCCACCATGCAAACCACCCTTCGCAACCCGGGCGGCGCGTCGGCCGCCGGTCTTCTGTCCCACTGGCGCAGCGACGTGCCGGCGGGCGTTGTCGTCTTCCTCGTGGCCTTGCCCTTGTGCCTGGGCATCGCACTGGCCAGCGGCGTGCCGCTGATGGCGGGGCTCGTCTCCGGCATCGTGGGCGGGCTGGTCGTGGCCTGGCTGTCGGGCTCCCAGCTCAGCGTGAGCGGGCCGGCGGCCGGTCTGGTCGTGATCGTCGTCGATGCGATCGCCAAGCTGGGGAGCTTCGAGGCGTTCCTCGTCGCCGTGATGGTGGCGGGCGCGCTGCAGTGGCTGTTCGGCCGCCTGCAGGCCGGCGACCTGGGCGCTTGCTTTCCCTCGCCGGTCATCAAGGGCATGCTGGCCGCGATCGGGCTGATCCTCATCCTCAAGCAGCTTCCGGTGGCGTTCGGCTTCGTATCGGGCGAGCAGGCCATGCGCCTGGTGCCCCGCACGATCGACGGTTTCGACGACCTGGGCCGGCTGGTCGGCGCCGTCACCGGCAGTGCGGTGATCATCGCCGCCGGTGCGCTGGCCATCCTGTTCGCCTGGGACTCCCCCTGGGCCAAGCGCCTGCCGCTGATCGGCCGGCTGCCCGGGCCGCTGCTGGCGGTGCTCTGGGGCATCGGGTACCAGGCCGTGGCCATGGCCACCGAGCCGTCCGTCGCGCTGCCCGACCACCAGCGCGTGGCCCTGCCCGAAGGCGACGGCCTGGCCGCGCTGTGGTCTCAGCTCGCCTCGCCCGACTGGTCGGCGCTGGCGCGGCCGGAGGTCTACACCATCGCCTTCACCCTCGCCGTCGTGGCCAGCCTGGAAACCCTGCTGAGCCTGGAGGCGGCCGACCGGCTCGATCCCCTCAAGCGCGTGGCGCCGCCCAACCGGGAGTTGCAGGCGCAAGGGGTGGGCAACATGCTGGCCGGCCTGCTGGGGGGGCTGCCGATCACGGCGGTGATCGTGCGCACCTCGGCCAATATCCAGTCCGGTGCGCGCACCCGGCTGTCGGCGGTGTTCCATGGAGTGCTGCTGCTGGCGAGCGTGCTGTTCCTGTCGGAGTTCCTGCAGTGGGTGCCGCTGGCCGCGCTGGCCGCCGTGCTGCTGCACACCGGCTTCAAGCTGGCCAAGCCGGCCATGATCGCGGCGGTCTGGCGCGAGGGCTGGTCGGCGTTCGTGCCGTTCGCGGTGACGGTGGGCGCGATCCTGGCGACCGACCTGCTCATCGGCATCCTCATCGGGCTGGCCTGCAGCATGCTTTTCCTGATCCAGGCGAACACGCGCGGCGCGCTGACGATGATCTCCGAGGGCAATGTCCACCTGATCCGGCTCAGCAAGGATGTCTCGTTCTTCAGCAAGGCCACGCTGCGCAACCACCTGAACCGGGTGGAGCCGGGGCATTCGCTGGTCATCGACGGCTGCAACTGCGGCTTCATGGACCGCGACATCCGCGAAGCGCTGGATGATTTCATGGCCCATGCGCAGGAGCGCGGCATCCAGGTCGAACTGCGCTCCATGCCGCAGGCGGCGCCCCCCGCCCCGCCGGACGAGCCTCCGGCGCAGTGGCTCAAGGCCCGTTCGGCGCGCTGACGGCGGGAGCGCTTCCTCCAAAAAAACAGCGCGGTCGGCCCGGCCGGGCGGCGGGATGCACCAACGCAGTGCGTCCCGCCGCCCTGTCCCCATGGCGGTGCATGGACGGACTGTTGCGGCGAATCATGGCCTTGGCAGCACTGCAATGGTGCAAAAAGTAACGCGGGCGCATAGCATGTAACCACTTTCGGCATACCTGCCAGGCCGGCGCCCAGGCCCGGACGGCAAAGTGCGAGGGAGATGGCACGGTCCATGCTTGGAGCGTGGACATCCCTAATCAGCCACCCCCGGAGGAACCATGTCCCGTGTATCCATGAAGTCCTTGAGCGTCGCCCTCGTTGCCGCCCTGCCTCTGCTGGCCAGCGCACAACTGACGGGCAACGTCAGCCTGACCACCAACTACAAGTTCCGTGGCCAGGACCAGGACGCCAGCCGGGTCAAGGCCGTCAAGCCCGCCATCCAGGGCGGCTTCGACTACAGCTTCGGCGACAGCGGCTGGTATCTGGGCAACTGGAACTCCAGCGTGGACTGGCTGCCGGGCAATTCCATCGAGATGGATTTCTACGGCGGCTACAAATTCAAGGCCGGCGACGTGGACCTGGACCTGGGCGCGCTGACCTATGCGTACCCCGGCAATTCCGTCGGCAACACCACCGAACTCTACGGCGCGGCCACCTACGGCCCGCTGACGGCGAAGTACTCGCACACCATCTCCAAGGACTACTTCGGCTGGGCCTCCGCCAAGACGACCAGCAACAAGGGCCGCAACACCGGCTACCTGAACCTGGCCTATGCGCAGGAAGTGGCCCCCAAGACGACGCTGAAGGCGTCGGTCGGCTTCACGCGCTTCGCCAGCGACATCAAGGACCTGGGCGTGCCCAACTACATGGACTACAGCGTGGGCGGTGCCTATGACTTCGGTTCGGGCCTGTCCCTGTCGGCCGCCGTGGTGGGCGCCAACAAGAAGGCCTTCTTCGGCCCGGTCAACAAGTCGCGCCTGATCGTCGCGCTCACGAAAACCCTGTAAGACAACGGGCGCCGAGGGGTGCCTCCAATGGAGAAAAGCAACATGAAAATGGTGACAGCCATCATCAAACCCTTCAAGCTCGACGAGGTGCGCGAAGCCCTGTCGGACATCGGGGTCCAAGGGATTACGGTGACCGAGGTCAAGGGCTTCGGCCGCCAGAAGGGCCACACGGAGCTGTACCGCGGCGCCGAATACGTGGTGGACTTCCTCCCCAAGGTGAAGATCGAGGCGGCCGTGTCCGACGAGCTGGTGGACCGCGTCATCGAAGCCATCGAGGGGGCCGCGCGCACCGGCAAGATCGGCGACGGCAAAGTCTTCGTGTGCCACCTGGAGCAGGTCGTCCGCATCCGCACCGGCGAGACCGGCAAGGAAGCCCTGTAAGGCCCGGCCCCCCGCGCCTGTCACCAGACACCCAAGAGAAACTGCCATGAAAAAACTGCTTGCTTCCTTCCTGCTGGGGTTGAGCCTGATGGCCTCCGGCACCGCCGTGCTGGCCCAGACGCCCGCGGCATCCGAACCCGCATCGGCCACGGCGCCCGCCGCCGCTCCGGCCGCAGCCCCTGCGCCAGTGGCGGCCGCACCCGCACCGGCGGAAGCCGCCGCGGCCGCAGCGCCCGCCGCCGCCCCCACGCCCAAGCTCGATTCGGGCGACACGGCCTGGATGCTGACCTCCACGCTGCTCGTGATCCTCATGACCATCCCGGGCTTGGCCCTGTTCTACGGCGGCCTGGCCCGCTCCAAGAACATGCTGTCGGTGCTGGTGCAGGTGTTCGTGATCTTCTCGCTGATGAGCGTGCTGTGGGCCGTGTACGGCTACACCCTCACGTTCGGCGGCGAAGGCACGTTCTTCGGCGGCTTCGACAAGATCTTCCTCAAGGGCATCGCGCCGGACACGCTCTCGGGCGCGCTGCCGACCATCCCCGAGTACGTGTTCGTGGCCTTCCAGGGCACCTTCGCGGCCATCACCGTGGCGCTGATCGTGGGCTCGTTCGCCGAACGCATCAAGTTCTCCGCCGTGCTGATCTTCAGCGTGCTGTGGTTCACCTTCAGCTATATCCCCATGGCGCACATGGTGTGGGGCGGCGGCCTGCTGGGCAAGGACGGCGCGCTCGACTTCGCCGGCGGCACCGTGGTGCACATCAACGCCGGGATCGCCGGCCTGGTGGGCGCCTACATGGTGGGCAAGCGCATCGGCTTCGGCAAGGAAGCGCTCACGCCCCACAGCCTGACGCTGACGATGGTCGGTGCCTCTCTGCTGTGGGTGGGCTGGTTCGGCTTCAACGCCGGCTCCGCCGGTGCCGCCAACGGCGCTGCGGGCCTGGCCTTCATCAACACCGTTCTGGCCACGGCCGCCGCCACGCTGAGCTGGCTGGCCGGCGAGTCGCTGCACAAGGGCAAGGCCTCCATGCTGGGCGCCGCATCGGGTGCCGTGGCGGGCCTGGTGGCCGTCACGCCGGCCGCCGGTTTCGTCGGTCCCATGGGCTCCATCGTGCTCGGCCTGATCGCCGGCGTGGTCTGCCTCTGGGGCGTGGGTGGCCTCAAGAAGATGCTGGGCGCCGACGATGCGTTCGACGTGTTCGGCGTGCACGGCGTGGGCGGCATCATCGGTGCCATCCTGACCGGCGTGTTCGCATCGCAAGGCCTGGGCGGCACGGGTGGCCTGACCCCCGACACGTTCGCCATGGGTGCACAGGTCTGGATCCAGCTCAAGAGCGTGCTGATCACCATCGTGTGGTCCGGCGTCGTGGCTTTCATCGCCTACAAGATCGCCGACCTGCTGGTGGGCCTGCGCGTGCCGGAAGAAGCCGAGCGCGAAGGCCTGGACATCACTTCGCACGGCGAGACCGCCTACAACCGCTGACCGGCTGAGATCCCTGCCGCGGTGACTGGTGGCATCGCGGCGGTGCGACAACAAGCGAGATATTCCTCCTGGACATTGGGCCCGCCGCAAGGTGGGCCTTTTTTTTGGCCCGCGGCCACCGGCCGCGAATAATGGAAGCAGCAGACCGGCGCGCCAGCGGTGGCGTGCCCGGCCCCTTCCACCGCCTTCCCAGGAGACCCCCCCATGCCCATGGACTGGCGTCCCGCCACTTCCGAGCCCGACCAGTTGGGCGAATCGCCTTTCTGGCACCCTGTCGAATCGCGCCTGTACTGGGTGGACATCGCCGGCCGCGCGCTGTGCCGGCTGCACCCGGCCTCGGGCCGGGCCGAGCGCTGGGCCATGCCGTCCGAGCCCGGCTGCATCGCGCCCGCGCGCACCGGGGGCCAGCCCAGCGGCCTGGTGATCGCCCTGCGCGACACCCTCTACCGCGCCAAGGACTGGGGCGGCCCCCTGGTGCCGGTGGCCCGGCTGCCGATCGATCCGGCCACGCAGCGGGCCAACGACGGCAAGTGCGACGCGCTGGGCCGCTTCTGGGTGGGCACCATGCACGAGCCCGCCGCGGGCCCCCGCCAGCCGGTGGCCGCGCTGTACTGCGTGGACGGGCGCGGCGACGGGGCGCCCCGCGTGCGGCAGATGCTGGATGGGGTGGCCACGGCCAACGGCCTGGCCTGGTCCCCCGATGGCGGCACGCTGTACTGGGTCGATACCCCCTCGCACACCATCCGGGCCTGGGCATGCGATGCCTCGGGCGAGCCCGTGGGCGCGCCGCGCGTGCTGCATGCCTTCGCGCCCAAGCCCGATGGCTGGAAGCCCGGCCAGCCGGGCTACGGCGGCCGGCCCGACGGCGCGGCGGTGGATGCCGAGGGCCACTACTGGTGCGCCATGTACGAGGGCGGCCGCGTGCTGCGGCTGTCGCCCGGCGGCGAGATCGTGGCCGACCTCCCCGTGCCGGCGCAGTGCCCCACCATGCCCTGCCTGGGCGGCGACGGGCCTGAGGGTGCCACACTGTTCGTCACCTCGGCCCGCCAGGGGCGCCCGGCCGACGAACTGGCGCGCGAGCCGCATTCGGGCCACCTGATGGTCGCCGGCGAGCGCCTGCCGGTGGCTGGGCGGCCGGTGAACTGGTACGAAGAGGGACAGTTGCCCGCCGGCCTCGCCTGAGTGCCAGGGCCCGGCACCGGGACGGTGGATTCACGCCCGGCGTTCAAAAAATTCACGGCCGGCCGAGCCCCGCCGGCACCCGCTGGCGAAGGGGGGCCGGTACGATCCACGCCATGGACTCCGCCCTCCGCCAGATCATCGACCGCGTGCGCGACAGCGTCCAGCGCCAGGCCCCCGTGTGCATCCGCGGCGGCGGCACCAAGGACTTCCACGGCGGCGCCGTGCTGCAGGGCGAGCGCCTGGACACCACGGCCCTGTCGGGCATCGTGAACCACGAGCCGAGCGAGCTGGTCGCCACCGTGCGCGCCGGCACGCCGCTGGCCGAACTGGAGGCCGCGCTGGCGGCCCACGGCCAGTGCCTGCCCTTCGAGCCGCCGCATTTCGGCCCGGGCGCGACCGTGGGCGGCATGGTGGCCGCCGGCCTGTCGGGGCCCGCGCGCGCCAGCGTGGGCGCGGTGCGCGACTACGTGCTGGGGCTGGAGCTGGTCAACGGCCGGGCCGAGCTGCTGCGCTTCGGCGGCCAGGTGATGAAGAACGTGGCGGGCTACGACGTCTCGCGCCTCATGGTGGGCGCCTGGGGCACGCTGGGCGTGCTCACCGAGGTCAGCCTGAAGGTGCTGCCCGTGCCGCCGGCCGAGGCCACCCTGCGCTTCGATGCCAACCCGGCCGACGCGCTGCGCCGGCTGCAGGCCTGGGGCGGGCAGCCGCTGCCCCTGAACGCCAGCCGCTGGGAAGGCGGTCCCGGGGGCACGGGCACGCTGTGGGTACGGCTGCGCGGCGCCGTGGCCGCCGTCGAGGCCGCCTGCCGCAGCATGGGGGGCGAGCGCCTGGACACCGCTGCCGCGGCGCCCGCCTGGCAGGCCTGCCGCGAGCAGACCCTGCCGTGGTTCGCCGCCCGGGCCGAGCGGCCGGGCCTGGCCCTGTGGCGCCTGTCGGTGCCCGCCGCCGCGCCGATGCTGGCGCTGCCCGCCGGTGTGGCGGCGCCGCTGATCGAATGGCACGGCGCCCTGCGCTGGGTGCAGGCCCCGCCGGAAGCGGGCGCGGCGCTGCACGAGGCGGCGCAGGCCGTGGGCGGGAGTGCTTCTCTTTTTGTAGCAAACCAGGCAATCGGTACTAGGGCATCGGGCCATTTCGATCCGGTATTGCCCGGCACGCTGGCACAGATCCATGCCCGGCTGCAGCAGGCGTTCGATCCGGCGGGCATCTTCAACCCCGGCCGGATGGGCCCGGGGCGGTAGCGCCATGCGGCTGCTGCGGCACCTCACCGGCCGGCACCGGACCCCGTCCACCAACCGGCTGCTCGGCCTGCTGCTGGCCTTCAACGCCGGGGCGGTGAACGCGGGCGGCTTTCTGGTGGTGCACCGGTACACCTCGCACATGACGGGGTTCCTGTCGATGGTGGCCGACAACCTGGTGCTGGGCAACATGGCGCTGGTGCTGGGCGCGGTGGGCACGCTGTGGGCCTTCATGTCGGGCGCGGGCACCACGGCCATCCTGGTCAACTGGGCGCGCCACCACCGGCTGCGCAGCGGCTTCGCGCTGCCGCTGCTGCTGGAGGCCGTGCTGCTGCTGGTCTTCGGGCTGCTGGGCGCCATCACGCTGGAATGGCGCACGCCGTTTTCCGTGCCGCTCACCGTGCTGCTGCTGGCCTTTTTGATGGGGCTGCAGAACGCGGTGGTCACCAAGATGTCCTCGGCGCAGATCCGCACCACGCACATGACCGGCGTGGCGACCGACCTGGGCATCGAGATCGGCAAGATGCTGTACTGGAACCGCAACGGCACGCCCCCCGAGGCGCAGGTGCACGCCAACCAGGCGCGGCTGCGGCTGTTCGCCAGCCTGCTGGCCATGTTCACCGTGGGCGGCATCGTGGGCGCGGCCGGGTTCAAGCACGTGGGCTTCATCTGGGTCGTGCCGCTGGCCGCCATCCTGCTGGGCCTGTCGCTGCCGCCGCTGGCGGCCGATTTCGAACACCTGGCCCGGCTGTGGCGCGCCCGCCGCGCGCTGGCCCAGCGCGCGCCGCACGCCGAGCCCCCCGGCCCCTGACCACCCCACCGCCGAGACACGCCATGCAAACCACGCTCGCCCCCGAATTCCAGGGCACGCCCGAAGGGCAGGAGGCCGAAGCCATCCTGCGCAAGTGCGTGCACTGCGGCTTTTGCACCGCCACCTGTCCCACCTACCAATTGCTGGGCGACGAGCTGGACGGCCCGCGCGGACGCATCTACCTCATCAAGCAGGTGCTGGAGGGCGAGCAGCCCACGCGCAAGACGCAGCTGCACCTGGACCGCTGCCTGACCTGCCGCAACTGCGAGACCACCTGCCCGAGCGGCGTGCAGTACGGCCACCTGGTGGACATCGGCCGCAAGATCGTGGACGAGAAGGTGCCGCGCCCGCTGGGCGAGCGCGCCCTGCGCTGGGCGCTCAAGGAGGGCCTGCCGTCGCCCTGGTTCGGCCCGGCCATGAAGGCGGGGCAGGCCGTGCGCGGAATGCTGCCCGAGGGCCTGCGCGCCAAGGTGCCGGCGCCGCGCGACGCCGGGGCGTGGCCCGGGCGCGAGCACGCGCGCAAGGTGCTCCTGCTGGCCGGCTGCGTGCAGCCCGCGATGGCGCCCAACATCAACGCCGCCACGGCGCGCGTGCTCGATGCGGCGGGCATCCAGACCGTCGTCGCGCCGCAGGCCGGCTGCTGCGGCGCGGTGCGGTTCCACCTGAACGACCAGGCGGGCGGCAAGGCGCAGATGCGCGCCAACATCGATGCGTGGTGGCCGTTCGTGGAGCAGGGCGGTGTCGAGGCCATCGTCATGAATGCCTCGGGCTGCGGCGTCACCGTCAAGGACTACGGCCACCTGCTGCGGGACGACCCGGCCTATGCCGAGCGCGCCGCCCGCATCAGCGCGCTGACGCAGGACCTGTCCGAGTGGCTGCCCGAGCTGCTGGCCGGGCTGGCCGGCACGCTGCGCGGCCGCGTGGTGCCGCCAGACACGCTGTTCGCCTACCACCCGCCGTGTACCCTGCAACACGGCCAGAAGCTGCGTGGCGGCGTCGAGACGCACCTGAGCGCCCTGGGCTTTCGGGTGCGGGTGGCGCGCACCGAGGCGCACCTGTGCTGCGGCTCGGCCGGCACCTACTCGGTGCTGCAGCCGGAGCTGGCCTATCCGCTGCGCGACCGCAAGCTCGCGGCGCTGGGCGAGGCGTTCGGCGAGCCGCCGCCCGGGGCCATCCTGTCGGCCAACATCGGCTGCATCACCCACCTGCAAAGCGGCACGCCGCTGCCGGTGCGCCACTGGGTGGAAGTGCTCGACGAGGCGCTGTCGCCCGCCGCGCGCTGACCCCGTCGGCCACGAGGCTGGCATGATGGTGGGTTTTGACCGCCGCGCTGACGCGCACCAACCGCGTTTTCCTCTGCCATGACCGACTCCGTGACCGCACAAGAACAACAGAACCACGTCCCCGCGCCGGCCCCCACCTCGGCGGCCGCGACCGACGCTTCCAGCGCACCGGTGGTGACCGACGCCGCTGCCGCCACGGCATCGCCCGCGGCCGATGGCCCGCAGGCAGGCGAAGGGCCGCAGGAGGCCGCGCCGCGCGCCGACCGCCCCGCCTCGCGCCGCGGCGGCCGCAACCGCCGCAAGCCCGGCGGTGCCCCGGTCGCCGAAGGCGCCGCGCCTACAGCGCAGGCCGCGCCCCGCAACGGCAAGGGCGCCGCCCCGCAAGGCTCGCAAGGCCCGCGCCGCACGCATCCCGCGCTGGAGCAACTGGCCGCGCTGTACCCGCACCTGTTCGGCGCGCAGTTCCTGCCGCTCAAGCGCGGCATCTTCCAGGACCTGCAGGCCGCCCACCCCGATCTGTTCGAGCGCGATGCGCTCAAGCTCGCCCTGGGCATCCACACCCGCTCCACGCGCTACCTGCAGGTGGTGGCCGAAGGCCGCCAGCGCCACGACCTGCAGGGCCAGGCCGTGGAGGCCATGGCCCCCGAGCATGTGCACCATGCGCTGCTGGAAGTGTTCCGCCGCCGCAAGCCCCGCGACGGCGAGGACATGACCGCCAAGCTGCGCCGCCGCATCGCGCAGGCCTACGAGGCCTCGGGCCTCACCCGCGAGGCGTACGACGCGCTGGTGCGGGGCCGCGACGAGGCCGCCAATGCCCTGCTCGACGAAGCCTTTGCCGAAGTGGCCGAACGCGACGCCAAGGCCGAGGCGCTGCTGCGTGCCTTCGAGGCCAGCGGCAGCACGGTGGCGCAGTTCGCCGACATGTACGGCATGGACCCGCGCACGGCCGAACGCTCGCTGCACCGCGCGCGCCAGCTGCGCGCCGCGCCGGTGGCGGCTCCTGCCGCACCGGCCGCCGACGCGCCGTCCGAACCCCCGGCCGAGCCCGCCGCCTGAGCCCGCGCGGCCGGGCCGGCGCAGCCTCCTGACACGACGCTGTCAGGAGGCCCCCGGCACCATGGCGTCCTTCGCAACAACGACCGAAAGGACCTTTCCGCCATGACCTCTGCTGCCCCCGCTTCTTCCGTTTCCGCCATCAGCTGGTTCGAGATCCCCTGCGCCGACCTCGGCCGCGCCCAGGCCTTCTACGAACAGGTGCTGGGCCGGCCCATGCAACGCCAGACGATGGGCGGCGATCCGCTGGCCGTCTTCGCCTACGACCGGCCGGCCACCGGCGGCTGCCTCATCGAAGGCCCGAGCCGCCGCGTGGCGCCCGATGCCGGCACGCGCATCTACCTCGACTGCGCCCCGGGCCTGGACGCCGCCGTCGAGCGCATCGCCCCGGCGGGCGGGCGCGTGATCGATGCCTGCATCGAGCTGCCGAACGGCATCGGCTTCATCGCGCACCTGTGCGACACCGAGGGCAACACCGTCGGCCTGCACGCCATGGCGCGCTGAAGGAGCGGGCCGCATGACCCCCACCCTGGAAACCTTCGGCGCCTTCACCGTCGCCGGCATCGCCACGCGCACCAGCAACCGCCAGGAGCGCGACCCTGCCCAGGCCCGCATCGGCCCCCTGTGGCAGCGGTTCGCCGCCGAGGGCGTTGCCCAGCGGGTGCAGCAGCCCGGCCTGGCGCCGCCCCGCGTGGTGGGCGTGTACAGCCGGTATGCGTCCGACCACGAGGGCGAATTCGATGTGCTCGCGGGCGTGGCCCTGGACGGCGCCGGTGCCGCGCCCGGCCTCGAGCGCGTGCAGGTGCCGGCCGGCCTCTACCTCGTGTTCCGCCGGCAGGGCGCGCTGCCGCAGGCCGTGATCGACACCTGGGGTGCGGTGTGGGCGCACTTCGGGCAGCACCCCGTACCGCGCCGCCGCTTCGACGTCGATTTCGAGGCCTACGAAGGCCCCGACCAGGTGGCCGTCTGCATCGGCGTGCAGGGCTGACGCGCCCTGTGCGGGGCAGGGCACAATCTTCGCCCACGCCCCGATCCCGCCCCCACTGCCTCACCCATGCGCCGCGCCGACCGCCTGTTCCAGATCGTCCAGCTCATCCGGGGCCGGCGCCTGTCCACGGCCGACTTCCTGGCGAAGCGGCTGGAGGTCTCGGCGCGCACCATCTACCGCGACGTGGCCGACCTGCAGCACCAGGGCGTGCCCATCGAGGGCGAGGCCGGCGTGGGCTATCGCCTGGGCGCGGGCTTCGATCTGCCGCCGCTCATGTTCAGCCAGGGCGAGGCCAACGCCCTGGTCGCCGCCGCCCGGCTGGCGCAGTCCTGGCTGGACACCGGCCTGGCCGGCGAGGTGGAAAGCGCCCTGGGCAAGATCCTGTCGGTGCTGCCGCCCGCGGCACGCGCGGCCGCCGAGGCCCAGGCGCTCTATGCCCCGGCCGTGGCGGTGGACCCGCGCACCCAGGCCCTGCTGCGCCCGCTGCGCGAGGCCGTGCAGTCCCGCCACGTGGTGCGGCTGCACTATGCCGACGAACAGGGGCGCCCCAGCGAGCGCCGGGTGCGGCCGCTGGGGTGCTTTTACTGGGGCAAGGTCTGGACGCTGTCCACCTGGTGCGAGCTGCGCGATGACTTTCGCGGCTTTCGCGTGGACCGGATCGTCTCGCTCGACGTGCTGGACGAGCGCTTCACCGTGGAGCCCGGCCGCTCGCTGGCCGACATGCTGCGCCACGTGTGGGGCCGCCCCGGGGTCGGGCCCGGCGGCGGCTGAGGATGGGCCGCCAGCAGGCGCCTGCCTGCGGCCCCTGGCAAGGGCCGGTGCCTGTCAGCGCGGCAGTTCCAGCTCGGGCGGGGTGCACAGGCGCCCGTTCCAGCAGGCCCCCAGGACCAGGGTCCGGGCGCCCGACGCGCTTTGCATCAGGCCGCGCAGCAGGCCGTTGCGGTCCACCGTGAACTGCTCGGCGCGGTAGGCCTCGCTCGTGGGGCCGCTGGGGGCCGTGCAGGTGCGCGTGCCGTCCGAGTCCAGGCCCTCGCCCGACAGGCGGTAGGTGCCGCGGTACTCGCAGGCCGTCAGCAGGTCCGCGGTCCGCGTGTCCATGCGAAAGATGCCGTCGCGCACCACCATGTCGATGCTGGTGGCGGTCGGGGTGGGTGACCAGAACGGATACACCTGGGCGGAAAAGGCCTTGTTGAAACGCACCAGGTGGTCTTCGTAGCGGAAGCGCGAGATGCGGCGCGGCGTGTCGAAGGGCAGCGTGATGGTGGCGGTCGTGGGGCTGTCGAACACGATGGTCGCCGCGCCCATGGTCGAGGCCACCTCCGCGGGGCGGATGGCGCCACCGATCACCGGGCCGTTGCGGAATTCGGTCAGGGGCACCGTGAACTGGGCATTGGTGTCGCGGTTCGCGGTGCTGCCCTGCATGAACAGCGAAGAGCCGTCGGTGCGGTAGCCCAGGTAGGACAGGACCAGCGCGCGGCTGCCGTTCTGGGTGTCGATCTGCAGGCTGCGGCCCGGTCGGCCGTTCACCTCGCTGTCGAAGGCCCAGATGCCGGGCTGCACCACGATGTCGGATGGCGACGAGCCGGACGCGCAGGTGCCCGGGCTGCCGAGCATGACGGCGCCCGCATGGCAGGCACCCATGAAGAAGGATTCGATCCCGTCCTTGCGCAGCGTGCCGGTGGCCATGCCGTAGGGGTCCACGGCAAACTGCTCGATCCGGTACGGACTGCGCTGCTGGGTGCCGGAGGGGTCCACGCAACTGGCGGTGCCGTCGGACTCGATGCCCTGTCCGCGCTTTTGGTAGGTGCCCGAGTAGGAGCACAGGCGGCCATCGGACGTGGTCAGCTGGCTCATCAGGAAATTGCCGTCGCGCAGTTCGACGCGGTAGGAGGCGGCGGGCGTCGTTGACAGGCGGGTGGAATAGGTCTGCAGGGTGTATTGCGTGCCGCCGGTCGGGAGGCCATACGTGAAGCGCGAGATGCGGCGCGTCACGTCGCCCGGCAGCGTGACGGTGCCGGAGGTGGGCGAGTCGAAGGCCAGCTGGATCTCGCCCGGGCTGCCCGCCACTTCGCCGTTGCCCGCACCGCCGCCGATCACGGGCGGCCCGTTGCGGAACTCCTGCAGCGGGCCCCGGAAGGCCGAGCTGTCGCCGCCGCGCAGGCCGCTGGCCTGCAGGAACACGGACGACCCGTCGGCGCGGTAGCCCAGGTAGGACACGATGAGGGCGCGGCCCTGTTCGGTATCGATCTGCAGGCTGCGCCCAGGCTGGCCGTTCAGCTCGCCGTCGAAGGCCCACAGGCCCGGCTCCGGCTCGGCATGGGGCGGGGTGGTGGTCTGCGCCCAAGCCGAAGAGGCCAGGATCAGGCCCCCGGCGCAGAGCGCGAGTGTCTTGGTCATTGCGAAACGGGACATGCGGGAAGTTCCTCCTTGGATTGGAATCAGGGTGCCGTGGCCTGCAACAGGCCCGACGCGAAATGCCTGCCAGCCCCGTCGAGGCGGGCGGCAGTTCTGCGAAAAAAAGCGGGATCCGGCTGGCGGACGCCATTCGCGACCCTGCCAGGAGAAAGGCGGTCCGGCGCCCCCATCACCCGGTTTTGGATTTGCTCCTGTTTTTGTAGCGATATGCCCTAGAAAATCATGCGCTGCAGGCCTTTTTCTCCAAAAAATTCCGTATCACCCACCTTCAGCGTGATCTTCACCGCCGCAGGACAAGGCATGCGAAAAGTTCCTTCCGGCATATGGAATGGGGGCCGAAGACCCGTAATAGATACAAATTCAACGGGCCTGCCAATCCCCCCTATGGTGGGGTGTGGGCTTTGACAAGCCCGCCCGGCGGGGCGAACGGCGCTGTGGCGCGGGGTTGCGCTCCGCGGTCGATTCGACACTTTCCTACGTATTGAAACCTCTTTGACCGATGGTTTCGCCCGATCGCCGCTCAGGCGGTTACTTTCGGCGCGTGCATGCCGCCATGCACCGGTGCGCAAAACCCCCAAGCCTCCCGACGCAGCCCCTGCTGCGCGCGGCCGGCGGCCACAACGCAAAACAGCGCCGTTTCCCATCCAGACGAGGAGACCACAACGCATGCAGAACGACGATCCGAAAGACCGTGCCGCCTTCGACTCGGCCATCCAGGCCCTGAAGGCGGAGATCGCCAACGCCGGGGCCCACCTCTCGCTGGATGCCTCGGCCCGGCTGGCCTATACCCGGCAGATCCAGGCCATGGCCAACGACCTGCAGTTCGAGGCGATGAGCGGCCGCATCACCTGGGCCCAGGCGGCCGAGCAGGCCCAGGTGGCGCGCAACACCATCATGGAGATCATCCGCGGGCGCAGCACGCCCATCGGGCGCGCCATGGCGCAGAGCCTGAAGGCCGAGGGCCGGACGCTCAACGAGCTCATCGCCCGCAAGGCCCAGCAGATCCACGGGCCCACCGTGCAGTTCGACCGGCTCACGGCGGCGCAGCAGAACGCGGTGTACGGCGAGATCGTCCAGTCCGCCGGCCGTTCCAACCCCAAGGTCACGCAGACCATGCGCGGCCTGTCGCGCGCGGGCCGGGGGCTGATCGTGCTGTCCATCGCCCTTTCGGTCTACAACGTGGCGACGGCCGACGACAAGACCGCCGCAGCGGGCAAGGAACTCGCCGTGGCCGGGGCGGGGATCGGCGGCGGCATCGCCGGGGGCGCGCTGGCGGGCCTGGCCTGCGGGCCCGGCGCGCCGGTGTGCGTGACCATCGGGGCGTTCGTGGGCGGCGCGCTGGCGGCCTTCGGCGTGGATTTCCTGTGGTGAGCGGCGGGCCGGCGATGCGCATCCTCACCCCCGCCGACATTTCCCTGGCACCCTTGCCCGCCGAGGGTGGCGAGGCCCCGATGCAAAGCCGGGTCGTGCAGGGCGGCATGCCCCTGCAGGCCCGCGTGGACGGGCTGGTGCTGGAGGCGGCCTTCGAGTGCCGGGGCTTTCACCTGCTGTTCACCACCGACGATGTGCCGCAGGAAGACCTGCTGCACATCACGCTGTTCGATGGCCAGTGGCAGCCGCTGGATGCGGCCACCATCGGCGGGGCCTACACCACGGGGAGTTTTTCGCTGATCGGGCTGGAGGGCGAGCACACCGTGCGGTTCCGCTTCATCGGCGACACCGACTGGAGCGTGGAGATTTTGCCCAGCCCGGGCTTTCGCATGCCGCTGGTCTCGGAGCCCCGGGGCGTCACGCGGGCGCTGGGGTTCTCCAGGCACTTCGTGGTGCGCGGCGATCCGCAGCCGCAGCGCTGAAAGCGGTCAAGGGGGGGGGCATGGCCCTGCGCGCATCCGTTCGCCGAATCCCTGCAGGCTAAGATTTCCTGCGGAGGAGAACCATGTTGCTCAAAAACCTGTCCGCCAGTGCCGCGGACTTCGTCAATACCGTCTGGCCTGCCATTCAGCATTACCCGCTGGTGGGCGGCGGCAAGATCCGGCCGGTTGAGGCCAATGCGGCGCGCGACTTCAAGGACGAACTCGATCTTTTGGCGGGCATTGATGCCTGGCAAGTGATGAACCAGCCCGGAGCGATACGGGGTCTGGCAAGCCGTGTGCAGTGGACCGAGGAAAACCACCGCAGCTTCACCATCCGTTATGCCCGCCCGTCGGGTGCGGAGACCGAATACCAGAAGCGGCTGATGGCGCTCAATGCTCGGCAGGAGGGCTATGTGTTCCCGCACCTCACGGTGCAGGCTTTCTTGTCCGGCCAGGGGGGTCGCCTTCGCTCGGCGGCCGTCGTCAAGACGGAAGATCTGATCCGCGCCGCGCAGTTCATCGTCACCAATGCCAAAGCCCCGCGCCCCGCTTTCTACGGCATGGTTCCGCAACCGGACGGCGGGCAGTTTCTGTACCTGAAGTGGGACTACCTGGCCTACAAGAGGGTGCCGATGGAGATCATCGATCTCGAAAAGCCCGTGGCCGCCGTGTAGGCCAGGCTCAGCGCTTGAGGGCGGCCTCGATGTCGCCTGCCATGGACTGCGGCGTGTCCCGCGGGCCGTAGCGGCGCAGCACCTGCCCGTCCCGGCCGATGAGGAACTTGGTGAAGTTCCACTTGATCGCCTGGGTGCCCAGCAGGCCCGGGGCCTCGGCCTTGAGCCAGCGGTACAGCGGGTCGGCGTCGGCGCCGTTCACGTCGAACTTGGCCATCATCGGAAAGCTCACGCCGTAGTTGAGCTGGCAGAAGCTGGCGATCTCGTCGTTGCTGCCCGGGTCCTGGCGGCCGAACTGGTTGCAGGGAAACCCCAGCACGGCCAGCCCCTTAGGGCCGTATTGCTGGTGCAGGGCCTCCAGCCCGGCGAACTGCGGCGTGAAGCCGCAGGCGCTCGCCGTGTTGACGATGAGCAGCAGCTGCCCCGCGTACTGCCGCAGGGGCACGGTCTGGCCGTTCATCTGCCGGGCCTCGAAGTCGTAGACGCTGGTCATGGCGCGCATCCCTTGCAAGAAAGGTGGATGGATCGGATCGATCGGGCGCCGCCACGCCGGCAGGGGTTTCACCGGGTCTTGGCGGCGGCAGCGGCATTCTCGCCGGAGAAGTACGGAATCATCATGCGGTTGCCGTCGGCGCCGGTGTCGCGGATGTATTCGAGCGAGAACTGCTCGCCCAGGCGCCGCAGTTCGCGGCGCAGCTCGAAGTCGGGCGTCTCCACCTTGATGCCGTTGCGCGCCAGCTCGGCGATGGAGGCGGTGGACGCGGCGCTGCTCGCGTTCCATCCGCGCACCTGGGCCTGGGCGGCGGCCTCCTCGACGATCTTGCGCGTGCCTTCGGGCAGGGCCAGCCACTGGGCCTTGTTCACCAGCACCAGGTTCTTCGGGTACCAGGCATGCACGTTGTAGAAGTACTTGATGGGCAGCTCCCACACCTTGTTCTCCACCCCGGTGACGGGGGAGGTGAACAGCGTGTCGATCTGCCGGTCCAGCACGGCCTGGTTGATGCCCTTGGTGGGCACGTCCACCGGCGTGGCGCCCATCAGCTGGGCGATGCGCACGGTGCTGGGGCTGTAGCTGCGCATCCTGGCGCCGCGCAGGTCGCTCACGTGGCGGATGGACCGCGTGGTGAACAGCCCCTGGGCCGGCCAGGGCACGGCGTACAGCGGCACCAGGCCCTGCCGGTCCAGCGCCTCCTGCAGCACGGGGCGCTGCGCCTTCCACAGCCGCAGCGCGTCGTCGTAGCTGTCCACGATGAAGGGAATGGCGTCGGCGCCGGCCAGCTTGGTATCGGCCGCGAGCGAACTGAGCAACACCTCGCCCGCCGCGATCTTGCCGACGCGCACCTGGCCGGCGATCTCGGACAGCCGGGCCACGCTGTTGTCGGGGCGCACGTCGATCACCAGCGCGCCTTTCGTGCGGTCGTTCACCTCCTGGGCGAACTGCTGCAGGTTGACGGTGTGGAACACCTCGGGCAGGTAGCCCGTGGCGAGGGTCCACTTCGCCTGCGCCGATGCGGCACCGGGCAGCGCCAAGGAACCGAGCGCCATGAAGAGCGCGCACCACGAACGACGTTTCATACCGAATCTCCGAAAGCGCGCAGCGCCGGCCTGCGGATGCATGACAACGGCGTACGCTGATGACGTAACTTGCAATGACTATACCGGCGCCCCGCGGGCACGCAAGCACCGGCCGGGAGAGCCCTATTTTCCATGGCGGCCAAGGGCCTTTGGGCCCCGGCCCCGTGGCGGGGCAGCGCCTGTGCGGCGGCCCGCCGGGCGCTCAGCGCCGCAGCGATGCGAGGAGGGCGGCGAACACGATCAGGCCCCCGCCCAGCAAGGTGCGCGGCTGCAGCTGCGCGGCCGACAGCAGCACCGACGACACGCTGGCGAACACCACCTCCGACAGCAGGATCACCGCCGTGGTGCCCGCCGCCAGCCGCGACGCCCCGTACTGCAGCGCCCCGTTGCCCAGCCACAGCGCCACCGCGAGCAGGGCGGCCGTGGCGACCCAGGTGGCGTTCACCGGGGGAAACGGCTCCACCACGCCGGCCTGCAGCCCGATGCAGGCCACCACCAGCGCCATCAGCATGCAGCCGCCGAACATGACGAACATGCGCGCCTGTCCCGGCACCGCATGCAGCCGCCGCAGCGTGACGTTGGTCAGCGCGAAGAAAAAGCCGCCCGCCAGCGCCAGCCCGTCGGCGAGCGACAGGTTCTGCAGCAGCCGGGACGGCGAGGTGCCCTCGGGCACCAGCACCAGCACCACGCCGGTGAAGGCCAGCGCCAGCCGCAGCAGCGCCATGGGCGTGGGCCGCTCGCCCAGCACCCGCCAGGCCAGCAGCAGGCCCCAGACCGGCATCAGATAGAACAGCAGGACCACGCGCACCACGTCGCCCACGGTCACCGCCCAGTTGAAGGCCACGTTGTTCAGCCCCGAGCTCAGGGCCAGCAGCCACAGCTGCGGGTGCTGGCGCACCTGCGCCCACAGGCCCGCCCGCAGCGCCAGCAGGCCGGCCAGGATGGCGCTGTACATCACGGCGGTCGCCCACAGCGGGTGCAGCCCCGCCCCGTGCATCACCCGGAACGGCCACCATGCCAGGCCCCAGACGAAGGCATTGAACAGCAGGGCGAAATAGGGCAGCGGCGATGGCATGGAGCGTCGTGGTGCGGCAGGGGTGCCTCCGCTTCGCAGTCGGATGGGCACGGAAAAAGGGGGGCCGCAGCATCGGCATGATTTTCTGCCCTCGGATGAAGGCAGTTCCATGTCCGGCTGTGGTTAAGTTGTACTTTCCATTGCGCAGGCCGGCAGGCGGCCGCGCGTGGCGCCCGGGGCGCGCCGCGGCGGCCGGCGGCGGTCAGTGGTGGTGATCGTGCCGCGCCAGGTGCAGCAGGTGGTCCACCTCTTCGCGGTAGCGCACGCAGTTGTGCTGGTGCCAGCGGCGGATCAGCCACATCACCCCGGCCACCACGAGGCCGAACGCGGTGATGGCGCCGAACACCGACAGCCCCATCTTGAGCGACAGGCTGTAGAACGCGCCCAGCGCCAGGATGCAGGCCTGCTCGTTGAAATTCTGCACCGCGATGGAGCGGCCCGCGCCCATGAGGTTGTGGCCCCGGTGCTGCAGCAGCGCGTTCATCGGCACCACCAGGTAGCCGCCCAGGCCGCCCAGCAGGATGAGGAAGGGAATGGCGACCCAGATGCTCTTGATGAACACCATCAGCACCAGCAGCAGGCCCATGGCGATGCCCAGCGGGATCACCTTGGTGGCCATGTCCAGCCGCATGCGCATGGAGGCCACCACCGCGCCCACGGCTGTGCCGATGGCCACCACCCCGGTGAGGGCCGAGGCCTGCGTGGTGTTGTAGGAGAGCGCGGCCGCGGCCCAGGCCAGCACGATGAACTTGAGGTTGCCGCCCGCGCCCCAGAAGAGGGTGGTGGTGGACAGCGAGATCTGGCCCAGCTTGTCGCGCCACAGGCGGTTGTTGCAGGCCCAGAAGTCCGGCAGCATCGCCAGCGGGTTGGAGGGCAGCGGGCGCATCTCCACGCCGGTGTGGGGAATGCGGGTGTTGAACCACGCGGCCACCAGGTACAGCGTGATCAGCGCGGCGATGGCGGCCTCGGCCGCGGTGTCCACGCCGGTGTCCACGAAGGGCAGGTCCACCGACAGCAGCAGTCCGGCGATGGCGGGCCCCACGAGCTGGCCCCCCAGCAGCACGCCCAGGATGATGGAAGCGATGGTCAGCCCCTCGATCCACCCGTTGGCCTTGACCAGCTGCGAGGCCGGCAGCAGTTCGGTGAGGATGCCGTACTTGGCGGGCGAGTAGGCCGCCGCGCCCAGGCCGACCACGGCGTAGGCGATCAGCGGGTGCGAGCCGAACAGCATCATGAGGCAGCCCACGACCTTGATCGCGTTGCTGAAGAACATGACCTTGCCCTTGGGCATCGCATCGGCGAAGGCGCCCACGAACGGCGCCAGCACCACGTAGAACAGCGCGAACATCGGCACGAGCGCCGCACGCTGCCATTCCGGCGACCCGTTGGTGCGCAGCAATTCCACGGCGGCCACGAAAAGTGCGTTGTCGGCCAGCGAGCTGAAAAACTGCGCCGACATGATGGTGTAGAAACCGCGCTTCATCGAATGGCTGTTGGGTGCATCAGTTCGCCTGATGCCCTGTTAAATATCGGAACCCGCTGCAAGTGACTGGCGGTTATATCACGCGGTTTCTAGAGGGCGATGCCAGAATTCCTTCCTTTTCGCTCCGCAGATCCACCCCATGCCGCGTCCCATCCAAGCCACCATCCACACTGCTGCACTGCAACACAATCTCGAGCGCGCCCGCGCCAGTGCGCCGGACGCCCTGGCCTGGGCGGTGGTGAAGGCCAATGCCTACGGCCACGGCATCGAGCGCGTGTTCGAGGGGCTGCGTGCGGCCGACGGCTTCGCGCTGCTGGACCTGTCCGAGGCCGAGCGCCTGCGCGCGCTGGGCTGGCGCGGCCCCATCCTGCTGCTGGAGGGCGTGTTCGAGCCGCGCGACCTGGAGCTGTGCTCGCGCCTGGGGCTGTGGCACGCGGTGCATTGCGACGAGCAGATCGACTGGCTGGCCGCCCACAAGACGCAGGCGCCGCACCGCGTCTTCCTCAAGATGAACACCGGCATGAACCGCCTGGGCTTCACGCCCGAGCGCTACCGCTCGGCCTGGGCGCGGCTCAATGCGCTCACGCAGGTGGACGAGATCTCATCCATGACCCATTTCAGCGACGCCGACGGCCCCCGCGGCATCGCGCACCAGATGCAGGCCTTCCAGGCCGCCACGCAGGACCTGCCCGGCGAGAAGAGCGTGTGCAACAGCGCGGCCACCCTGCGCCATGCGGTCGATGCGCGCGTGCGCGGCGATTGGATCCGCGCCGGCATCGTGCTCTACGGCGGGGCGCCGGACTACCCCGAGCACGACGCCGCCCACTGGAGCCTGCAGCCGTCGATGACGTTGTCGGCCCGCGTGATCGCGGTGCAGCACGTGCAGGCCGGCGACACGGTGGGCTACGGCTCCGCCTTCACGGCCGACGCCCCGCTCACCATCGGCGTGCTGGCCTGCGGCTATGCCGACGGCTACCCGCGCCACGCCGGCACCGGCACGCCCGTGCTGGTGAACGGCGTGCGCACGCGCGTGGTGGGCCGGGTGAGCATGGACATGATCACGGTGGACCTCTCCCCCGTGATCGCGGCGGGCGTGGAGGCGGGCTTCGGCGCCGAGGCCACGCTCTGGGGGCGCGCCGCCAGCGGTGCCGTGCTGTCGATCGACGAGGTGGCGCATGCCGCCGGCACGGTGAGCTGGGAGCTGATGTGCGCCCTGGCCCCGCGCGTGCCGGTGGCGGTGGCCTGATGCGCCCGGGGCAGCGCGCGCCGGCCGCCCGATCCGGCAAGGGCTCGACCTGGCGGCGGGTGCAGGCGCCCGACCGCGAACTGGTGCACACCCTGCGCCAGCGCCACCGGCTGCACGTGCACGGCTGGTGCATCGGCGCCTTCATGATGGCGTTGATGTGGGCTACCTCGCACACCCAGAAGGTGATGGGCGTGGACTCGCTCGCGCTGCGCTACGGCATCACGCTGGGCGTGGGCTACATCGCCTACCTGCTGGTGCTGCGGGCCTGGGCGGCCTGGCTGGTGCGGCCGCCCCGCCAGCGGGACGACAGTGGGTGGACCGACGGCATCGACCTGCCGTCCGACATCGACCTGCCGACCGGCGGCGCGCGGGTTCCCGTGCCGCGCAGCGGGGGCGGCGGCGACTTCGGCGGTGGCGGGGCGAGCGGCGATTTCGGCGATGGCTTGGGGAGCGGCCTGGGCGAGGGTTTGGGCGAGGGCTTGAGCGATGTGGCCGGCGGGGCGCTGGAGGCCGCCAGCGGCGCGGACGAGGGCGCGGTGGTGATCGTGCCCGTGGTGGCCATCTTCCTCATCGGCGCGGCCATCGTGCTGGGCGCGGGGGCGCTCGCGCTGCTGTACTTCGGCTTCGACGTGCTGCTGGCCGTGGCGGTGGAACTGGCGTTCTCGTACGCCACCGCGCGCGCCGCGATGGGCGTGGAGCGGGCCGGTTGGCTCTCGGCCGCGGTGCGGCTGACCTGGAAGCCGCTGCTCGGCGCACTGCTGTGCGCGGTGGTGCTGGGCGCGGCCATCGACCGTTTCCTGCCGCAGGCCAACTCCCTGCCCGAAGCGGTGCGCCTGCTGCGCGCGCGCTGAAGCCCGCGGGGCCGGGCGTTACTTCGGCGCGTGCAGCAGCCGCAGGAAGGCCTGGGCCGGAGGGCTCAGCGGCCGGTCGGCCCGCACCAGGCTGCCGTAGGCCTCCAGCGTGTGCTGGAAGCGGTAGGGCAGCACGTGCAGCAGGCCGTGCTCTGCATCGCGCTGCGCCACGGCCTCCGGGATCACCCCGATCAGTTCGGAGCGCCGCACCAGGTTGATGGTGGTGAGGATGGAGCCGGTCTCGATCAGCCCCTGCGGCAGCGCCGCGCCGTGGTCCTTGAATTCCTGCGCGATCAGGTCGCGCATGGGGCTGCCGGCCGGCTGCAGCACCCACGAAAAATCGAGCAGCGCCGCGAAGCCCACGCGCGCCTTGCCCGCCAGGGGATGGCCGTTGCGCACCACCACCGCCAGGCCTTCGCCGTCGATGGGCTGGAAGGTGCAGTCCCGGCCCGAATCGCCGGAACGCCGGCCCACGACCACTTCGAGCACGCCCTCGCGCAGCTGCGCCAGCAGCCGGTCGCTCGTGTCCACGGCGATCTCCAGCGCCAGCAGCGGGAACACCGCCTTCAGCCCGAGCAGCGCGTCGGTCAGCCGACCCGGCGAGGCCGCCATGATGCTGCCGACCGACAGCTTGCCCGCGCTGCCCAGCCGCATCTCGCTGAGTTCGCGGTTCAGCGCTTCCATGCTGCCGCGGATGCTGCGAAAGTAGCCGGTCACCCGCTCGCCCGCGGCGTTCAGCCGCAGGCCGCGGCCCACCCGGTCGAACAGCGGCTGGCCGAGGGCGGCCTCCAGTTCGTGGAGCATCTTGGTCGCGGCCGGCTGGCTCAGGCCCAGCGCGCCCGCAGCCGCGCGCAGCGTGCGGTGCTCGGCGATGGCCAGCATCAGCGCGACCTGCCGCATGCGCAGCCGGTTGAGCAGCTGAGGGGTGCTTTCCTGCGGATCGATGGAGCCCATGGGGGATGGCCTGTGTGAGGGGTGGAAGGCAACGAAACGGGCCCTGAATTTACCCGGCTCCGCGGCCTGCATAACGTTAGAACCACAAAGTCGTTCGCCGCGGTGGGGGCCGCGGGCATAGTGGCCGCACTCTTCGTTGCTTCAGGGCCTTTGCACCATGCGCTTTTCGCTTTCCCTCGCGGCCACCCTGGCCGCTGCCGCCTTCACCGTGGCCACGCCGCTGGCCGCGCAGGCCGCCACCTTCCGCTTCGCCCGCTCGGCCGACGTGTCCTCGTGGGACATCCACGCGCAGAACGTGGGCGTGAACAACGCGCTGCATTCGGCCGTGTACGAAACGCTGGTCGAATACAACAGCAAGACCTTCAAGCCCGAGCCGCAGCTGGCCATCGCCTGGAAGCGGGTGAGCCCCACGCAGCTGCGCATCACGCTGCGCCAGGGCGTGAAGTTCAGCGACGGCTCCGCCCTCACGGCCGACGACGTGAAGTTCTCGCTGGAGCGCGCCAAGGCCAAGACCTCCAACTACGCCGTGTACACGCAGGGCATCGACCGCGTGGACGTGGTGGACGCGAACACCGTGGACATCTTCTCCGAGGTGCCCAACCCGGTGCTGGTCAACCAGCTGACCGAGCTGCGCATCATGAGCAAGCCCTGGGCCGAGAAGAACAACGCCACGGTCCCGAAGGACATCAAGACCAGCGACGAGCCCTACACCCACCGCAACACGCTGGGCACGGGGCCGTTCGTGCTCAAGTCCTGGGCGCCCGACCAGCGCCTGGTGCTGGCGGCCAATCCCCACTGGTGGGGCAAGGGCCAATTCGGCGGCAACGTGACCGACGTGGTCTACACGCCCATCAAGTCCGATGCCACGCGCACGGCGGCGCTGCTGTCGGGCGAGGTGGACTTCGTGCTCGACCCCAGCCTGCAGGACGTGCCCCGCATCCGCCAGCAGCCGCAGCTGAAGGTGCTGGACGGCGCCGAGAACCGCACCATCTTCCTGGGCCTGGACCAGTTCCGCGACGAGCTGCAGAACTCGAACGTGAAGGGCAAGAACCCGCTCAAGGACGTGCGCGTGCGCAAGGCGCTCTACCAGGCCATCGACATCAACGCCATCCAGCGCGTGGTGCTGCGCGGCCTGGCCCAGCCCACCGGCGCGATCATCGCGCGGCAGGTGAACGGCTGGACCCCGAAGGCCGACGCGCGCTGGCCCTACGACCCCGCCGCCGCGCAGAAGCTGCTGGCCGAGGCCGGCTACCCGCAGGGCTTCGACGTGGACTTCGCCTGCAGCGCGGGCCGCTACATCAACGACGAGCAGCTGTGCCAGGCCATCACCGCCCAGTGGGCCAAGGTGGGCGTGAAAGCCAGGCTGCGCTCGCTGCCGTTCGCCACGTACTTCCCGATGATCCAGCGCAACGAGGCCAGCATCTACCTGCTGGGCTGGGGCGTGCCGACGTTCGATGCGTTCTATTCGCTGCAGTCGCTGATCCGCTCGCCCGGTGCCGGCGGCGACGGCAACTTCAACCTGGGCCGCTTCAGCGACCCGCAGCAGGACGCACTGATCGAGCGCATCAAGAAGGAAACCGACGCCGCCACGCGCAACAGCCTGATCGAGCAGGCGCTGGTGCAGGACCACCAGCTCATCTCGCACATCCCGCTGTACAACCAGGTCATTCCCTGGGCGGCCTCGCAGAAGGTGGAGATCGTCCACCGCGCGGACAACCGCATCGACTGGCGCCTGCTGAAGGTCAACTGAGCCGCCAGGCCATATCGTTGCCGGTCATCGCGCCTGGCCCTTCCCGAACCGCTCCGCGGGCCGCCCGGCCCCGGGGCTTTTTCTGCAGGGGCGCCGCCTCGCGCGGCATCCGTCCCCCCGCGGGACATCAATCCAACGACCGCTGCACCGCCGGCCGCGCCGCCACGCGCTGCGCGTGCGCATGCACCTTGGGGAACCGGGCGATGTCCACGCCATCGCTCTGCAGCCATCCACCGATGGTGAACAGGTAGCCGTCGCTCACCGAATAGGCGTCGCCCAGCACCCACGGCCCCTGCAGCTGCTGCTCGATCAGCGCGAAGCATTCGGTCATGTTGGCGCCGACCTTGCGCTGCATCGCGGCGATGGCCTCGGGCTCGTCGGCCCAGCGGTTGGCGCGGGGCCGGTGGGCATGGGCCACGTGCACGGTGGAGGCGAGGTAGCTGTTGAACTCCTGCATCCGCGCGAACCCGTGGGGATCGGTGGGCGCCAGCCGCGCCTCAGGGAACCGCTGGGCCACATAGGCCAGCAGCGCGGGTGTCTCGGTCAGCACGCCCTGCTCGGTGACCAGGGCCGGCACGCGGCCCTTGGGGTTGATGGCCAGGTACTCGGGCGTGCGCTGCTGCTGTGCCTTGAAGTCCATGCGCTCCAGCGCGTGATCGGCGCCGGCTTCGTTCAGCGCGATGCGAACGGCCTGCGCGCAGGTGCCGGGGGCGTAGTAGAGGGTCAGCGAGGCCATGGGGGCTCCAGTGGGTTGGCGATGGGAAAAGGAACGGCCGCCGCCTGCGGCCTGGTGGTTCCAAGCCAAAAACCGCAGGAAGGCAATGGGTACTAGGGCGTATTGCTATGGTTTTTGATGTGCCCGTCCGTGCGCATCAGTGCAGGCCACGCACCCGCGCCATCAGCCGCACCAGGCCCAGCAGGGCGTCGGTGTGCGGCGTGGGCACGGCGGTGAGGCGGCCCAGCTCGTGCACCGCGCCCACCAGGGCGTCGATCTCCAGCGGCTTGCCGGCCTCCACGTCCTGCAGCATCGAGGTCTTGAACGCGCCTAGCTTGCGGGTGACGGCGTGGCGGTCTTCGGGCTGCTGGTCGATCGGCAGGCCCAGCCGTTCGCCGATGGCCTTGGCCTCGCGCATCACGTCGGAGATGAAGGTGCGCACCAGGTCGTCGTCGAGGATGCGGTCGGTGGTGGCACCGGTGAGCGCGCTGATGGGGTTGACCGTCAGGTTGCCCCAGAGCTTGAACCACACGTCCTGCTGGATGCGGGAGGACACTTCGGCCTCGATGCCGCCGCGCCGCAGCGTGTCGGCCAGTGCCTGCAGCCGCGGCGTGGGCGCGCCGGCGGGCTCGCCCAGGATGAGCCGGTTGCCGAAGTGGTGGCGCACCACCCCGGGCGCATCGAGCGAGCAACTGGTGTGGACCACGCCGCCGATCACCTGGCCGGCCGGCACGGCACGCGCCATGGCGCCCGAGGGGTCGACCGACTGCAGCGCCCGGCCTTGCGCGGGGCCACCGCAGCCGTCGAGGAACCACCACGGCACGCCGTTCATGGCCGTGAGCACCAGCGTGTGGGGGCCGATCAGCGGCGCGATGCGGGCGGCCACGTCGGACAGGGCCGGGGCCTTGACGGCCAGCACCACCAGGTCCTGCACGCCCAGGGCGGCCGGATCATCGTGCGCGCGAACCGGCGTGGCGTGCACGGAACCATCGGGTTGAACGAGGCGCAGGCCCTGCGCATCGAGGGCCTGCCGCGTGGCGCCGCGCGCCACCATGGACACATCGCCGCCTGCACGTGCCAGTGCCACCGCGAGCCAGCCGCCGATGGCGCCCGCGCCATAGATACATGCCTTCATCGAAACATCCGCCTCTGCAGGGACCGGCCGAACGGCCGCGAAGCGGTGGATGTTAAGCGCTCCCCGCGGCGTGCGCCGGGGGAGGCGGCAGGGGCGCGGTCAGCGCGCGATCACTTGGCGTCGCTGGCCGGCTCGGAGGCCGCGGTGGCCGGCGCCGGCGTGCTGCCGCCGAACACGGCGCCGCCGGCCGGGGCGGAGGAAGACGGGGTGGAGGACATGCCGGCGTCCGACGCAGGCGTGGCAGGAGCGGGGGTGGGGGTGGCGGGGGTCGTCGGCGCCGGGGTGGTGACGGGTGCCGTGTTGGTGGGCGTGTCGGCCGGCTTGTTGCGGTCGCAGGCGGTGAGCGCCAGGGCGGACACGACGATCAGCGGGGCGGCGGCGAGCCATCGGCGGGAAGGGGTGGCCGAAGCGTTCATGGTGGTTGGGGTCATGGGTTGTATCTCCTTGAATGGCGTGCGGCGGACTGCCGCTGGAATGGGCATGCTAGGCAGGCTCCAGGAAGCGCGGGGTAGGATAGGGTTGACATCGCAATTGCTTACTTTCAGGCCGCGCACCCCCGCTGGCGCCCGGCTTGGGGCCGCTGCGGCTGGCCCGCCGCCGGGCATGCCGCCCGCTGCGATCCACCTTGCTGCCCCGTTTCCCGATCCCTGCCATGGCCAAAGAAAAAACCCTCTTCACCTGCTCCGAGTGCGGCGGCACCAGCCCGCGCTGGCTGGGCAAATGCCCGGCCTGCGGTGCCTGGAACACCCTGGTGGAGACCGTGGCCGAGGCCGGCCCGGGCAAGAACCGCCTCAGCGCGCCGCAGTTTTCGGGCCTGGCGCAGGCCCAGGCGGTGATGCCGCTGGCGGCCATCGAGGCGACCGACATCGCCCGCACGCCGAGCGGCATCGATGAGCTCGACCGGGTGCTGGGCGGGGGCATCGTGGAGGGCGGCGTGGTGCTGATCGGCGGCGACCCGGGCATCGGCAAGTCCACGCTGCTGCTGCAGGCGCTGGATGCGCTGCAGCGCGTGGGCCTGCCCACGCTGTACGTGACGGGCGAGGAAAGCGGCGCGCAGGTGGCGCTGCGCTCGCGCCGCCTGGGCCTGGACCACAGCCAGGTGAACGTGCTGGCCGAGATCCAGCTGGAGAAGATCCTCGCCACCATCGATGCCACCCAGCCGGCCGTGGCGGTGATCGACTCGATCCAGACCGTGTACTCCGACCAGCTCACGAGCGCGCCCGGCTCTGTGGCGCAGGTGCGCGAGTGCGCCGCGCATCTCACGCGGGCGGCCAAGGCCTCGGGCGTGACCATCATCCTCGTGGGCCACGTCACCAAGGAGGGGGCGCTCGCCGGCCCGCGCGTGCTGGAGCACATGGTCGATACGGTGCTGTACTTCGAAGGCGACACGCACAGCCAGTTCCGCCTGGTGCGCGCCATCAAGAACCGCTTCGGCGCGGTCAACGAGATCGGCGTGTTCGCCATGACGGAAAAGGGCCTCAAGGGCGTGACCAACCCGAGCGCCATCTTCCTGAGCCAGCACAGCGAGCCCGTGCCGGGCAGCTGCGTGCTGGTCACGCTGGAGGGCACGCGGCCCATGCTGGTGGAGATCCAGGCGCTGGTGGACGAGGGCGGCCCCAGCCCGCGCCGGCTGTCGGTGGGGCTGGACCGCGACCGCCTGGCCATGCTGCTGGCGGTGCTGCACCGGCATGCCGGCGTGGCCTGCATGGACCAGGACGTGTTCGTGAACGCCGTGGGCGGCGTGCGCATCAGCGAGCCCGCGGCCGACCTGGCGGTGATGCTGTCCATCACCTCCAGCCTGCGCGGCAAAGCACTTCCCCGCGGGTTCATCGCCTTCGGCGAAGTGGGGCTGGCCGGCGAGGTGCGCCCGGCCCCGCGCGGGCAGGAGCGGCTCAAGGAGGCGGCCAAGCTGGGCTTCAGCGTGGCCGTGGTGCCCAAGGCCAATGCGCCCAAGAAGCCCATCGAGGGCATCACCATCCATGCGGTGGAGCGGGTGGAGGAGGCGATGGAGGTGGTGCGCGGCATGGGCTGAAGGCGGCCCGCCGGGCGGCGATGCCGCGCCTACGCACCATCCACACCCGGCCCCGGCGGCCGCCATAGGACAATCTCGCCCCATGAATCTGCGCAACCTCTTCATTCCCGTCGGCATCGCGGTGCTGGTCTTCGCGGCCCACCGCTCCTATGGCTGGCAGGGCGTCATGGCGGTCGGGGGCGGGCTCGTGATGTGGGCGCTGCTGCATTTCACCCGGCTCATGAACGTCATGCGCAAGGCGGCCGACCGGCCCATCGGCCATGTGGGCAGCGCCGTCATGCTCAATGCCAAGCTGCGCAAGGGGGTCAATCTCATGCACGTGGTGGCCATGACGCGTTCGCTGGGCGAGCCGCTGTCGGCCGACGGCGAGGAGCCCGAGCGCTACCGCTGGACCGACGGCACGCAGTCGCACGTGACGTGCGAATTCCGGGCCGGCAAGCTGGTGGAATGGGCGCTCGTGCGGCCCGTGCCGCAGGAGGATGCGCCCCAGGCGCCGGCGGATGTGGCGGCCCCTGCCCGCGCAGACTCGTAAAATCGCGGGTTTTGCGACTTCCAGCAATTCCAAAGGAACCCCATGAGTCCCGTAGCTCCCTCGATGGCCGACCGTGACGGCAAGATATGGATGGACGGCCAGATGGTCGATTGGCGCGACGCCAAGATCCATGTGCTGACCCACACGCTGCACTACGGCTGCGGCGCCTTCGAAGGCGTGCGTGCCTACAAGACGGCCGACGGCACGGCGATCTTCCGCCTCGAGGAGCACACCGAGCGCCTGTTCAACAGCGCCAAGATCCTGCGCATGACCATTCCGTTCACCCGCGACGAGGTGAACGAGGCCCAGAAGGCCGTGGTGCGCGAGAACCAGCTCGAATCGTGCTACCTGCGCCCGCTGACCTGGATCGGCTCGCAGAAGCTGGGCGTGTCCCCCAAGGGCAACCAGATCCACCTGATGGTGGCGGCCTGGGCCTGGGGCGCCTACCTGGGCGAAGAGGGCATGAAGCGCGGCATCCGCGTCAAGACCAGCAGCTACACGCGCCACCACGTCAACATCACCATGACGCAGGCCAAGGCGGTGAGCAACTACACCAACTCGATCCTGGCCAACATGGAGGCCCTGGACGACGGCTACGACGAGGCCCTGCTGCTGGACGCCTCCGGCTTCGTGTCCGAGGGCGCGGGCGAGAACGTCTTCATCATCAAGAACGGCGTGGTGTACACACCCGACCTGTCGGCCGGCGCACTCAACGGCATCACGCGCAACACCATCGTCCACATCTGCAAGGACCTGGGCCTGGAGCTGGTGCAAAAGCGCATCACCCGCGACGAGGTGTACATCGCCGACGAGGCCTTCTTCACCGGCACCGCCGCCGAAGTGACGCCCATCCGCGAACTCGACCGCCTCGCCATCGGCGGCGGCTCGCGCGGCCCGATCACCGAAAAGATCCAGAGCGCCTTCTTCGACATCGTGAACGGCCGCAACCCCCAATACGCCCACTGGCTCACCAAGGTCTGAAGAACATGTCGCAAGCCATCGTCGAACTGGTCGCCAAAGACCTCAACCCCCAGGGCGGCGTCTTCTGCCCCAGCCCCAAGGCGGACATGAAGATCTGGAACACCCACCCCAAGGTGTACCTGGACGTCGCCCACACGGGCGAGGCCAAGTGCCCCTACTGCGGCACGGTGTACCGCCTGAAGGCGGGAGAACGCGTCCACTCCGGCCACTGATTGATGCCGGCTGAACGCGGCAGCGCGGCCCGCCCCACGCTCACGGTGGCGGTGCTGACGCTGAACGAGGGCCACCGCATCGAGGCCTGTCTGGCGAGCGCCTCGTTCGCCGACCAGATCGTGGTGGTGGACAGCGGCAGCACGGACGACACCGTGGCCGTGGCGCGGCGCCTGGGTGCCCAGGTGCATGTGTATCCCGACTGGCAGGGCTTTGCCGTGCAGCGCAACCGCCTGCTGGCGCATGCCACGGGCGACTACCTTTTCTTTCTCGACGCCGACGAGGTGATGGGCCCCGACTTCCGCGAGGAGCTGCAGGCCATCGTGCGCTCGGGCGAGCGCGCGGTGTGGAAGATCCGCTGGCGCATGGTGGCCTTCGGCCACGAATTGCGCTACCTGCGCACCACCTCGACCGTGGAGCGCCTGTTCCGGCGCGACATGCTGCGCGAGTACGTGGGAGTGGTCCACGAGGAGGCCGTGCTCACCGAGCCCGGCGTGCCGCGCCACGTGATGCGCGCGCGGCTGCTGCACCACTCGCGCGAGACCGTGCGCGGCAGCCTGGAAAAGCTCACGCAGTACGCCATGCTGGGCGCCGCCAAGCGCGCGGCGGCCGGCAAGCGCGGCGGCGTGGGGCGCGGGCTGGCCTCGGGCGCGAGCATGTTCGTGCGGCTGTACGTGCTGCGGCTCGGTTTCCTGTGCGGCGGTGCCGGTTTCCTTTACTGCCTGTTCGTGGCCCTGGAGGCGTTCTTCCGGTATGCGGCGCTGGAGTACGACAGCGACCGCCTGAGCGAGAGCGTGCGCCGGTGAAACCTTCGGATGTCTTCGCACGCCTGTCCGGCGTGGCGGCTTTCATGGTGCCCGGCCTGGCCCTGTGGCTGCGCTCGGGCTATTCGTGGGGCGCGGTGGTCCTGCTGCTGTGCAGCCTGGCCACGGCCGGCGTGTGGCTGCGCCGGCCCCCGGGCCGCGAGGCCTGGTGGCTGTTCGCCTCCATCGTCGCCATGGGCTTCGTGTGGGCCCTCGATTTCGACCCGGCCCAGGGCGGCTGGTCCAACCTGGACCGGCCGTCCAAGTACCTGCTGGCACTGCCCTGCCTGTTCTACCTGCTGGCCTACCCGCCGCGTGCGGTCTGGCTGTGGTGGGGCCTCGCCGTGGGGGCGTGCGGCGCGGGGCTCATCGGCATCTACCAGACCGGCGTGCTGCACCTGCTGCGCGCCAACGGCTACACCAATGCGATCCAGTTCGGCGGCCTGAGCCTGTTGCTGGGCCTGATGTGTTCGGCGGCCCTGCTCGTGCAGTGGGGCCGCTGGGCACCCTGGCAGCGCGTGGGCTGGGTGGTGTGCATCCTGCTGGGCTTCGAGGGCTCGCTGCTGTCGGAGTCGCGCGGGGGCTGGCTCGTGCTGCCGCTGGCGCTGCCCGTGTGCGCGTGGCTGCAGGCCCGCTGCGGCCAGCGCCGGCTGGCGATGGTCGGGGCGGCGCTGATCCTGGCCGGCATGGCGGGCCTCATGGCGCTCAAGGCGCACGACGTGCGCTCCCGCGTGGACGAGGCGCGCCAGGAGATCACCCAGTACGAATCCAAGGGCGACGCCGCCAGCTCGGTCGGCCAGCGCCTCGCGCACTGGAAGCTGGCGTGGTCCATGGGCCTGGACCGGCCGCTCACCGGCTGGGGCCGCTACGGCTACGAGGCCGAGAAGCAGCGGCGCGTGGCCGCGGGGCAGGCCCATCCGTTCGTGCTGCGGTTCAGCCATGCGCACAACGAGGTGCTGGACATCTTCGCCAAGCGCGGCCTGCCCGGCGTGGCGGTGCTGCTGCTGTTCTATGCGGTGCCGCTCGCGCTCTTTTGGCCGACGCGCCGGCGCGTGTGCCGCACCTCGGCGCATGGCGCCATGGACCCGCAGGTGCTGTGCCTGCGTATGGTGGGCGTGCTGCTGCCCATCGCCTACATCGGCTTCGGGCTCACGCAGGTGTTCCTGGGCCACAACAGCGGCACCATGTTCTACCTGTTCATGTGCATGCTGGTGCTGGCCATCCTGCAGGGCCGCGAGCGCGAGGCGCGGGCCGCGCGGGCCACCGCTGCCGCCCCCTCCTGACCGCCAAAGAAGGTTTTGCCATGCACGTGCTGCTCGTCAACAACTCCCCGATCCCGGTCTATGGCTATGGCGGCACCGAGCGCGTCATCTGGGATCTGGGCCAGATGCTGGTGCGCCTGGGCCACCGCGTGAGCTACCTGGTGCCCGAGGGCTCCACCTGCGACTTCGGCGCGGTGCTGCCCATCCGGCCCGATGCGCCGTGGGATTCGCAGATTCCCGCCGACGTGGACATCACGCACTTCCAGTTCAACCCCCGCACCGAGATCGGCACGCCCTACCTGGTCACCGAGCACGGCAATGCCCGAAAGCCCAAGCCGCTGCCGCGCAACACCGTGTTCCTCTCGCGCGACCATGCGGCGCGCTACGGCTCCACCGAGTTCGTCTACAACGGCCTGCAGTGGGAGAGCTACGGCGCCGTGGACTTCGCCCGGCCCCGCGACCACTACCACTTCCTGGGCAAGGCCGCGTGGCGCGTGAAGAACGTGAGCGGCGCCATCCGCGTGGCCCAACTGGCCGGGGTGGAGCTGGACGTGCTGGGCGGCGACCGCATCAATTTCCGCCGGGGATTCCGGTGGACGCTGTCGCGCCGCATCCATTTCTTCGGCATGGTGGGCGGCGCGCAGAAGACCGAGCGGCTCAACGCCTCGCGCGGGCTGATCTTTCCGGTGCGCTGGCACGAGCCCTTCGGCCTGGCCGTCATCGAGAGCCTGTACTTCGGCTGCCCCGTGTTCTCGACGCCCTACGGCGCGCTGCCGGAACTGGTGCCGGCCGAATGCGGCGTGCTGGCGGACAACGCCAGTGCCCTGGCCGAGGCGGTGCGCGCCAACCGCTTCGACCCCCGGGCCTGCCACGACCATGCCGTGCGCCACTTCGGCGCCGAGCGCATGGCGCGCGACTACCTGCGCATGTACGAGCGTGTGCTGGCGGGTGAGACGCTCAATGCCCAGGCGCCCGTGATCCAGGGCGAGGCCCGCTCGCTCGCCTGGCGCAACTGAGCCGGGGCGGGCGCTGCGCCGCGCCGCGCTCAGACCGCCGCGTGAACCGTGAACCCCATCGGCACCGGGCCGAAGTCCTGGATTACCTTCAGTCCCAGCGACCGCGCAGCCTTGGCCGTGGTGATGCAGCCTTCCGTGCGGCCGTGCCGGCATTCCACGGCGGCCTGCGCATTGCTGTTGACGAAGCACAGCTCCGTGCCGGGGGGCGCCAGTTGCTGCGGCGCGGGATGGGTCGAGATGGTGCGGGGCGCCTCGCCCGTGCGCGACGCCAGGATCATGTTGAAGGTGGGCATCACGAAGACATCCACCATCTGGAAGCGGTTCAGGTTGGAGAACACGAGATTGTGCAGGTCGGGATAGGCCACGCACCCCAGCACCGCGATGGCCGGATCGTCATTCAGCGACTCGGCGGCGATCTCGAAGGTGGGGTGCAGGTGCACGGTGCCTTTGCGGCCGTTGCGCCGGAACCATTCGTGGGCTGCGGCTTCGCAGTTGGTGCCGGCCGGCCCGAGGGTGTGGATGACCCGGATGTCTTTGACTGCCATGGTGGAACTGGGTGGATCGGTGTGCAAAATGGACGCCTCGGTCTTGTATTCCGTTGGGCGGAATTCAGGATAAGGGAAACCGCCTTCCGAAGCCACCCGGATTCCGGGGCCAAGCCGCTGACCGAACGAAACAGATGTGACCATGCGCAACATCAAGCGCATGCCCTTGCATGGCGGCCTCAGCCGTGTGCCGACACCGGTGCGGCGCGTGCCGCGCCTTCGCAAGGAGGTCAGGCGCTCGCCAACGGCAGGCTCAGCACGAAGCAGGCACCGCCCTCGCCATCGGGGCGGTCTTCGCAGCGCACCGTGCCGCCCGAGCGTTCCGCGATGGAGCGCACCAGCGCCAGCCCCAACCCCACGCCGCCGGCGCGCTCGCTGGCGCCGGGCAACCGGTAGAAGGGTTCGAAGATGCGCTCGCGCTGGGCCGGCGGCACGCCGGGGCCCTGGTCGCACACGCGCACTTCGGCGTGGGTGCCGGTGCGCTGCAGCCCCACCGTGATGTCGCCCTGGCTGTAGCGGCGGGCGTTTTCCAGCAGGTTGCGCAGGGCGCGGCGCAGCAGCTTGGCCACGCCGTTCACCTCCAGGCCTTCCGCGCTGGCGGCGCCGGCTTCCAGCTCAGCATCCACCCGCACGCACTCCTCGGCCGCCAGGCCCAGCAGGTCCACCAGTTCGACGGTGCCCATGTCCGCCTCGCGCGCATCCAGGCGGCTGGCGAGCAGGATCTCGTCCACCAGCTGGTCCAGCTCGGCGATGTTGCGCAGGATCTCGTCGCGAAACGCCGGGGACGGGGCCGAGCCCTGCATCAGCTCCAGCCCCATGCGGATGCGCGTGAGCGGCGAGCGCAGCTCGTGCGAGGCATTGGCCAGCAGCGACTTGTGGGATTTGACGAGCGTCTCGATGCGTGCGGCCGCGGCGTTGAACTGGCGCGCCAGGTCGGCCACTTCGTCATGTCCGGTCTCGGCCACGCGCACGGAAAGGTCGCCTTCGCCGAAGCGCTGCACGCCGCGCTGCAAGGTCTCCAGCCGCTGCAGCAGCCGCCGGATGATGGGGAACACGCCTACGGCCACGGCCACGCCGACGAGGCCCAGCATCCACAGGAAGCCGAACGGCGGGCGGGTCCAGAACGCCACCTCGCCGCGCCGGTCGGCGCCGGGCGGCTTCGGGCGCGGCGCCATCTGCAGCGAGAACACCTCGCCGCCCTCGGCCTCCACCCGGAACTCCAGCCCCTCGGCCGGCCCGTTCGGGATGCGCGTGGCCAGCCCGCGCAGCACCGGCTCGCCGCGCTCGTTGATCAGCACCATCTCGCGGGCGGGCGGGGTGGGGGGCGTCTGCGCGTTCTGGTCCGAGGCGATGCGCCATGCCCATCCCACGGCCAGGGTGAGCACGGCCACGCCCACCACCACGGCCAGCCAGATGCGCAGATAGAGGCGCCGGGAAAACGGGTTGGACATGGGTCAGTCTTGCTGCTTGGCGAACACATAGCCCACGCCGCGCACCGTGAGGATGCGGCGGGGGTTCTTGGCGTCCTGCTCGATCGCGGCGCGGATGCGGCCCATGTGCACGTCGATGGAGCGGTCGAAGGCTTCCAGCTCGCGGCCGCGCACGGCCTCCATGATCTGGTCGCGCGTGAGCACGCGGCCCGCGCGTTCGGCCAGCGCCACCAGCAGGTCGAACTGGTAGGAGGTCAGTTCAGCCGCCTGGCCGCTCACGGTGACGGTGCGCGCATCGCGGTCGATCTCCAGCGAGCCGAAGCGCAGCACCTGCGCGGCGGGCGTGCCGCCGTCGGTGCGCCGGCGCAGGATGGCGCGGATGCGGGCGAGCAGCTCGCGCGGCTCGAACGGCTTGGGCAGGTAGTCGTCGGCGCCCAGCTCCAGGCCGATGATGCGGTCCATCGGGTCGCCCTTGGCGGTCAGCATGAGCACCGGCACCTGCGCCGCCGGCCCCTGCAGCGAGCGGATGCGGCGGCACACTTCGAGCCCGTCCATGTCCGGCAGCATGAGGTCCAGGATCACCAGGTCGGGCAGGGGCCCCGCATCGCCCCCCTGCAGGCGCGCCATGCCGCTCTTGCCATCGGCCATGTGCGTCACTTCCAGGCCCGACTGGCCGAGGTATTCCCCCACCATCTGGGCGAGGCGGAAGTCGTCTTCGATCATCAACAGTTGAGAGCTCATGGCGGGTGTCCTTGGGGGAGGCTTCATCGTCGCGCCGGGGGGCGTCGTTGCGTTGAAGTCCCCGTAAAGTTAGGTAAACCAGGGGCATTCCCCAGCCGGGGCCATTTTGCGGCCGCGCAGGCCGGGCCGGTGTGGCGTGCGCCATGTGCTACTGAATTGATAGCTATGGCGGCATGAAAATCACCGGCGTGGGGGCGTTTCGATCCTGGACGCCAGCGCCACCAGCACCAGCACCGGCAGTCCCAGCAGCGCCGTCCCCACGAAAAACTCGGTGTAGCCGAAGGCGTCCACGAAGCGCCCCGAAAAGCCCGCGATCCACTTGGGCGCCAGCAGCATCATGGAGCTGAACAGCGCGTACTGCGTGGCCGAATACTGCACGTTGGTGAGGCTGGACAGGTAGGCGATGAACGCCGCCGACGCGATGCCCCCCGCCAAGTTGTCGGCCGACACCACGAAGACCAGCCCGGTCACGTCGTGCCCGCGCAGGCCCAGCCAGGCGAACAGCAGGTTGCTGCAGGCGCTGAGCACCGCGCCCAGCATCAGCACGCGCATCACGCCCAGGCGCATGGACAGCACGCCGCCCACGAAGGCGCCGGCCAACGTCATCAGCACGCCGAACACCTTGGTGACCGCGGCGACCTCGTCCTTGGTGTAGCCCATGTCCACGTAGAACGGGTTGGCCATGATGCCCATCACCACGTCGCTGATGCGGTACACGGCGATGAGCGCCAGGATCAGCGCCGCCTGCCAGCGGTAGCGCCCGATGAAGTCCGCGAACGGATCGACCAGCGCGCCGCGCAGCCACTCGGCCGGGTTGCGCGCGGGCGGCAGCGGGCGCGGCACGGGCTCGCGCGACAGCAGCACGGTCGCGGTGCCCACCAGCATCGAGGCGGCCATCGTCAGGTAGGCCGCCTGCCAGGCGCCGTGCTGGTAGCCGGCGAGGCCGGGCAGCTCGGCGCGCGCGGCCACCCACAGCACGCCCGCGCCGGCCCAGATCATCGCCAGGCGGTAGCCGGTCTGGTAGGTGGCGGCCAGCGCCGCCTGGCGGTCGGCGTCGGCCGATTCGATGCGGAAGGCGTCCAGCGCGATGTCCTGCGTGGCCGATCCGAACGCCACGGCCAGCGCGCACCACACCAGTGGTTCGAGCGCCACGCGCGGGTCGTTGAACGCCATGCCCACGAGGCCCGCCATCACCATCGCCTGCGACACCACCAGCCAGCCGCGCCGGCGCCCCAGCCAGCGCGTGAGCAGCGGCAGCGGCATGCGGTCCACCAGTGGCGCCCACATCCACTTGAACGCGTAGGCCAGGCCCACCCAGCTCAGGTAGCCGATGGTGGTGCGGTCCAGGCCCGCCTCGCGCAGCCAGAACGACAGCGTGCCCAGCACCAGCAGCAGCGGTAGCCCGGCGGAGAACCCCAGCGCCAGCATGCGCAGGCTGGCCGGTTCGAGGTAGACGAGCCAGGCCTCGCGCCAGCTGCGGCGGGGGGCGGTGGCGGGGGCGTGGTCTGGGGGCATCGGAAGGGGTGGGCGGGGCGTGCCGGGTAGGGGGATCGCAGGGATTATCCGCACCCCTTCCCCGGGGTGGGCCGGCCGTGCGCGCGCCGTGCCGCTACGATGCGCGCCATGGGCTCCGCCGCCGTCCTCCATCCCACCTGCTCGGTGCGCTGCTACAGCGGCGAACACGCCGCGCATGCGCACGGCCACGCGCAGGTGCTCTACGCGCTGCACGGGCGCATGGAACTGGAGGTGGCGGGCCGCGCCGCCTTCGTGGACACCACCTGCGGCATGGTCATTCCGGCCGGCACGGCGCACGCGTTCCTGGCCCCGCCCGGCGCGCGGATGTTCGTGATCGACGCGCCCGACCAGCCCGGCGTGGGGCGCGTGCGGCGCTTCGCCATCGCGCCCGAGCACCGGGCCTTCGCCGCCAGCGACGATGCCGCGCTGCGGCTCGCCCAGATCCTGCAGGCCCCGCGCGTGCTCGCGCGCCGCGCCATCGCCCCGGAGCGGCTGGAGCGCGCCGTGCGCGCCGCCCTGCACGAGGACTGGCCCACGGTGCGCATGGCCGCGCTGTGTTTCCTGAGCCCGCAGCGCTTTCATGCCCGCTGGCTGGCGCTGACCGGCCGCACGCCCCAGGCCTGGCTGCGCGGCGAGCGCCTGGATGCCGCCGCCCGCGAACTGGCCCAGGGCGTTCCGCTGGACACCGTGGCCCTGCGCACCGGCTATGCGAGCGCGAGCGCCCTGGCGTATGCGCTGCGCCGCGACCGGGGCACCGGCGCCCGCGCGCTGCGTGCCTGATTCGAACGCTATTATTTTTGTAGCAAAACGCCCTAGTATTGATTGCGGTGGAGGCCGATTCGGAGCATGGCCTGCTGACCCGCACTTCGCGCGTTGCTCGACATTGGCGCCGCCCGCCCGCGGCACCATGGCGGCATGACGACCCCTTCCCCCCATTCCACCCGCGGCATCGCTCTGGTGCTGCTCGCCTCCACGCTCTGGGGCACCACCGGCACGGCGCAAAGCCTGGGCGCGGGCGGCCTGTCGCCCTTCTGGGTGGGGGCCGCGCAGCTGGCGGTGGCCAGCGCCTTCTTCTCGGTACTGCTCATCGCCGCGCGCGGGCTGGCGCGCCAACGCGCGCAGCGGCGCGGCCCGGCACCGGACCCCACCCCCTCGGACCGCCGGCCCGCGCATTGGCTGGCGCTGGCGTCGGCCGGCGTGGCGGGCTACAGCATCTGCTTTTATGCCGGCGTGCAGCGCACCGGCGTGGGCGTAGGCACGGCGGTAGCCATCGGCAGCGGCCCCATCTGGGCGGGACTGATCCAGGCCGTGCTGCTGCGCGCGCCCCTGATCGGCCTGTGGTGGCTGGGCACCGCCGTCAGCGTGGCCGGCGGCGTGCTGATGGTGCTCAGCAAGGGCGCGGGGGCCGGGCCGTCCTGGCCGGGGCTGGCGCTGTGCCTGCTGGCCGGCCTGTCGTACGCCAGCTACGCGCTGGTGAACAAGCGGCTGGTGGCGCGGGCCTCCACCGGCTGGGTCAACTTCTGCGTGTTCACCGGCGCCGCGCTGCTGGCGCTGCCCATGGCATGGCTGCTGGCCGGCGTGCCGCAATGGAGCCTGCCGTCGCTGGCCGTGGTCGTCTATCTGGGGGTGGTGGTGTCCGGCCTGGCCTATGTGGCGTTTTCCAGCGGGCTGCGCCACATCGCCGGGGCGACCAGTGTCACGCTGACGTTGGTCGAGCCGGTGGCCGCCTTCGTGCTGGCCGTGGCGATCGTCGGGGAGCGGCAGCCGCTCGCCGCCTGGAGCGGCCTGGGTCTGGTGCTGCTGGGCTTGCTGGTGGTGATCCGCGCGGAGCTGCGCCGGTAGGAGCGCAGGGCGGCGGGGCGGGCGGCGCCTCGCATCGGCACCTTGAAAAAGGGCCCAGGGATGGCTTCCGGCTGACAGACCGGGCCCCCGGCCTGCGGCTAGACTGCCGCCCATGTCGCACCTGCCCACCCCCGATTCCCGCGCTCCGGCGCCTGCCGAGACCGACTCCGCCACGGCCTGTTGCCGGTTCTGCAGCCTGCGCGGCAGCGCCTGGAACGCCCGCCGCGGCTTCCTGCTGGCGGCCGGGGCCGCCGTCGCGGGGCCCGCGCTGGCGCAGGTGGACGTGGGGTCCGCCTCGGGCATGCGCAAGCTGGTGCCGGCCGAGACGATCGAGACCGCCGCCAACCAGCAGTACAGCGAGATGATGGGCAAGGCCAAGGCGCAGCGCGCGCTGGCCGGTGCCGACAATGCGCAGTTGCAGCGCCTGCGCGCCATCGCCCAGCGCCTGATCCCCTACACCGCCCAATGGAACGACCGGGCCCGCCAGTGGCAGTGGGAGGTCAACCTGATCGGCAGCAAGCAGATCAACGCCTTCTGCATGCCGGGCGGCAAGATCGCCTTCTACACCGGCATCCTGGACCAGCTCAAGCTCACCGACGACGAGGCCGCGATGATCATGGGCCACGAAATGGCCCACGCGCTGCGCGAACACGCCCGCGCCCGCCTGGCCAAGACCCAGGCCACCAGCGTGGGCCTGTCCCTCGGTGCGCAGCTGCTGGGCCTGGGCGACCTGGGCAACGCGGCGGCCAACCTGGGCACGCAGCTCATCACGTTGAAGTTCAGCCGCGGCGATGAGACCGAAGCCGATCTGGTGGGCCTGGAACTGGCCGCCCGCGCCGGCTACAACCCCGACGCCTCGGTGAGCCTGTGGCGCAAGATGGGCGAGGCCACCAGCGGCCAGGGCGGCATCGCGTTTCTCTCCACCCACCCCAGCGGGCCGGAGCGCATCCGCCAACTGGAGCAGAACGTGCCGCGGGTGCAGGGGCTGTACCAGGCGGCGCGCCGGGGGTGAGCCGACCGGGGGCGGCGTGGGGCGCGGATCAGGTCCCGCCCACGTAGGGGTTGCTCTTGCGCTCGCGCCCGAAGCTGCTCTCCGGCCCGTGCCCCGGGATGAAAACCGTGCCGTCGCCCATCGGCCACAGGCGCTGTGTGATGCTGTCGATGAGCTGCTGGTGATTGCCCTGGGGAAAGTCGGTGCGGCCGATGCTGCCGGCAAACAGCACATCGCCCACGAAAGCCCGCTCGATCTGGGGCGCGTGGAACACCACGTGGCCCGGCGTGTGGCCGGGGCAGTGGCGCACCGCCAGCGTCTCCTTGCCGATCTGCACCGTGTCGCCATCGTCCAGCCACCGTGTGGGCGTGAAGGCCTCCGCAGGCGGAAAGCCGAACATCGCGCTTTGCTGCGGCAGTCCGTCGATCCAGAACTGGTCCCCGGGATGCGGCCCGACGATGGGCAGCGCCTGGGTGCGGGCCAGCTCGCCCGCTCCGCCTGCATGGTCGATGTGGGCGTGGGTGAGCCAGATCTGCTCCAGCTTCAGCTGTCGCCGCTCCGCCTGGGCGAGGATGGCTGGCAGGTCGCCACCGGGGTCGATCACCGCGGCCAGAAGGGTTTCGTCGCACCACACCAACGAGCAGTTCTGCTGGAAAGCGGTGACGGGTAATGTGAAATATTGCAACATCGTGTAAGTTAATATTCAGGCTTCACGGCGATGATTTCGGGTTCGCGCTTCAGCATTCATCGGAAGGCTGGCGCCATTGTCGTCAATGCGAAAAGGAGAGGGAGCGATGTTCAAGAAGCTGGTGGCTGCGGCCTTTGTTTTCGGTGCGGGCGTGGCCCATGCGTTCATCCCCCAGGCGGGGACCTGGGTGGTGACCTCCGAGGTCAACGGCAAGCCCGGCCGCGGCTTCGGCATCGACGTGCAGAACGGCACGCTGGTGATGCAGATGTATGCGTACGAGAACACCGGCAAGTCCACGTTCTACCTGGCTGTGGGCAATGTGGTGGACAACCAGGTCACGGCCGATCTCAAGTCCTACGAAGGGGGCCGGTTTCTGGGCAGCGAAGACCGCTCGGGCACTGAAAAGGGCAACGCGGGCGCAGTCAAGATCCGCTTCGTCGACGGCGTGAGCGGTTTCATCACCTTCCCCGGCGAGAGCGAAAAAGCCATCTCGCGCTTCAACTTCGGTTACGCGGCCGTACCGCAAAGCCTGAAAGGCAGCTGGCTGTTCACGACGTACTCGCCCACGCTGGGCTGGGGCGTTGAGACTCCCACGTTCACAGCCGTGGGCAATGCCACCAGCACCGGTAGCGGGACGATCTCCGCGCCGTCCAGCAACCTGATATGTGAACACCAGGTCAGCGGCGGTCTGGTGGGCTTCGTGTTTTGCGTCAAGTTCTTTTCCAACTCCAGCACCACGCAGCACACCTATCTTTTCAAGTACAGCGTGAACGAGGGCGAGGGCGACTGGTATCCCAACAACGGCAAGACCGGCTATGGCTTCTACGTCAAGCGCCTGGTTACCGATGACGGCCAAGTCGCAGGGCTGATCCGCAAGGACGAAGAGGCCTTCGTAGCGCCGGAGCAGGCCCAGGCCTTCGCGGCCGAACTGGCCGCAGCCGCTCACCGCTGATCCGGCCCATGCCCGCAACGGGAGACGGCCGCCCGGCAGGGCCGGTTCCCTGCAAGCGGGGTGGATGCCCGCCGCACGCCGCGTGCTGCGTTTACAGCACCATGTCATACCCGATCGTGATCGGCGCATGGTCCGAAAACTTCTCGGTCTTGTAGATGTGCTCGGTGCGGGCGAGGGCGGCGATGGCTGGCGTGGCCAGGTGGTAGTCCAGCCGCCATCCGACGTTGTTCGCGTAGGCTTGCCCCCGGTTGCTCCACCACGTGTAGGCAGTGTCCGTGGCGTCTGGTTGTAACTGACGGTAAACGTCTATCAGCCCGCCGCCTTCATCAGTTATGTGCAACAACTTTGTCATCCACTCGCGCTCCTGCGGAAGGAAGCCGCTGTTCTTCTGGTTGCTGCGCCAGTTCTTGAGGTCGATGGCCTGATGGGCGATGTTGATGTCGCCGCAGAGGATGAACTCGCGCTCGCCCTTGGTGCGCATGAGGTGGGGATGGAACTCGTCGAGGAACCGGAACTTGGCCAGCTGGCGCTCTTCGCCCGAGGAGCCGCTCGGAAAGTACGCGCTGATGATCGACAGCTTGCGCGCGGGCGTGTCGAAGCGGGCTTCCACGTAGCGGCCCTCGGCATCGAACTCCTGCGAGCCGTAGCCGATGCGCACGTCGCTCGGCTCGTGGCGCGAGTAGATGCCCACGCCCGAGTAGCCTTTCTTGGCCGCGAAGTGAAAGTGCCCTTTCAGGCCCGCCAAGTGCTCGAAGCGGCCCAGCATGTCGGCCGACTGCGCCTTGATCTCCTGCACGCAAATACAATCCGGCCGCGTTGCGGCGATCCATGCCTCCACCCCCTTGGATGCGGCGGAGCGGATGCCGTTGAGGTTGAGGCTCGTTAATTTGAAAAGGGGTGAATCCATGGTGACAGATAAGGCGCAATCGGTGGAACAGGACCGCCTGGCGCAGGACTTCGTGCAATTCACCGTGGAAGCGGGGGTGCTGCGCTTCGGCGAATTCAAGACCAAGGCAGGCCGCTTGAGCCCGTATTTCTTCAACGCCGGGCTGTTCGATGACGGCGCCAAGATGGGCAGGCTGGCCGAATTCTATGCAAAAGCCCTGCTGGCGAGCGGCATCGAGTTCGACATGGTGTTCGGTCCCGCGTACAAAGGCATTCCGCTGGCGGCCACGGTGGCCGTCGAACTGGCACGGCACGGACGCAACGTGCCCTTTGCCTACAACCGCAAGGAAGCCAAGGACCACGGCGAAGGCGGCACGCTGGTGGGGGCCCCGCTGCGCGGCCGCGTGCTGATCGTGGACGACGTGATGTCCGCCGGCACGGCGGCGCGCGAGTCGATCGCGCTGATCCGCGCTGCGGGCGCCCAGCCCCATGCCATGGCCATCGCCCTCGACCGGCAGGAGAAAGCGACCGAGAACGGCCAGGACGTGGAGCACAGCGCCGTGCAGTACGTGCGCGACCATCTGGGCATGCAGGTATGCACCATCGCCAAGCTGGCAGATTTATTGCAGTATTTGGCCCAGAGTGGGGAGCCGGGTGTGCACACCCACCATGAACACGTGCTGGCATACCGCCAGCGCTACGGCGTGCAAGGGGGGTAGTTCGTTTGAGCAAGACGGCCTGGAGATTCGGCTGGTGGGTGATCGCCCTCTCGGGCCTGGCGGGCACGCCGGCCGGGGCGCAGCCGAGCGGCTCTCCGACCGCCGGCATCTACACCTGCGTGAATGCCCAGGGCCGTCGCCTCACGGCGGACCGGCCCATCGCCGAGTGCGTGGACCGCGAGCAGCGGGTGCTGGGGCCATCGGGCACCGAGCGCCAGCGCCTGGGCCCCACCCTCACCGACCAGGAGCGCGCCGCCCTGGAGGCCCAGCGCCGCAAGGAGGCCGAGGAGCGCGCCCGCATCGCCGATGAGCGCCGCCGCGAGCGCGTGCTGGTGGCCCGCTACCCCGACCAGGCCTCGCACGATGCCGAGCGCGCCGCGGCCATCCAGCAGGTCAACGAGGTCACGGCCGTCGCCGAAAAGCGCGTGGCCGACCTGCAGCGCCAGCGCAAGGCGCTCGATACTGAAATGGAGTTCTACCGCCGCGATCCCAGCAAGGCGCCCATGCTCCTGCGCCGCCAGATCGCCGAGCAGGAAGACGCGCTGGCCGAGCAGCAGCGGTTCATCGCCGGGCAGGAGCAGGAAAAGCGCCGCGTGCACCAGCGGTTCGACGCCGAACTGGTGCAGCTCAAGAGCCTCTGGGCGGGGCAACGCCCCGCCGCCATGCCTTCGCAGTGAAGGCGACCCGCCCCGGTGGCCGGGGCAGGGCGGGCGTCAGGAAGACGCCGCTGCGAGCCGGGCGCGCAGCAGATCGTTCACCTGCTGCGGATTGGCCTTGCCCTTGCTGGCCTTCATGGCCTGGCCCACGAGCGCGTTGAAGGCTTTGTCCTTGCCCGCGCGGAACTGGGCGACATTGTCGGGGTTGGCGGCGATCACGTCGTCGATGATCTTTTCCAGCGCGCCGGAGTCGTTCATCTGCTTGAGGCCCTTGGCCTCGATGATCGCGTCCACGTCGCCCGCAGTCGCATCGCTCCACAGCGCATCGAACACCTGCCGGGCGGCGTTGTTGGAGACCGTGCCATCGGCGATGCGGGTGACCAATTGCGCCAGTTGGGCGGCGCCCACGGGGGCCGAGGCGATGTCGCTCTCGCCGGCATTCACCCGCCGCGACACCTCGCCCATGATCCAGTTGCTGACCAGCTTGGGTTGCTGGCTGGCCTGCGCCGCCGATTCGAAATACGAAGCCATCGCCTTCGACTGGGTCAGCGTGGTCGCGTCGTACTCGGGCAGGCCGTAGTCGGCCACGAAGCGCGCGGCCATGCTGCGGGGCAACTCGGGCATCAGCGCGCGCTGCTCGTCCACCCATTGCTGCGAAATCTGCAGCGGCGGCAGGTCCGGATCGGGGAAGTAGCGGTAGTCGGCCGCGTCTTCCTTGGTGCGCATGGCGCGGGTCTCGCCCGTGCCGGGGTCGAACAGCACCGTGGCCTGCTGGATCGCGTGGCCGTCCTCGATCTGCTCGATCTGCCAGCGGATCTCGTAGTCGATCGCCTGCTGCATGAACTTGAAGCTGTTCAGGTTCTTGATCTCGCGGCGCGTGCCCAGCGGGGCTCCGGGCTTGCGCACCGAGACATTGGCGTCGCAGCGGAACGAGCCCTCCTGCATGTTGCCGTCGCAGATGCCGATCCACGTCACGATCTTGTGCAGCTCCTTGGCGTAGGCCACGGCCTCTTCGGACGAGCGCATGTCGGGCTCGGTCACGATCTCCAGCAGCGGCGTGCCGGCGCGGTTCAGGTCGATGCCGCTCTGGCCGATGAAGTCCTCGTGCAGCGACTTGCCCGCGTCTTCTTCCAGGTGGGCGCGCACGAGCTTCACGGTCTTCTTCTCGTCGCCCAGGAAGAACGACACCTCGCCGCCCTGCACCACCGGGATCTCGAACTGGCTGATCTGGTAGCCCTTGGGCAGATCCGGATAGAAGTAGTTCTTGCGGGCGAAAACGCTCTCCGGCGCAATGGTGGAGCCCAGGGCCAGTCCTAATTTGATAGCGCAGGCCACGGCCTCGCGGTTCATGACGGGCAGGGTGCCCGGCAGGGCCAGATCCACCGCGCAGGCCTGCGTGTTGGGCGCGGCACCGAAGGCGGTGGGGGCGCGGCTGAAGATCTTGGATTTCGTCGCAAGCTGGGTGTGGGTTTCGAAGCCGATGACGACTTCGTAGCCGTGGATCAATGGGGCGGTCATGTTCAGAGGCCTCCCGGCTTGCGGAGGTGGAAATCGGTGGCTTGCTGCAGGCGGTGGGCGGCGTTGAGCAGCCGGGCTTCCTGGAAGTAGTTGCCGATCAGCTGCAGGCCCACGGGCATGCCGTCCTCGCCGAAGCCGGCGGGCACGCTCATGCCGGGCAGGCCGGCGAGCGAGGCGGGCAGCGTGAAGATGTCGGCCAGGTAGTCGGCCAGCGGGTCGTTGCCGTGCTCGCCGAGCTTCCAGGCCACCGTGGGTGCCACCGGGCCGGCGATGAGGTCGCACGACTGGAAGGCATTCTGGAAGTCGTCGGCGATCATGCGGCGGATCTTCTGCGCCTGCAGGTAGTAGGCGTCGTAGTAGCCGTGCGACAGCACGTAGGTGCCGATCATGACGCGGCGCTTGACCTCGTCCCCGAAGCCCTCGGCGCGCGTCTTCTTGTACATGTCCACCAGATCGGTGTAGTCGCTGGCGCGGTGGCCGAACTTCACGCCGTCGAACCGCGAAAGGTTGGACGAGGCCTCGGCCGGCGCGATCACGTAGTACACGGGAATGGACAGCTCGGTGCGCGGCAGGCTGATGGGCACCAGCTTGGCGCCGAGCTTCTCGTATTCCTGGAGCGCGGCGTCCACCGCGGCGCGCACGCCGGGAGCCAGGCCCTCGCCGAAGAATTCGGCCGGGATGCCGATGCGCAGCCCGTCGATGCCGTCGTTCAGCTGGCGGGTGAAGTCCTGCGCCGGCAGGTCGAGCGAGGTGGAGTCGCGGTCGAGGTCCGGGCCGCAGATGGCCGACAGCAGCAGGGCGCAGTCCTCGGCCGAGCGGGCCATGGGGCCGGCCTGGTCCAGGCTGGAGGCGAAGGCGATCATCCCGTAGCGCGAGGCGCGGCCATAGGTCGGCTTGATGCCCGTGATGCCGCAGAACGAGGCGGGCTGGCGGATCGAACCGCCCGTGTCGGTGCCGGTGGCGGCAGGCGCCAGGCGCGCGGCGACCGCCACGGCGCTGCCGCCCGACGAGCCGCCCGGCACGCGGGTGGTGTCCCAGGGGTTGCGCACCGGCGCGGGCGCATCGAAGCCCACCGGGGCCACGGCGGAGTTCTCGTTGGCCGAGCCCATGGCGAACTCGTCGCAGTTGAGCTTGCCCAGCGTGACGGCACCGGCGTTGGCCAGCTGGCCGACCACGGTGGCGTCGAACGGCGACTGGTAGCCGGCCAGCATCTTCGATCCGGCCGTGCTGGGGAAGTCGCGCGTGACGAAGATGTCCTTGTGGGCGATGGGCACGCCGGCCAGCGGGCCCGCCGTGCCGGCCGCGATGGCCTCGTCCTGCGCGCGGGCCTGCGCCAGGGTGGCTTCTTCGTTCACGGCGACGTAGGCGCCCAGGTTCTGGTGGGCGGCGGCCCGCGCCAGGAAGTGCTGGGCGGCTTCGACGGCGGAGACGCGACGCTCGCGCAGTTCGGTGGCCAGGGCGGCCACACCCAGGTCGTGCAATTCGGTGGTGGAGTGGATGGTCATCGGGGCGCCCTCATTCGATCACTTTGGGCACGAGGAACAGGCCGTTCTCCACGGCCGGCGCGCTGCGCTGGTTGGCTTCGCGCTGATCGGGTTCGCTGGCGATGTCCTCGCGCAGGCGCAGGGCCACGGCCTGGACGGCGGCGACCGGGTGCGCGAGGGGGGCGATGCCGGTAGTATCCACAGCCCGCATCTTCTCGACGATGCCGAAGAAACCGTTGATCTGCGTGAGCATGCGCTCACTGTCGTCCGAACTCAATTCGAGCCGCGCCAGATTGGCGATGCGACCGATGTCCTGGGGTGTCAGTGCCATAGGGGAAGGGGGGTGGGAAACCGGATGTAAAGCTGAAATCCGGGCCATGCCGGAGGGAGTTATTCACAGGGGATGCGGTATTATCCCGGCTTTGCCGCAATACCCTCCCAACTGCCGGTCATTGTGCGAAAAAATCCAATAAACACCCCCTAATATCACCCGGCGATGGCAGGCCGACGTGCATGCCGTGCCTGAGAGGATTTTTGAATGTTCGGAGCTTTCCGTCGGTACTTCTCCACCGACCTTGCGATTGACCTTGGCACCGCCAACACCCTGATTTTTGCCCGCGACAAGGGCATCGTGCTCGATGAACCCTCGGTCGTCGCCATCCGCCACGAAGGCGGCCCCCACGGAAAGAAAGTCATCCAGGCCGTCGGCCGCGAAGCCAAGGCCATGCTGGGCAAGGTGCCCGGCAACATCGAAGCCATCCGTCCGATGAAGGACGGGGTGATCGCGGATTTCGTGATCACCGAGCAGATGATCAAGCAGTTCATCAAGATGGTGCATCCCCGCACCCTGCTCACCCCCAGTCCCCGCATCATCATCTGCGTGCCCTGCGGCTCCACCCAGGTGGAGCGCCGCGCCATCAAGGACGCGGCCGAGGCCGCCGGTGCCACCGCGGTGTACCTGATCGAAGAGCCCATGGCCGCCGGCATCGGCGCCGGCCTGCCGGTCTCCGAAGCCTCCGGCTCCATGGTGGTCGACATCGGCGGCGGCACCACCGAGGTGGGCGTGATCTCGCTGGGTGGCATGGTCTACAAGGGCAGCGTCCGCGTGGGCGGCGACAAGTTCGACGAGGCCATCATCAGCTACATCCGCCGCAACTACGGCATGCTGATCGGCGAGCCCACGGCGGAAGCCATCAAGAAGAACATCGGTTCGGCCTTTCCCGGCTCCGAAGTGCGCGAGATGGAAGTCAAGGGCCGCAACCTCAGCGAAGGCGTGCCGCGCAGCTTCACCATCTCCAGCAACGAGGTGCTGGAGGCGCTCACCGACCCCCTCAACCAGATCGTCTCCGCCGTCAAGAACGCGCTGGAGCAAACGCCCCCCGAACTGGGTGCCGACATCGCCGAGCGCGGCATGATGCTCACCGGCGGCGGCGCGTTGCTGCGCGACCTGGACCGCCTGCTGGCCGAGGAAACCGGCCTGCCGGTACTGGTCGCCGAAGACCCCCTGACCTGCGTGGTGCGCGGGTGCGGCATTGCGCTGGAGCGCATGGACCGCCAGGGCAGTATCTTCACGAGCGAGTGACACGCCCGGCCCTGGCGCGAAGCCGGGGCCCTGGAAAAAGACATGGATCAACCGCTGGCCGTCCTCCTTCCGCCCCTGCCGGGCGTGCAGGGCTGCGGGCGGGCCACCGCTGCCGCGCTCCTGGCGCGGCCCCCGGCCGCTGCCTGGCCGGTTGTCGCCTGATCCCACGGCCTGCCTGCCCATGCCCCTCGGTACGCTCGAACGGTCCGCGCCGCCCTTCTTCAAGCAAGGGCCCTCGCCGCGCTCCCGACTTGCCCTCTACAGCGCCCTGGCGCTGTTTTTGATGGTGGCGGATGCCCGGTTCCAGGTGACCGATCCGCTGCGCAAGGCCGTGGCCGTGGCGCTCTACCCGCTGCAGTGGACCATGCTGCAGCCGGTGGAGTTCGCCGCCAAGGGGGCGGGCTACTTCCAGTCGCTGCAGGTGGCCCAGGCCGATGCCGACACGGCCCGCCGCAACATGGCGCAGATGTCCGAGCGCGCCAACCAGGCCGAGCAGCTCTTGCAGGAGAACGCGCGGCTGCGCAAGCTGCTGGAGTTGCGCGAGCGCCTGACGACGCCGTCGCAGGCCGCGCAGGTGATCTACGACGCCGCCGATCCCTACACCCGCCGCGTGATGATCGACCAGGGCCAGGTGGCCGGCGTCGAACTCGGCTCGCCGGTGATGGACGAGTCCGGCATGCTCGGCCAGGTCACCCGCGTGCACCCGTTCCTGAGCGAGGTGACCCTGCTCATCGACCGCGACCAGGCCATTCCCGTGATGAACCTGCGCACCGGCGCGCGCAGCGTGGCCTATGGCGATCCGGTCATCGCCCACGGCGGCGGGATGGAGCTGCGCTTCATGCCCGGCAATGCCGACGTGCAGGAAAACGACCTGCTCACCACCAGCGGCGTGGACGGCCTGTACCCGCCGGGGCTGCCCGTGGCCCGCGTGGTGCGGGTGGAGCGGCGCGCCGACTCGGCCTTCGCCCGCATCTACTGCGCGCCGCTGGCGCAGGTGAACGGCGCGCGCCACGTGCTGGTGCTCAAGCCGCTGACGGCCGACCTGCCGCAGCGCCCCGCGCCTGCGCCCGCCGCGCCGGTTCGCAAGGGGCGCCGATGATCCGCGCTGCCCTGCGCCCCCGCGGGCCTGCCGTGGCCGCCGCATCCCGTCCCGGGAGGTCCGCATGATCATGCCCCGCGGGCAGCAACTGCTGCTGCCGGTCCGTCCCCTGTTCATTGTCGGCAGCCTGCTGGTGGCGCTGGCGTTCAACATGCTGCCGCTCGGGCGCGTGGTGTGGACGCCCGACCTCGTGATGGTGCTGCTCGTGTTCTGGGGCGTGCACCAGCCCCAGCGCGTGGGCATGGGCGTGGCCTTTGCCATGGGGCTGTGCATGGACGTGTACCAGACCGCGCTGCTCGGCCAGCATGCCCTGGCCTATTGCGCCCTGATGTACGGCGCCCTGTACATGCACCGCCGCTTGCTGTGGTTCAGCGTGCCGTCGCAGGCGCTGCAGGTGTTTCCGCTGTTCATCGCGGCCCATGTGATCGAACTGCTGATCCGCATCGTGTCGGGCGGGATCCTGCCCGGCTTCGAAGGCCTGGTGGCGCCGTGCCTGGAGGCCTTGCTGTGGCCGCTCGCCAGCTGGATACTGCTGGCGCCGCAGCGCCGTCCGCCCGACCGCGACGAAAACCGCCCGCTGTGAGCACGAATCGCCGCCAGCCCCCTGATCTGACAGTTTCTTTGCCGACATGACCGAACTGCGCAACACCGAAGCCGATGCGTCGCGTTTCCGCACCCGCGTGTTCGTGGTGGCGCTGGTCGTGTTGATGGCGCTGTGCCTGGTGGTGGCGCGGCTGGTGTACCTGCAGGTGGTGCGCCACGACGACCTCGCCGAGCAGGCCGAGAGCAACCGCACGGCCGTGGTGCCCATCGTGCCCAACCGCGGCCTCATCATGGACCGCAACGGCGTGGTGCTGGCCACCAACTATTCGGCCTACACGCTGGAGATCACGCCCTCCAAGGTCGAGTCGCTGGACGACACCATCGATGCCCTGTCGAAGGTGCTGGACATCCACCCGCGCGACCGGCGCCGGTTCAAGCGGCTCATGGACGAGTCGCGCAACTTCGAATCGCTGCCCATCCGCACGCGCCTGTCCGATGAGGAAGTGGCGCGCTTCACCGCGCAGCGCTACCGCTTTCCCGGCGTGGACATCAAGGCCCGGCTGTTTCGCAACTACCCCATGGGCGAGGTGGCGAGCCACGCGATCGGCTACATCGGCCGCATCAACCAGCGCGAGAAGGAGCGCATCGACGACTCCGAAGACGCGGCCAACTACCGCGGCACCGACCACATCGGCAAGCTGGGCGTGGAGCAGGGCTTCGAGAGCACCCTGCACGGCCAGACCGGCGTGGAGCGCATGGAGACCTCCGCCGGCGGCCACGCCGTGCGCCGGCTGGCCAGCCACCCGGCCACGCCCGGCAACACGGTGATGCTGTCCATCGACATCAAGCTGCAGAAGATGATCGAGGACATGTTCGGCGAGCGGCGCGGCGCGCTGGTGGCCATCGACCCGCGCAACGGCGAGGTCGTGGCGCTGGTGAGCAAGCCCACGTTCGATCCGAACCTGTTCGTGGAGGGCATCGACAGCGAGAACTGGCAGGCACTCAACGAGTCGATCGACAAGCCGCTGCTCAATCGCGCGCTGCGCGGCACCTACCCGCCGGGCTCGACCTACAAGCCCTTCATGGCGCTGGGGGCGCTGCAGCTGAACAAGCGCTCGCCCACGCAGGTGTACAACGACCCGGGCTTCTACACCTACGGCGGCCACACCTTCCGCAGCCACGAGGGCGGGCTGGGCGGCGTGGACATGCACCGCGCCATCCAGTTCTCCAGCAACACGTATTTCTATTCGCTGGCCGTGGACATGGGCGTGGACACCATCCACGACTTCATGAAGCCGCTCGGCTTCGGGCAGGCCACGGGCATCGACATCAACGGCGAGGTGCGCGGCGTGCTGCCCAGCACCGAGTGGAAGCGCAACACCTACCGGCGCCCCGAGATGCGCCGCTGGTACTCGGGCGAGACGGTGTCGCTGGGCATCGGGCAGGGGTACAACAACTTCACCATGCTGCAGCTGGCGCTGGCGGAGGCCACGCTGGCCAACGGCGGCACGCGCTATCGGCCCCACCTCATCAAGGCCATCAAGGACACGGTCACGGGCCAGATCACCGAGGTGCAGCAGCCCCCGGGGCAGGACCTGGGCTTTTCGCCGAAGAACGTGGAGATCGTGCGCAATGCGCTCGTCGCGGTGAACAAGGGCGGCACCGGCACGCGCGTGTTCGCGGGCGCGCCCTACACCTCGGCCGGCAAGACCGGCACGGCGCAGGCGGTGAGCCTGGGGCAGAACGTCAAGTACAACGCCAAGGCGCTGGAGGACCACCAGCGCGACCACTCGCTGTTCGCCGCCTTCGCCCCGGCCGAAAACCCGCGCCTGGCGCTGGCCGTGATCGTGGAGAACGCCGGCTTCGGCGCCGCGCATGCCGCGCCCATCGCGCGGCGCGTGTTCGACTACTGGCTGCAGGGCGACTACCCCAACGAGCAGGACATGGCCGCGGTGCGCAAGGGCCAGGCGGCAGCCCCCATCGGCACGCCGCTGCGCGCAGCCGACGTGCCGCTCATCGAGCCCTGACGCCGCCCGGCGCGGTCAGTTCCCGGGCTGCGCGCCGCCGGCACCCGCGGTGCGCCGCGGTGCGGGCTGCCACTGGCTGAAGATCAGCGCCGCCACGATCAGCGCCGCGCCGGCCACCCCGGCGATGCCCAGGCGTTCGTCGATCAGCACCCAGGCGGTGAGCGCGGCGAACACCGGCTCCAGCCCGAACACGATGGCGCTGCGCATCGCATCCACGCGCTGCTGGCCCCAGGCCTGCAGCGTCACCACCACCACGCTGGCCAGCAGGCCGAGGTACACCAGGGCGATCCACGACGGCACCGAGAGCGTGGCCAGCGACGCCCACGTGCTGCCCAGCCCCCCGTGGCGCACGGCGATCAGCACGCTGGAGGCCGCCAGCATCATGGTGGCCTGCGCCGCGGCCATGCGCGTGGCGCGCACGGGTTCGGCGGCCGTGCGGCGCGCGCACTCTTCCAGCGCCAGGATGTACAGGGCATAGAACAGCGTGCTGGCGAAGGTCAGCGTATCGCCCAGGTTCCAGGGGTCGTTCTCATGGAACATCAGCGCCATGCCAGCCAGGGCCATCGCGCAGGCGGCCCACAGGCGCCAGCCGTAGCGCCGCCCCAGCAAGGCCATGGCCAGCAGCGGCACCACGAGCACGTTCAGCCCTGTCACGAAGGCATTGCGGTTGCTGGTGGTGCGCGCCAGCCCTTCGATCTGCAGCCAGAACGCCAGGAACAGCAGCAGGCCGAGCGCGAGGCCCCAGCGCGCCTCGGCGCGGCGCATGCCGCGCCACAGCGGGCCGAGCACCAGCAGCGCGATGGCAAAGCGCAGCCAGATGAGTTGCAGCGCATCGAGGTGCGCCGACAGCAGCTTCATCGCGGGGAAGGTCGTGCCCCACACCAGGGTCACGGCCAGCAGGGCCAGCAGGCCCAGGCGTTCAGGTTTCATGGAGGCAAGGCGCCCGCGCACCCGAAAGCGCGCGGGCCGGAAAAAGCCAGTGGCCCGGCGGGAAGGGGAGGCGTGCGCCTCCCCGGTTCAGGCACCCATGCGGCCGATGAAGGCGCGGATGCGGTCGCTGGCGGGGTTGCCGAAGAACTCGGCCGGCGGCGCATCGTGCGCGATGCGGCCCTGGTCGAAGAACATCACGCGGTCGGCCACCTCGCGCGCGAAGCCCATCTCGTGCGTGACCACGATCATGGTCATGCCGCCACGGGCCAGCTCGCGCATGACGTCCAGCACCTCCTGCACCATCTCGGGGTCGAGGGCGGAGGTGGGTTCGTCGAACAGCATCACCTTGGGCGCCATCGCCAGCGCGCGGGCGATCGCCACGCGCTGCTGCTGCCCGCCCGACAGCTGCCACGGGTACTTGTGCGCATGGTCCTGCATGCCCACGCGCCTGAGCAGCGCCATGGCCTGTTCGTTGGCCTTGGCGCGCGGGGTGCGGTGGATGCGGCGGGGCGCCAGCGTCACGTTGTCCAGCACGCTCATGTGGCCGAACAGGTTGAACTGCTGGAACACCATGCCGACCTCGCTGCGCTGCTTTTGCAGCGTGCGCTGGTCGTCCGTCACCTCGGTGCCGCCGATGGTGATGCGGCCGCTGTCGTGGGGCTCCAGCCGGTTGATGGCCCGCAGCAGCGTGCTCTTGCCCGAGCCCGAGGCGCCGATGATGACCGTCACCTCGCCGGTGTTGAAGGTGGTGGACACCTCCTTGAGCACCTGGTGCGCGCCGAACGACTTGCACACGCAGTCGGCGACGATGTAGGGCGTGGCCTGGCTCATTGCGCCCGTCCTTCCACGTCGAAGCGGTATTCGACGGCGTTGGAGATCTGCGTGACCAGCGTGGTCAGCAGCAGGTAGGTGATGGCCACGGTGGAGAGCGTCGCGATGGGCTGGAAGGTCGCCGACTGGATGCGGTTGCCCACGTTGGTCAGCTCCACCACGCCGATGGCGTAGGCCAGCGACGAGTCCTTGAGCAGCGCCACGAAGTTGCTCACCAGCGGGGGCAGCGAGATCTTGAAGGCCTGCGGAAACACCACGTCGAAGAACACGTGCAGGCGCGACAGGCCCAGGGCCCGCGCCGCCTCGGTCTGCCCGCGCGGCACGGCCAGCAGTCCGGCGCGCACCGCCTCGGCGTTGTAGGCACCCACGTTCAGGCCCAGCGCCACCACGGCGGCGGCGAAGTCGGGCAGGTTCAGCCCCGGCACCAGCACCGGCAGCGCGAAGTACACGAAGAGGATCTGCACCAGCAGCGGCGTGCCGCGGATGACCCAGATGTAGAACCCGGCGACCCAGCGCAGCGCGATCCAGCGCGAGGTGCGGGCCAGCGCGGCGCTGGTGCCCAGCACCAGGCCCACGCTGCCGCTCACCAGGGTGAGCCACAGCGTGGTGCGCGCGCCGTCGGAGAACGCCTGGGCGTTCGGTCCGATCGGGTCAGGCAGGAAGGAAAGAAGCTGGCCCAGCAGGGCCAGCGCCAACACCATCAGCAGCAGGGCGGAGACCAGCGTCGCATTGCTGCGGTGCTGGCGCGTCCAGTGCTGTGGCCACAGAGCATTGAGCATGGAAGGAAGGCGGTCCGAAGCCGGCGCCGCGGCTTATGGCGCGCAGCGGACGTCTTCGTTGAAGTACTTCTGGGACACGGCGGCGTAGCTGCCATCGGCCAGCACTTCGGCAAAGGCCTTGTTCCATGCGTCGGCCAGGCCGGTGTTGCCCTTGGAGACGGCGGGGGCGATCTTCTCGATGAAGAGCATGTCGCCCAGCTTCAGGCCCGCCTTGGGGTTCTTGGCGACCACTTCCTTGGCCACGAACTTGTCGGTCACCCAGGCATCGACGCGCTTGGAGGTGAGCGCGCTGCGGGCGTCCACGTCGGTGGGGAAGTTCTTCATTTCCTTGATGCCGGCGACCTTCTGCACGTTCTCCAGGTAGCTGGTGCCGGTCTGCACGGCGACGATCTTGCCGGTGAGGTCCTTGGCGGTGCGGATCTTGGGGTCGGTGGCGATGATCATGCCGCCCGAGCAGTAGTGGGGCGTGGCGAAGGTGACGGCCTTGGCGCGCTCTTCGGTCACGCCGTGCGAGGCGATGACGGCATCCCAGCGGTCCTGCGCCAGGCCGGTCAGCAGGGCATCGAAGCCCAGTGTCTTCCATTCGACCTTCAGGCCCATCTTCTTGGCGACCAGATTGGCCACTTCGATCTCAAAGCCCGTGAGCTGGGTGCCCTGGAAATAGTTGAAAGGCGCGAACTGGCCTTCGGTGGCGATGATGATCTTGCCGTCCTTCTTGACGGCCTCCAGCGTGCGGGCCTGCACGGAAAAAGCGGCACACATTGCCACTACGGTGGCGATCGTCTTGAACATCTTCATCTCTGTTGTTCCTGCGCAGGGTGGTTTCAGGTACAAAAAATCCGGCTTGGCGGTTAGCGAAGCCGGAGCCAGCGGCCAGTGGGCCGCCCGCGGGACGGGCAGTCACGGGATTGCCACATTATAAAAGGCGTGCATGAGGCCATGCACACCCGCAAACCCTGAGCCGGAGCGCAAAAAACGGGCCCGTTTTGCCTTTTTGAGGCTCAGCGCAGGAAGGCGTCGTAGCCCGTCTTGAGAATGAGCGCGCTGACCACCACGATGAAGATGCCGCGCACGAAGCCCGTGCCGTGCTTGAGCGCCATGTGCGTGCCGATGACGCTGCCCACCACATTGGCCACCGCCAGCGGCACCGCGAAGTGCCACCACACGTGCCCCTTGGCCGCGAACAGGATGATGGCCGCCACGTTGGTGGCCAGGTTGAGCAGCTTGGCCGACACCGAGGCGTTCAGGAAGTCGTAGCCCAGCAGCCGCACGAACAGGAAGACGAAGAAGCTGCCCGTGCCCGGCCCGAAGAAGCCGTCGTAGAAACCCACCACCAGCCCGATGGCGCAGGCCAGGCGTGTCTCGATCCGGCCCTCGAAGCGCGGGGTGTGGTGGCGGCCCAGGTCCTTGCGGGCCAGCGTGTACAGCAGCACGGCCAGCAGGATCAGCGGGAGCAGCTTGCGCAGCGAATCCGCCGAGATCACCGTCACCGTCCAGGCGCCGGCAAACGCCCCGATGAAGCCCGCCGCGGCGGCCGGCAGCATCGCCTGCCAGCGCATCTGCACGCGGCGGCTGTACTGCCAGGTGGCGATGCCCGTGCCCCAGATGGAGGCGCTTTTGTTGGTGCCCAGCAGCGTGGCGGGCGGTGCGTTGGGAAACGTGGCGAACAGGGCGGGCACGAGGATGAGGCCGCCGCCCCCGACGATGGCGTCCACGAAGCCGGCCAGCAGCGACGCCAGAGAAACAATGATCCATTCCATCCCCCGATTGTCGGGGCTGCCGCAGGGCGGAACGGGGAATGGGGGGCGATTCGTGCGTGCCGGCGCACAGCGCGCCGGCCAGGAGAACGGGCAAAGAAAAAGCGCCGGGGTCGCCGGCGCTTTGTAAAAAAGGCATCTTATAGGGGGATGCTCGGAATGGTTTGTTCGACTTCGAGATGTCTCCTCGGTCCCCTCGTTCGACGCGACGGGCGCATTTTCGAGTGGTTGAACTGTAACGAGTGCACCCTGCTGGTGCATTGGTGGTTTCCCGCACCCCGTTCTGGGGCACCCTGGCGAAGCGCTTGCGGGATTGGCGAAGCTCGGGTGCGGCGGGCGGTTCTTTTTACGCGGTATTGATGCGCGGTTTGCTTCAATCGGCGGTCGTTTCGCTTCCCTCTCCAAGGCCTGTTCGCCATGACCGATCTTTCGCTTCGCCGCACCCTTTCCGCGCCTGCGGCCCTGGCCGCGCCCCGCTCGGCCGCCCCCGAGTGGCCGGCGTTCCCCGCCGAGGCGCCTGCGCTGCGCCGAACGGTCTCCGCCCCGGCCGGCCTGCGGGCCCGCAGTGCACCGCCGGCCCCGCAGCCGGGTGCGAGCCTGTCGCCCCGCGCCGCGCTGCTGCCCCGGGCCGCCTCGGCACCCGCGGCGCTGGGCGCCAGCAGGGTGGAAACGGACCGGCCCGCCGGCCTAGCGGCGGAGCGGATCGGCGCCCCGGAAGATGCAGCCACCGAACCCACCGAGCCCACCGAGCCCACCGAGCCCACCGCGCCACGGCCGTCCGGATCGCCCTGGAGCGCGGTGCGCACCGTGTCGGCCTGGAGTGCCCCGGTGGTGGATGCCGCCGCGGCGGCGCTGTTCCTGGCGTCGGCCCGGTTGGCCGCCGTGCCCCGCGCCGCGCAGGCCACGGCGGCGGTCAGCGGCAGCCTGTGGGCGGGCGCTGGAATGGTGGGCGAGGTCGGCAACGTGCCGTACCGCGCCTGGACCACCGGGGCGAACGCCTTCGCCGTGGTGGCGGGCGGGTTGAGTGCCGCCGCCCCCTTCACGCTGGGGCCGGTGCAGCGCGCGATCGCCTACGGCTCCGCAGGTGCCTGGGCCGCGAGCGGCGCGGCGATGGCGCTCAGCGCCGTGGGCACGGGGGCCACCCATGCGGCCACGGGGCTGCTGCAGGGCGTGAGCGGCATCGCCAACCTGGCCGCCGCCGGCTTGAGTGCGGCGGCCGTCCAGGCGTCGACCCGCGATGCCAGCCAGGCCGTGCGGCTGCAGACGGCGTCTTCCGCCCTGTGGCTCGCGGGCTCGGCCGCGGCGGTGGGGGCGGTCTGGGCGAAGACGGCGCAGCCGCACCGCGAGCCGCAGGCCGATCCCGAGCGCGGCTGAGCGCGTCCCCGCAAGGCGGATCAGCGCGTGGCCGTGGCCACCGCCTCGGCCCCGGGCGCTTCGGCCCGCGCCGCCTGCCGGATCCATTCGGCGGCCTTCTCGGCCAGCATCAGCGTGGGCGAGTTGGTGTTGCCGCTGGTGATGGTGGGCATGGCGCCCGCATCCACCACGCGCAGGCCGTCGATGCCGCGCACGCGCAACTGCGAATCCAGCACCGCCATCGGGTCGCCGTCGCGGCCCATGCGCGTCGTGCCCACGGGGTGGAAGATGGTGGTGGCGATGTCGCCGGCCAGCCGCGCCAGGTCCTCGTCGGTCTCGAACTGCACGCCGGGCTTCCATTCCTCGGGCCGGTAGGGCGCCAGCGCCGGCTGGGCGACGATGCGGCGCGTCACGCGCAGGCTGTCGGCGGCGACCTGGCGGTCCTCGGGCGTGCTCAGGTAGTTGGGGGCGATGGCCGGCGCTGTGCGGAAGTCGGGGCCCTTGATGTGCACGGTGCCCCGGCTGGTGGGGTTCAGGTTGCACACGCTGGCGGTGAAGGCGGGAAAGGCGTGCAGCGGCTCGCCGAAGGCTTCCAGCGACAGCGGCTGCACGTGGTATTCGAGGTTGGGGTGGGCCTGGTCGGGCGAGCTGCGCGTGAAGGCGCCCAGCTGCGAGGGCGCCATGCTCATGGGCCCGCTGCGCTTGAAGGCGTATTCGAGCCCGATCTTCGCCTTGCCCAGCCAGTTGCCGGCCAGCATGTTGAGCGTGGGCACGCCGTTCACCTTGAACACCGCGCGGATCTGCAGGTGGTCCTGCAGGTTGGCGCCCACGCCGGGCAGGTCGTGCACCACGTCGATGCCGTGCTGGCGCAGCAGCGCCGCCGGGCCGATGCCCGACAGCTGCAGCAGCTGCGGCGAGTTGACCGCGCCCGCGCTCAGCACCACCTCGCGCGTGGCGTGGGCGGTGACCATCTCCTCGCCGGTCCACACCTGCACGCCGGTGCAGCGGCGCGAGCCGTCGGGCTGGGTGTCGATCAGCAGCCGGGTGGCCTGCGCGGCGGTCCACATCTCGAAGTTGGGCCGCCCGTAGCAGGTGGGGCGCAGGAAGGCCTTGGCAGTGTTCCAGCGCCAGCCGGCCTTCTGGTTGACTTCGAAGTAGCCCACGCCCTCGTTGTCGCCGCCGTTGAAATCGTCGGTGGCGGGAATGCCGGCCTGCTGCGCCGCCTGGGCGAAGGCGTCCAGCACGTCCCAGCGCAGGCGCTGCTTTTCCACGCGCCACTCTCCCGTGCCGCCAGTGGTCTTGCTGCCGTGCAGGCGCTTGAAGGCCTCGGTCGCGGAATCGGGCTGGTCCAGGCGCCAGTGGTCTTCGTGCCGGCGGAAGTAGGGCAGGGCGTGCTCCCAGCGCCAGCTGGCATCGCCCGTGATCTCGGCCCACTGGTCGTAGTCGCGCGCCTGGCCGCGCATGTAGATCATGCCGTTGATGCTGCTGCAGCCGCCCAGCGTCTTGCCGCGCGGGTAGCGCAGGCTGCGGCCGTTCAGGCCCGCGTCGGGCTCGGTGTGGTACAGCCAGTCGGTGCGCGGGTTGCCGATGCAGTACAGGTAGCCGACCGGGATGTGGATCCAGTGGTAGTCGTCCTTGCGGCCCGCCTCGATGAGCAGCACGCGGTGGCGGCCGCCGGCGCTCAGGCGGTTGCACAGCAGGGCGCCGGCCGTGCCGCCGCCGATGATGATGTAGTCGAAAGTGGTGTCGCTCATGGAGGCTGTTGGACGTTGAACACGTTCCCGGGGCATTGCGGCAGTGCCGGTCCATTGTGCGTAGCGCCGTGCCGCTGTCGATAGGGAAACAGCCGATTGCTATTATTTTTGTAGCTATATGCCCTAGAAGATATTGTGCTGGAGGGCGTTTTGATCATAATTCACGCGGCCCGTGCCCTGCGCAGGGACGCGTTCTGCGCTGACGCGCCCGGGCCCATCCGCTCCGCTACCATGCACAGCTTCTCCCGCCCCCCTCCATGACCGAAGACGACAGCCAGCCCCGCATCACCCGAGACGACACGCCCGAAGGCCCCTGTGCGGTGTTGCACGGCCGCTGGGGTGCGGCGGAGCTGGGCACGCGCCGCCACTGGCGCGCGCTGTCGGCCCAGTTGTCCGAAACGCGGGGCGGCCCGGCCATCGGCTGGGACCTGCGCAGCCTGCAATGGCTGGACCACGTGGGCGCGCAACTGCTGTGGAACCACTGGGGCCGCGACTGGCCCGAGCGGCTGGCGCTTGACGACAGTCAGCGCGACATGCTCGAGCGCGTGGCCGAATTCAGCACCACCCGCCCGCCCGACACACCCTGGCGGCTGGCCGAGCAGGTGGACCGGCTCGGCGTGCAGGTGCTGCACGCCCTGTCCCACATGCGCCACCTGCTCGAACTGGTGGGGCAGCTCTTCATCGACATCTTCCGGGCCGCGCGCTCGCCGCGCCGCGCGCCCTGGCGCGACATGTCGGGCCACCTGTATCGCATGGGCGCCACGGCGATGCCCATCACGGCCATCGTGGGTTTTCTCATCGGCGTGGTGCTGGCCTACCTGATGTCGCTGCAGCTGCGGCAGTTCGGCGCCGAGTCGTTCATCGTCAACATCCTGGGCATTTCATTGATCCGCGAGCTGGGGCCCATGCTTGCGGCCATCCTCGTGGCGGGGCGCTCGGGCTCGGCCATCACGGCGCAGATCGGCGTGATGCGGGTGACCGAGGAACTCGACGCCATGCGCGTCATGGGCATTCCGCACGGCTTTCGCCTCGTCATGCCGCGCGCCGTGGCGCTGGCCGTGGCCATGCCGCTGATCGCCGTGTGGACCACGCTGTGCGCGCTGGCCGGCGGCATGCTCGCGGCCGACCTCGCGCTGGGCGTGTCGCCCGCCTACTTCGTACAGGCGCTGCCCAACGCGGTGAGCTTTCCCAACCTGGTGATGGCGGTGGCCAAGTCGGTGGTGTTCGGCGTGTCCATCGCGCTCATTGGCTGCCACTGGGGCCTGCGCGTCAAGCCCAACACGCAGAGCCTGGGCGAGGGCACGACGGCCTCGGTGGTGAGCTCCATCACCATGGTGATCATCGTGGACGCGCTGTTCGCCATCGCGTTCAAGAACCTCGGGATCTGACGCCATGGACGACACCTCGCTCATCCCCGCCCCCGCCGCCCACACGGCACCGCAGGCCCCGCCCGCCGACGCGCCGCCGGTGGTCGAGATCAAGGGGCTGTCCACCGTGTTCGGCAAGGGCAAGGAGGCCTTCGCCGTGCACGAGAACCTCGACCTCACCGTGCGCCGCGGCGAAATGCTGGCCCTGGTGGGCGGCTCGGGCACGGGCAAGACCGTGCTGCTGCGCCAGATGCTGGGCCTCACGCGGCCCGCCAAGGGCGAGGTGACGGTGCTGGGCCGCCCCGCCGCCGAGATGGGCCGCGCCGGCGCCGCCAGCCGCGTGGGCATGCTGTTCCAGCAGGGCGCGCTGTTTTCCGCCTTCAACGTGCTCGACAACGTGGCCTTCGCGCTGCGCGAGCAGGGCACGCTGCCGGGCGATCTGGTCTGCGATGCGGCCATGGTCAAGCTGCAGATGGTGGGGCTGAAGCCCGAGCACGCCACGCGCATGCCGGCCGACCTGTCGGGCGGCATGATCAAGCGCGTGGCCCTGGCGCGCGCGCTCATCATGGACCCGCCCCTGCTGCTGCTGGACGAGCCCACCGCGGGCCTGGACCCCAACAGCTCCGACGATTTCTGCGAACTGCTGCGCGAGCTGCGCGCCGCCCTGGGCCTGACGGTGGTGATGGTCACGCACGACCTGGACACGCTGTTTGCGCTCAGCACGCGCGTGGCCGTGCTGGCCGAAAAGAAGGTCATCGTCTCCGGCCCCCCGCAGGAGGTCGTGCACTTCGACCACCCGTTCATTCAACATTTCTTTCTCGGCGAACGCGGCCGGCGCGCCATGGCGCCCGCACCGGCTTCGCCCTCGACCAAGGACGCCTGATGGAAAACAAGTCCCACGCCCTCGCTGCGGGCATCTTCGTGGTCGTTGTGGCGGCCCTGCTGGCGGGCCTGGGCCTTTGGCTCACGCGCGACAACACCAGCTACCAGCTCTACGAGCTGTCCAGCAAGCAGAGCGTGGGCGGGCTGCAGCCGCAGGCCGCCGTGCGCTACAAGGGCGTGGCGGTGGGCAAGGTGGTGCGCATCGGCTTCGACCCCGATGTGGCCGGCAACGTGCTGATCCGCATCGCCGTGAGCGACCAGGCACCCATCACCCCGGCCACCTTCGCCGTGCTGGGCTACCAGGGCGTGACGGGCCTGGCCCACGTGCTGCTGGACGACGGCCAGCAGGCCGAGCCGCCGCTGCCCAAGGGATCGAGCGGCCTGCCGCGCCTGCCCCTCAAGACCTCGCCGTTCGGCCAACTGGCCGAGCAGGGGCCTGCCATCCTCTCGCAGGTGGAAGAGGCCACGGGCCGCATCAACGACCTGCTGAGCGACGACAACCAAAAGCGCATCGCCACCGCCATCGACAACCTGGGTCAGGCCGCCGGCAACGCCAGCGCGCTGATGAAGCGCCTGGACACCACCGTGGTGCAGCGGCTCGACCCCGCACTGGCCGCCGTGCCCGGCGTGGCCAGCGATGCGCGCGAGACGCTGCAGGCGCTGCGCCAGGCCGGCAGCAGCGCCTCCGCCGCGGCCAACGAAGTGGGCGCCGCCGTCAAGCAGCTGAGCGCCGAGGGCGGCCCCATCGACCAGATCGCCGAAGGCTCCAAGTCGCTGGCCACCGCCGCCGACCGCTTCGGCCGCGTGACGCTGCCGCGCCTGAACCACGCCGCCGACGAGACCTCGCGCGCCGTGCGCCGCCTGGGCCGCACCGCCAGCACCATCAGCGACAACCCGCAGTCGCTCATCTACGGATCGGGCACCGCCGCCGGCGGGCCGGGCGAGCCCGGCTTCGAGGCGCCTGTTGCCTCCAAACCTTGAGAGGGCTTGCCATGAGTACTATTAAAATGATAGCTAAACGCCGGCGTTTTCATTGTGCTGGAGCCGTTTTCGGCCTGGCATTCGCCGCCCTGCTGGCCGGCTGCTCGGCGCTGCCCGCACCGCCCGTGCGCGCCGAGGTCTACGACTTCGGCCCCGGCCTGATGGAGGCCGCGCCCTCGGACCGCCGCGCGCCGCTGCCGCCCCTGGCCCTGGCCGACGTGACCACCACCGGCCCGGTCGAGGGCAGCACCGCCGTGCTGTACCGCCTGGCCTACGACGACGCGCGCCGCCTGCGTCCCTACAACCAGGCGCGCTGGAGCCAGCCGCCCGCGCAGCTGGTGCAGAAGGCCGTGCGCGACCAGCTCGGCCTGCGTCGCGCCGTGCTGACGGGCGACGAAGGCGCCGCGCAGATCCTGGAGGGCGGCGCCCTGCCGGCCATTCTGCGCCTGGAGATCGAGGAGTTCAGCCACGTGTTCAGCGCCCCGGCCACCAGCGTGGGACTGGTGCGGCTGCGCGTATCCATCGCCGAGTCCACGCCGGCCGGCGAGAAGCTGCTGGCCCAGCGCGTGTTCCTGGTCCAGCGCCCCGCCGCCACGGCCGATGCGCCCGGCGGCACCCGCGCCCTGGCCGACGCCACGGCCCAGGCCGCGCAGGACATCGGGCAGTGGCTGGAGCAGATGGGGCGGTAAGGGAGCGGTTCAGGGTTCCAGCGCGGCTAGGCTGCGCGAGAGGGCATCTACGTCCTCTCGCCGTACCGGCATGAACTCGCGGACGGTGGTGCCCAGTGGGGGCGGGGCTGCCAGTTCCTTTTCGCAGAGGGCCATGTTCGAGCGGATGGCTGCGCGGGTGGCAAGTGGCACGCGGTAATGCTTTTCCGAAGCCGTGCGCAGATAGTGCTCGATGGAAAGATGCGCGCACTGTGTCAGCAGGGGAATTTGCGCGCTGGCCTTGTCGAGGTCCAGTGCGCCGCAGCCAGGGTAGGTATAGAGTTGAAGCAGGGTCAGGTGCGCGTCGGGGCTGGTTTGCACGACGCGCAGCATGATGCTTTCGACGGTGCGCGCCTCGAAGCCGGGGATTCGATCACAGTAGCCGATCATTTCGCCGCGCATATCCAGCCCGTCGCGGGCGCCGTGCATGGCCCTGATTTGCCAGACACGCGCCTCCGGCTCCCGGCGTTCCGTTTCGAGGTAGGCGCCATACGTCCATTGCGCGGCGTTGTCGCCTTGCTCGGCGCGTTCCTGTATCCGCATGAGGCAGATGCCCCGTAGGTTGTATTCGTCCTGTGTCTCGCAAGTGCGAGCGCTGTCGATCCACCACCATGCGGTGTAGCTGCCGATCAGGAGCGAGAAGATCAAGAGCAGTTGAAAACCGCAGCCGATGCGTTTCCACCATGCCATGGGCGTGTTGGCGTTCGGAAGGGACATCTCAGGGTTCCAGCGCCGCGAGGCGGCGCGACAGGGCGTCCAAGTCTTCTCGCCGCACCGGCATGAATTCCTGCACGGTCGTATCCGGGGGCGCCTGTCCTGCCAGCTCTTTTTCGCAGAGGGCCAGGTTCGAGCGGATGGCCGCACGGGTGGCAGATGGAACGCGGTGATGCTCGCTGGCGGCTAGTTCGAGGTAGTCGGCAATGCCAAAGTGCGCGCACTGCGTCAGCAGGGGAATCTGGGCACCGGCCTTGTCGAGGTCGAAGGCGCTGCAACGGGAGCGGGGGGTGGTATATAGGTGCAGCAGGCGCAGATGCGCGTCGGGGCTGTTCCGCGCAACGCGCAGCATGACGGCCTCGACGTTGTGCGCCTCGAATCCGGGGATGCGGTCGCAGTAGCCAATCATTTCGCCGCGCAAAGCCAGTCCTACGCGGGCGCCGTGCATGGCCTGGAGGTGCCAGGCGCGAGATTCCTGCTGTTTACCTTCGGTTTCGAGGTAGGCGCCATAGGTCCATTGCGCGGCGTTGTCGCCTTGCTCGGCGCGCTCCTGTATCCGCATGAGGCAGATGCCGCGAAGGGTGTACTGGTCCTGCGTCTCGCAGGTGCTAGCGCTGTCGATCCACCACCACGCGGTGTAGGTGCCGATCAGGAAAGAGAAGATCAAGAGCAGTTGAAAGCCGCAGCCGATGCGCTTCCACCATCGCAGCAGCATCATCGTTTCCTCAGCAGTTCCTGGGCCAGCGGACCCTTGACGAGTTCGCCGCCATCGCGCGGCGAGGTGCGCGTGGTGGCGATGGGTTGTCCGTCGGGGCCCCAGGTGCGCCATTGCCCCGGGCGCAGGAAGTTGGGGATGGCCAGCCGCTCCAGTGCGCCAGGCAGCTTCTCGAAGGCGCCCTGGCCGATGGCCGCGCCGCCGAGAGGCTGGTTCCAGGTGGTCGTGGTGGGCGCGGTGACGTAAGTGCCCAGGGCCCCGGCTAAGTTACTTGCGATGCCATCAGGAGAGGCCCCAGCATTGCAGGCATCAATCAGGATAGGTTCCCTATGCCATAGGCCGCTGAGGTTGATGACACGGACGATTTCTCCAATATTGGTGACTCCTTGAAGACTGATTGCGCTCGCATGGGCGAACAGATACAGGTATCCATTGACGCCCTGTTCCCGCAGGCCCGAGGCATACAGGGCTTTCTCCCTAGGTTGCATCAGGATGATCTTCTTTCGAACCGGATCAATGGTGGCAATTTTCTCGACAAGTTTCTGTGAATTGTCAAACCCCTTGAACACCAACTTGGGCAAGCCTTTCCCCGGTCCATATTGAATCCGCCCATTCTCGATGGGCTCCGCAGGTCCCTCCCGGAACCAGTAGGCAAGCGACATTGTTCTTCTCTTCCTGTTTGATCTCTGCGCAAAACCGGCCGTTAACGCGCGCCGGGCCGGATTGTTCCACAGGAAGGAATGTTCGATAAAAACCTATTGCTTGATCTGGGAGGTTTCCTGTTTGGACAGATTCCTGAAACGCCGGTGGCCCGGTCAGAAGCTGTGCCGCAGCGTCACCGTCACATTGCGCGGGGCACCCGGCAGGTTCAGGTTGGGGCTGCTGCCGTGGGCTGAGACGATGTAGTTGCGGTCGAACAGGTTGCGCAGGTTCAGCTGCAGCGTGGTCGCCTTGCCGATGCGGTACTGCGCCATGGCGTCCACCACCACGTACGACGGCAAGGTCACCGTGTTGCCCGGGTTGGCGAAGCGGTCGCCCACGTAGTTGATGCCGCCCCCCACGCTCCAGTCGTCGCCCAGGCGCTGCGTGAGCCAGGCCGAGAACGCGTTGCGCGGCGTGATCGTGGCGCGTTTGCCCTGCACCGCCTGGCCGGCATCGGTGGCCGTGGAGCGCGTGATGCGCGTGTCCAGCAGCGCGTAGCTCAGCGTGGCCTGCAGGCCCGCCGCCAGCTCGCCCGCCAGCGACAGCTCCAGCCCGCGCGTGCGCTGCGTGCCGATGGGGATCAGCTGCGTGGGCTGTGCCGGGTTGGTGGTCTTGATGTCGGTGCGCTCCAGCTGGAACAGCGAGGCCGTGGCCGTGGCGCGGCCGTCCATCAGGTCGAGCTTGGCACCCACCTCGTAGTTGGTCGTCTGCTCGGGCTTGATGGCCGTGTTGGTGGCAGACAGCGCGAACATCTCGGCCGACGGCTGGTAGGAACGGCTCACCGACACGTAGTACGACTGCGCCGCCGTGGGCTGCCACACCAGGCCCGCGCGCGGGCTCCAGGTGGTGTCCGTGCGCTCGAAGTCGCTCTGGCCCGCCAGGCGGTTGTCGGTCTCCTGGCCGAAGCGGTCGTAGCGCAGGCCGGCCAGCACCTTCCACTCGGGCGACAGCGTGATCTGGTCCTGCACGTAGAGCGCGCGCGTCAGGTAGCGGTTCAGCGCGCTGGCCGACACGGCCCCGCCGCCGTTGAGCGGCGCCACCGGCAGCACCGGGTTCCACAGGTTCACGTTGCCCAGCGTGCCGCCGGTGAGCGAGACCGCATCCTTGTTCTGCTGGCCCAGCTCCAGGCCGTAAAGCACCTCGTGCGCGACGCTGCCGGTGCGCAGGTTCTGGATCAGCTCGGTCTGGTTGAACACGCCGCGCTCGCGCCGGTCCACGCCCGAGCGCGTGAGCGCCACGGTGCCCGCGGCCTCGTTCGTGGTGCCCGCGGGCAGGGTGTTCTGGCGGTCCAGGTCGTAGTGGTAGTAGCGCAGGGCGTTGCGCACGCGCAGCGTGTCGGAAAAGCGGTGGCTGAACGTGGCGGTGAACGAGCTGACCGTGGATTCGGACGTGTCCGCATCGCGCGCGTTGGCCGAGCCGAAGTAGGTGCCCGCGGGCACGTTGACCGGGCGGCCCTGGTAGGCCGGGATGCCGAAGTCGGTCACGCGCTTGTCGTGCAGGTAGTCGGCCTGCAGCATGAGCGAGGTGGCGCCGTCGGGCTTCCACAGCACCGAAGGGGCGATGGCCTGGCGCTCCAGGAACTGCTGGCTGCGGTAGCTGTCGGCGTCCTCGGCCGCGCCGGTGACGCGCCAGGACCAGTCGCTGCCCGCGGGCGCGCGGCCCACGTCGAACTCGGCACGCTTGTCGGCCCAGCTGCCCACGCTCAGGGCGATGTCGGACACGTCCGTGCCGGGCTTTTTCGTCACGCGGTTGACCAGGCCGCCGGACGAGCCGCGCCCGTACAGCACGGCGGCGGGGCCCTTCACCACCTCCACCCGCTCGATGTTGGACAGGTCGCGGAAATACAGCGCGTCGTCGCGAAAACCGTCCACGAACTGGTCGCCGATGCTGGTGAAGCCGCGGATGCTGACCTGGTCGCGCTGGCCATCGCCGTGCGACAGGCCCACGCCCGCCACGTTGCGCAGGGTGTCCTGCATCGAGGTCGCGCCCTGGTCCCGGATCACCTGCTGCGGTACCACGTCGATGGTCTGCGGCACGTCGCGCAGCGGGGCCTCGGTCTTGGTGCCGCTGGCGCTCGAAGCGGCGTTGTAGGCCGTGTCCTCGCCACGCGCCGCCTGCACGCGCACCTCGCTCATCGTGGCGCCGGCCGCCGCACCCGTGGCCCCCGGGGTGCCACCAGTGGGGGCGGTGCCCGCGCGCTCCACCGTGAAGGTGCGGGCATCCTGCGCGCGCACCACCAGCCCGGTGCCGGCGACCAGGCGCTGCAGCGCGTCGCGCACCTCCAGCGTGCCCCGCACCGCCGGCGCCTGCTGGCCCTGGGCGATGTCGGTGACGAACACGATCTGCACGCCGCTCTGGCGCGCCAGGGCGTTCAATGACTGCGCCAGGGGCTGGGCGGGCAGGTCCACTGCGACGGGCTGGGCCTGGGCGGCGGTGGCGGCGATGCACAGCGCGGCGGCCAGCGCGGCCCATCGGGCGCGGTGTGGCGGGCGGCGGTGTTGGGGGATCGGCATGGAGGCTCCTGGAAAGAAATCGGTCAAGACACAAAAAAAGGGACGGCGGGCGGGCAGGGCGCGCCCGTCCCCCTGTGAGCCGATGCGGCGCGCGGGTTTGTACACGTCGCCGATCCAAATCAATGAATGGCTAGCGGCGGCCCCTCGGCCGGAGACCGGGCACTGGGCATCGAAACGGGCGCCACCGCAATCAATGCGCCGGCATCCTGCTATGGTTTTTGATGTGCCGTGCGCAGGCCGATCACCACGCTGCCGTCTGCATGGCGGTCCACCCGCACCGGGGCCAGGCGCGGCAGCAGGTCGATCAGCTGGTCGATGCGGTCCAGGTCGAATTCCCCCGAGATACGCAGCGCCGCGGCGTGCCCGTCGGCCAGCGTGATGGGGGTGCGGCGGTGGCGCTGCATCTCGGCCACGGCGTCGGCCAGCGGCGTGGCGTCCAGCCGCAGCCGGCCGGCCTGCCACGCGGCGACGCGGGCGGTGTCCGCTTCCACCGGGGCGGGCCAGGCCGTGCCCGGCCGGGTGTGCAGCGCCTGGCCCGCATGCAGCACCACCGGCGCCGTGCCAGTCCCGGCGTGCACGCGTACGCTGCCCTGCTGCACGGTGATGTCGGCGCCGGCATCGGCCACGTCGCCGGCCGCAGCCGTCCCGTCGCGGCGGATGTTGAAGACGGTGCCGATGTCCTCCACCGCCACCGCGCCCGCCTGCACGGTGAACGGGCGCTGCAGCCAGGGCGCCCAGGCGTGCCAGGGCGCGTGGGCGACTTCGAAGGCGGCCTCGCCGTGCGCCAGCGACAGGCGGCGCGAGCGCAGGTGCAGCGCCACCTCCACCCGGGTGCCGCTGTTCAGGCGCACCGTGCTGCCATCGGGCAGCGGCCGGGCCTGGCGCTCGCCCACGGCGCTGGCCAGCGATTCGCGGTGCAGCACCGGATCGGCCCACAGCACCCCTGCCACCGCCACCACTGCCAATGCCGTGGCCGCGCCCGCCGCGCGGGCTTTGGCGGGACGACGGCGTCGCTCGCGGCGCAGGGCAGCCGCCTGCTCGATGTCTTCGGGCGTGGGCAGGTGCTGGCGCAGCAGGTCGGCGAACGGCGCCAGGGCGTCGTCGATGGGCAAGTGGGCGCGGCGGCCCGCGCCGCGCACGGAAGGGTTGCCGGCGCCGGCTGCAAGGGCGGCCGGCGCCGCAGCGGATTCAGCGGGCGGCATGGCCGGTGCCCTCGATCAGTACCGGCTCCACGTCGCGCAGGGCGCGCGCCAGGTGCCGGGCCACCATCCCGCGCGAGACGCCCATGCGCCGGGCGGCCTCGTCCTGCGGCATGCCGTAGAGCTTGGTGAGGATGAACGCCTCGCGGCTGGCCTGCGGCAGCTGCTCGATGGCGGCCAGCAGCACCCGCTGGCGCTGGTGGGCGGCCAGCGCCAGTTCCGGCGGCGACAGCGGCGCGGCCGAAGGGACGGGGGCGTCAGCCTCGGGGTGCTCGTGCGCCGTCTCGCGGCGCCGGGCCTGGGCGCGGTAGCGGTCGATGGCCAGGTCCCGCGCCACGCAGCGCAGGAACGCCAGCGGATTGGCGATCTCGCCGGGCACGGGGCGCTCGAGCAGCCGCACGCACAGGTCGTTCACGATCTCGCGCGGAAAGCACTCGTCCCCGAAGCGGTGCCGCAGCGATCCCACCAGGTCTTCGTAGTGCTTCACCAGGGCGGCCAGCAGGGGCTCGGGCGGCGGAGGAAGCGAGGCGGGGTGCGGCATGGAACGCCGATTATAAAAAGAGAATGGGAATGATTCTTATTGTTGTATTTTTGCCGTACTGCGGCATTGCGGTGTGAAAGGAGTTGAGCTAACCCAACAACAACGGCGCGAAAATTGGGCTTTTGAGGAACGCAGGGGAATGGACTGAAACAGGGTGCTCCAATCGGCTTGCAATGGATGTAATTAAAGCCGCCCCGAGAACCAGACGAGCAACTGCAGCTGATCCTCGCGCGAGTATTTGGCGAGTCGCGCCTCCACCCTAACGATGAGTTTGCGCATGCGCTCAATCTTGGAATCGCTAACTCGACATTGCTACGTCTAAAGGGGGCAGGTCACACCAGCAGGCAGGTGTTCAAGTGGCTTCAGGAAACCTGCCCCAAGGCACTCGCCGACGTCCAGCGCGCCGCCCGACTCTTCTACCTCCAGCAGCAGAGTTTCGGAGGCAAGGTTACTGGCCAGACCTTGGGCACCGCCACGACTACGCCGGCCATCAACCCACTGCGCATCGAAGAAAACCTCTCAGCCGCCCATCTGCGCCTGGCTGGCGGGGTCAACCGGGCCGAGCGCGGTTAGTTGGTGATCTACAGTTGGGATCGTATGACCGAGCCGGCCGGACCGTTTTGAGAAAGGTGGATATGGAACTGCATCAAACGTCTTCAGGGATCGAACTCAACGGCATTCCCAACGCAGTGTCGCTGGTCAGCGTTGGAGGTTCTAAGGCAAAAATGCTTGCAGACCTCATCCTTCACCAGTCTGATCTTGTGCGCGCCAACCAGTACCTTGAGGATATCAACGTCCTTCTAGATGGCCCAGACACCGCACGTGAAGGGCTGTATGTCGCTGCGCTCACGCGATGCTTCAAGTGTTTTGGCAAAAACGAATCAAGAAGAGCCTATCAGCTTGATGCTTCGGTCATATTGGCAAATGAGCCAAACGGGATGACCGTCTATGAAGAACTTAGATTGGAGAGGAACAAGCACGTTGTTCATGATGAGAATTCAGCTTTGCAAGCCTATGTCGGAGCGGTTCTGAACGATGGAACACATCCCTACAAAGTTGAAAAGGTTTTGGCCCTCGCTGTTGGTGTTGAGCTGTTGCAGCCCCGATCTTGGCAAAACCTTAAGCACCTTGTTTTGAGCACCCTTACCTTCGTTGATAAAGAGATAGATCGTCTATGTCATGAGATTACGGCTGACCTTGAAGCGGAGAGCTATGCCACGCTCATGGCTCGAGCTCCGATGCGGTTAAAGCCCGCACTTACAGCAGATGCTGGCAGACGCCGGGATCAGAGTCATCTGAGCAGCTGATCACATGGCCTGCAAGTTACTGTACTTACTCTAAGTGCAATTTCATTGCAGCAGATAGAAATGGCGGATTGCTCACTTATCGCGAGCGGCTGTACTGATTTTTCGCGGCCCGCTTCACCGGTTCCCCGCCGGGCTGCAGGGGCGGGATGCCGCCAGGCTGCGGCCCTGCAGCGCAAAAGGCACAATCGCCCGTCCCACCGGGCCGCTCTCGCCCGGTCCCGTTGGAGCATGGAATGAGCAGCATCGACCTCGCAAGAATCAACGCCGAACTCGGCAAGGACGCCCAGGGCCTCGTGGACTGGGCCGTGGGCCTGGGCCGGCCCACCATCGTCACCACCAATTTCCGGCCGTTCGAGGCCGTCATCCTGCACATGGTCACGCGGGCCCGGCCCGACGTGCCGGTGGTGTGGATGGACAACGGCTACAACACCGAGGCCACTTACCAGTTCGCCGACGAGGTGACCCGGCAGCTCGGCCTGAACCTGTCGATCTACCTGCCACGCCGATCGCGCGCCCACCGCGAGGCCGTCGAAGGCCCGGTGCCCGCGCTCGACGATCCGCGGCATGCCGCCTTCACCGAAGAGGTCAAGCTCGAGCCCTTCGCCCGCGCGCTGCGCGAGACCGCGCCGCAGGTGTGGTTCACCGCGCTGCGCGCCACCGACACGGCCGTGCGCGCGCAGATGGACCCGGTGAGCATCAACCCCGACGGCCTGCTCAAGGTCGCACCGCTGCTGCACTGGTCGTCCAAGGATCTGTACGAATACCTCGTGGCCCACCAACTGCCCAACAACTTCGACTACGTGGACCCGACGAAGGGCGAGGACAACCGCGAATGCGGGCTGCATCTGGCGCACTGAGCGCATGGGCCAATAGCCGAAAGGGGCGTGCAGTGCACGCCTCTTTTTTTTGTCCTTATCAACCGTAGGCCTGGGCTGACGCGTGCTGCCCCCGGATGACTACGCCTGTCCCGAGGGGGCACTTTTACAGTTCGTCCATCGCATCCAGCCAGGGTTCCAAACCGTCTCGGAGTGGAGGGCTGAAGCGAATAACCAAGAGGACTTGTGCCATGAATGAAGACACCGTCAAGGGAAACTGGAAGCAATTCACCGGCAAGATCAAGGAGCAATGGGGCAAGCTGACGGACGACGATCTTGACGTGGCAGCCGGCAAGCGCGACCAGTTCCTGGGCAAGCTGCAAGAGCGCCAGGGTCTGGCCAAGGATGCCGCCGAGAAGGAACTGAAGTCCTGGCAAGACCGCCACCCCGAATTCCGTTTCGACAAGTAAATCCCGGGCCTTTCCCACTTTTAAAAACCAGCGGTGTTCGCCGTGCTGCCACAAGGCAAATCGACAACCGCCCCCCCTACAGACATTAAGGAGAAAAATATGAAACACGCACGCAATCTTCTGGCCATCGTGGCCGCCGGCCTTCTCGCCACCAGCGGCATGGCCATGACCAAGGAAGAGCACAGCGCCGCCAAGGACCGCATCTCTGCCGACTACAAGATGAACAAGCAGAAGTGCGACAGCATGACGGCCAACGCCAAGGACGTCTGCATGAAGGAAGCCAAGGGCGCCGAGAAGGTCGCCAAGGCCGAACTGGAAGCCCAGTACAAGCCCAGCGACAAGGCCACCTACAAGGTGAACGAAGCCCGCGCTGACGCCGCCTACGACGTCGCCAAGGAAAAGTGCGACGACCAGCAAGGCAATGCCAAGGACGTCTGCGTGAAGGATGCCAAGGCCGCCCACGTGAAGGCCAAGGAAGACGCCAAGGTGGCACGCGCTCAGGCCAAGCCTTCGGACAACATGGCCAAGAAGGACGCCAAGGTCGCTGAAGTGAAGAAGGATGCCGCTGAAGAAAAGCGCGAAGCCGAATACAAGGCCGCCAAGGAGCGTTGCGATGCCGCGACCGGTGACGTCAAGGACAAGTGCGTTGCCGATCTGAAGCGCGTCTACAACCAGTAAAACGGGTTGGCCTACCCCCGCGTTCGGATGAACGGATGGGGGTGCCAAAAGCAAAAAGGCTTCGCAGTGCGAAGCCTTTTTTTTGCATTGCGGCGGCCGCAGCGAAGGGCCGTGCGTTCAGCGCCACCGCATGAAACGCGCCCGTCCGGCGGCCTTGGCCTGGTAGAGCGCCTGGTCCGCGTCGCGCACCAATTGCTTTTCTGTCACTTCCGCCGTGGGCTGCAGGGCCGCCACGCCGATGCTCAGGGTGACGTGCGGGCCCAGGGGCGAAGCGCCATGGGGGAGGGCGGCATGGTCGAACGCCTGCAGCACCCGCTGGGCCACGACCTGCGCCTCGTCGCCCGTGGTGCCCGGCAGGAGCACCACGAATTCTTCGCCTCCGTAACGCATCGGCTTTTCATGGGCCCGGAACAACGCCCCCTGCAGCACGGCGCCGACCTGGCGCAGGCATTCGTCGCCGGCCTGGTGCCCGTGCATGTCGTTGTAGTGCTTGAAGTGGTCGATATCGATCATCAGCAGGGCCACGGATGCGTCTTGCCGGCGCGTTCGGCCCCACTCGGCGCTCAATGCCTCGTCGAACAGGCGGCGGTTGCCCAGCCCCGTGAGGGCATCCGTATAGGACAGTTCCGCCAGCGTGGCGTTCAGGCGCTGCAGTTGCAGCTCCGAGTGCTTTCGCTCCGTGATGTCCTGGAAGGCCCCGCTCAGCTGGACGATCCGGCCGTCCTGGTAGGTCGGCTCGCCCTGGGCGCGCACCCAGAGATGGCGCCCCTTGTGCGAGATCAGTTCCAGCTCCAGGTCCCACGGCGTGCCGTCGTCCATGCACCGCTGCACGGCCGCGCCGATGAGGGGGCGCGAGGCCTCGGTGTAGTAGTTCAGCGCCTGTGACAGGTCCGGCGCGGTTTGCGGCTCCAGGTCATGGATGCGGTAGACCTCGTCCGTCCATGCCGCCTCGCCCGTGGCCGGATTCAGCGTCCAGCCTCCCACGCGTGCCATGGCCCCCGATTGCCGCAGCAGCAGGGCCGCGCGGGCCAGCGCCTCTTCGTCGAGCTTGCGCTGGGTGATGTCCATGAAGGTGCCGATGATGGTGGAGGGCGCGCCCGTGGCGCTGCGCCGGATGACCTTGCCGCGGGAGAACAGCCAGATCCATGGCCCCTGCGGGCCTTGCACCCTGAACTCGTTTTCGTAGCTTTCCGTCAACCCGCCGAGATGCCGGCGGAAGGCGGCCACGTTCGGCTCCTGGTCGAGCGGATGCAGCGCAGCGGTCCATTCGGGCACCGTCTTGGTCACCTCGGTGGGGCCGAAGCCCAGCATGGCCGATCCGCGGGCGTCCACCTGCAGCGTCATGGCCTCGATGTTCAGTTCCCACAGCCCCAGTTCGGCCCCTTCGAGGGCCCGCTCCAGCCGCGCGGAGCTGATCGCAAGCCTGTTGGCGTAATCCTTGTGGATGGTGATGTCCGTCACCGTGAGGTGGAACCCGACTGCGGGCGCCGATGCCGGGTCCAGCCCCTCCGGCTGGACATCGGGGATGTAGCTGGCGAACATGACCCGGGTTTCGCCGGCGGCGTTGGTGACCTCTGCCTCGAACTGCACCCGTTCGCCTTTCAGCACGCGGTCGATGTAGGGCCAGGCTTTGGCGAAGTGCGCCGGCCCCAGGACTTCATCCATGGAGCGGCCCACGATCTGCGCGGGGTCCTTGCCGAACCATCGGCCATAGGCCTTGTTGGCGAACTGGTAGCGCAGGTCCGCGTCCACGTGCGCGATGAGTGCGGGCACGCTGTCGGCCATCAGCTGCAGCTGGGCTTCGCGCCGGCGCAGCTGCTGGTCGGCCGCGACGCGCTCGCTGATGTCGTGCATGAAGGCCGTCACGATGCGGGACGATTCCAGCTGCACCTGGCTGAGGGTGATCTCCATGGGGAACTCGTGCTGGTCGCGGTGCCATCCCGGAAGGAGTTGCCTGCGGGCCCGCGTGTCCTCGTTGCCCATGAGCGCCGCCAGGCTGCGCGTTCGCATCGCCGGGGTCAGGATGGTCTCGGCCATCGGCCGCCCCAGCACCTCGGCCCTGCGCCAGCCGAACGTCGCCTGGGCGGCGCGGTTCCACTCCAGAATGTGGCCGTCCTCATCGGCCACGATGAAGGCATCCTCCGTGTTTTCCAGGATGCTGCGCATGCGGCGCTCGCTGTCGCGCAGGCGCTCTTCCATGGACCGCTGCTCCGTGACGTCCTGGATCTGGGCCACGAAATGCAGGGGCTGGTCGAATTCGTCCCGCACCAGCGAGACCGCCAGATGGGCCCACACCGTCTCGCCGTCCTTGCGCACGTAGCGCTTGCCCAACTGGTAGTTCTGCGTTTCCCTGCGGACCAGCCGGTCGATGTGGTCGCGGTGGGACATCAGGTCGTCGGGGTGGGTGAGCCGCCGGAAATCCATGTGCAGCAATTCGTCCCGCGAGTAGCCCAGCATGTCGCAGATCGCGTCGTTGACCTCGATCCAGTGGCCCGTGGTGGCGACCAGGACCATCCCGTGGGTGGCCGCGCTGAAGGCGCCCGAAAAGCGCTGGGCCGCGATCGTGGCGGCCCGGGTCGCGGCGCGCAGCGCCGTCACGTCGTGCATCAGGCACACCGCGCCCATCTTGGTGCCGTCCGCATAGAACAACGGCGACGCGTTGCACAGCACCGACCGGGGCGCCTGGCCCCTCGCCTTGATGACCAGCTCGAACCCGCGAACGGTCTCGCCGCGCCAGGCGGCCAGCAGCGGGATGTCCCCGGTCGCCAGCAGCCGCGTGCCCGAGGCCTCGAACAGGTCGAAATGCTCAGCCCATTCGCTCGGCGGCAGGGAGCGAGGGTCGGTGCCGTGCCATGCCCGGGCCACGTGATTGAACTCGCCCAGCAATCCATCGGGGCCGCAGGACACGACCGCATCGGGCATGGCCTCCAGCAGGCGGCCCAGGGTGCCCGCCTGGATCTGGGCCTCCCGGCGGCCCTGGCGGGCCTCCAGCTGACTGACCACCTGCCTGGACAGGCGTTGCAGCGCCTCCCGCTGCGTTCCGGACAGGTGCCGCGGCACCCGGTCGATCACGCACAGCGTGCCGTAGACATGCCCGGCGCTGCCCACCAGCGGCGCGCCTGCATAAAAGCGGATGCGCGGTTCGTCGAGCACCATGGGGTTGCTGGAAAAACGCGGGTCCTCCAGCGCGTCGGGGACCTCCAGGATCTGCGTGGACGCCAGCGCATGGCTGCAGAACGCGATCTCGCGGGGCGTCTGCGATGTGCCCAGGCCGCAGCTGGCCTTGAACCACTGGCGCGTTTCGTCGATCAGCGAGATGAGCGCGATGGGCACATCGCAGCACTGGCTGGCCAGCCACACCAGGTCGTCGAAGACCGGCTCCGGCGCCGAGTCCAGCACCCCGAGCATCTGGAGCGCGGCGACGCGCTCGCCTTCGTTCAACGGCATCGCGGCGGCGGCACTACCCGGGGTGGACGGCTGAGTCATCGAATAATTATCAGATGTCCGGCCCCTTTCCGGCAGGCCTGCGCCGCAGGCCGTGGCCCGGTGCGCGATCGCCGGCGCCCTGACCTGCATCAAAGCCCGGTGCCGCGGTGGCTCTTAAGCTGGCCTTCCACTGGATGCAAGGACTGGAAATGGCTGCACTGCAATGGTCCGAGGGCCTCGCCCTCGACCTTCCCCTCATGGACGAAACCCACCAGGAGTTCGTGGAACTGCTGGCCGCCGTGGAGGCCGCGCCGGACGCGCAACTGCTGGGCGCCTGGCACGCGCTGGTGTCGCACACCGCCGACCACTTCGCCCGCGAGGACGACTGGATGGCCGCCACCCGCTTCGCCTCGGGCAACTGCCACAGCCTGCAGCACAAGGTCGTGCTGCAGGTGCTGCGCGAGGGCACGGCGCAGGCCGAAGCGGGCGAGCCGGCCGTGCTGCGCCGCATGGCGTCGGAGCTGGCCCTGTGGTTTCCGCAACACACGCAGACCATGGACGCGGCGCTCGCCCTGCACCTGCGCCGCGTGGGCTTCGATCCCGCGACCGGCACCGTGCATGCGCCGGGCGCCCTGCCGGCGCAGGCCATTCACGGCTGCGGCGGCGCTTGCTCGGGCGACGGTGGGGCCCTGCAGGCAGAGACGGCCGCAGCGCCCCGCCCGGCGCGCGAAGCGGTCGCGGCCTGAAGCCCGGCGGCCCTCGCCGCGGGCTAATGGCGCCCGCGGGGCAGCAGCAAGGCCGCCATCTGCCAGGAGAGCGTGCGCATGGCCCGGCGCCAGGCCGGGGACGCGGCATCCGCAGCCCCTGGCCAGTAGGCGGCCTTCAGGATGCCCTGCTTGGCCTGGCGCAAGGCTTCGCGGTCCCGCGCCGCCAGGGCGCACAGCAGGCGGTCGTGGTAGCGCTGCAGGCGCTGCGCCTGCGCCATCGACAGGCCCTGCTCGCCGCGCTCCGGCTGCGCTGGCGCGGCCAGGTGCGTGTCCCAGGGGCTGGCCCGGTGGGCCGGCCAGGGCGACTGCGCGCTCATGCGGCCTCCGGACGAGGGGTGGAAACAGGGCGTTGCGCGGTCAGGCCGTACCAGTTCACCCGTCGCGTGAGCACCATCACGGCGGCCAGCACCAGGAACAGCGCGATGGCACCCACGGCCAGCGCGGTCTGCTCCAGCTGCAGCAGCAGGTAGAGCAGGCCGTAGAGCAGCGCGATGCCGGCCCCGAACGGCAGGCCGAGCCACAGGCTGCCCAGCATGTGGCTGGCGTAGTAGGCCAGCAGCAGCACGCACGCGCTGGCCGCAATGGCATACGAAACGCCGAAGGGCAGGTGCTCCGACAGGCTCACCAGCAGCAGGAAGAAGCTGCACAGCGCACTGCCGACCAGCAGGTACTGCACCGGGTGCACCCGCAGCCGCTTCATCAGCTCGAACAGGCCCACCGCCACGAAGGTGAGCGCGACGAACAGCACGCCGTATTTGGTGGCGCGGTCGCTCAGGGAATAGGGATTGACCGGGTCCACGAAGGCCACGGTGAAGCTGTCGGCGCAGCCGCGGCCGTCGGCGGGCGCGGCGTCGTAGGCGCGGTCCGCGGTAGGGGCCGCCTCGCACGCGGGGCGGCCGGCGGCCACGTCCTGCTGGGCCGTGCTGGCCAGCGAAGACAGGCGCCACAGCGCGGAAAAGCCTTTGTCCCCCACGGTGCGCTCCGATGGCAGGAAGCGGCCGGCGAACGAGGGGTGGGGCCAGCTGCCGTCCATCTGCACCTGGGTCTGGCTGCCCAGCGGCACGATGGCCACGCTCTCGGTGCCCACGAGTTCCAGGTCCATCTCGGCCTTGAACGGGCCGGTGTCGCCGCCTGGCCGCTGCACCAGCGCTTCGGGCAGCGGGGCATGCAGGCCGCGGGGGTAGGCGGGGTGGAAGGTGCCGGGTTTCAGGGCCAGCGCCTGGCCGCCGACGGTGAGCTGGGCCGCGCGGATGCCTCGCGCATCGCCCACCGCCATCATCAGCAGGGGCGCGCCGCACTGCATGCGCGAGCCCTGCACGGTGGTGTCCGGCCGCAGGCTCGCGAGCGACGACCACTCGGCGGCGACATGCGCCTTCAGGGTGTAGGTGTTGACCTTGTGCACGCCGCGCGAGCGCTCCTGCATGGCAGTGCCGGCGCGCAATTGCAGGGTATCCGGCATGGCGGTGAGCACGAACTCGCGCCGTTTCTCGACCGTGGTGCGCTCGCTGCCGGTGCCGGTCACGGCATCCCAGCTTTCCACGCAGGCGCTGTGGATCAGCGGCCCCAGCAGGGTTTGCGAGCCCGCCAGGCTGCGCGCCACGCCATCGGCGGTGAGGGTGCGGTAGCGTTGGCGGTCGCGCACCACGTCTTCGATGAGGCCCAGGCCGAACAGCAGGAGCAGGGTGATGGCCGCGAGCGCGGCCAGTTTGGTGAACAGGGGGTGTTTCAAGGAGGCTCTCCGCCAGTGGATGTGGAGGGCAGTGTGGTGATCGGGCGTGAGGCGGAAATGAAGTTTGTGAGTGCACGGTGAAGTGCGCCGGCGCGCGGCCGGCCCGGTGGCCGGGGCGCCGCCGTCAGGCGGCCGGAAAGGCGAGTTCGACCCGCAGCCCGGGCTGGGTGTTGCGCACCGCCATCGTTCCCCCGTGCAGCGCCATGATCCGGCGCACGATGGCCAGGCCCAGCCCCGAGCCGCTGCGCTCTCCGCCCGGCCGCGCGGTGGTGAAAAAGCGCTCGCCCAGCCGCGGCAGCGCATAGTCCGGCACGCCGGGGCCCGCGTCCTGCACGGCCACCACCGGGCCCTGCAACTCCACGCGCACCGCGCTGCCGGCGGGCGCGAAGTCGATGGCGTTGTCGATCAGGTTGGTGATCGCCAGCGTCACCAGTTCGGCCTCCCACGGGCCGCCGGCGCCGTCGCCCGTGAGCACCAGGTCGATGGTGCGCTGGCTGGCGCGGGCCTGGGCCTGGCGCACCGCCAGGGCCGCGCAGTCCTGCAGCGAGACGGCGGTCGCGCCCTCGGCCCGCTGGCGCTGCTCGAGCTGGCTCAGCGCCAGCAGCCGGTCCACCAGGCGCTGCAGGCGCTCGCTTTGCTCGACCACCTGCGTGGCGAACTGGGCGCGGTCGGCCGGGGGCAGGTCCTCCTGCAGCAGTTCGCCCGCGCCGCGAATGGCGGCCACGGGGCTTTTGAGTTCATGCGTGAGGGCGCGCACGTAGCCTTCGATGTAGTCGTGCCCTTCCAGCCGCACGCGCATGCGGTCCATGGCGCGGGCCAGGTCGCCCAGCTCGCCCGGCACCCGCGGCACGGCCAGGGGCTGCGTGGGATTCAGGCCGCCGTCGGCCGGACCCTGCACGCTCAGGGCGTAATCGCGCAGGCGGCGCACGTGCCACACGGTCCACACGGTGACGGCCACGCCCACCAGCGCCGACAGGGCCAGCAGCAGCAGGCCGCCGCGCAGCACCTTGCGCTCGGCCCGGTCGATGAAGCGCTGCACCGAGCGCGTGGGCTTGGCCACGGTCAGCACGCCGCCGATGCTGCGGCCGGACGGCCCGTCCACCAGGATGGGGGCGGCCACGTACATCACGCCGCTGGTGTCGTCGCCCTGCACCTCGCGCGTGGCGCGGGCGCCGTACTCGCCCCGCAGCGTGCGCGCCACGTCGCGCCAGCCCGAATAGTCCTCGCCCACGGCGCTGCGCTCGGAGTCGAACACCACGCGCCCGGCGGCATCGGTCACGTAGATGCGGAAATCGAGCGTCTGCTTGGTGAGCCCCCAGATCGCGGCGTCGACCGGGCGGCTCGCGTACTGGCGCACGTGCTGCGCGAAGCGGCTCTCGGGCGTGCCGGGCGCAGTGGCGCCCAGGCGGCCGGCGGCCAGGTCGTCGCTCGCCAGTTCGGCCAGGATGTTGGCGGTGTCCACCATCATGTCTTCCATCACCTCGCGCACGCTGGGCTTGATCTCGGCGGTGAACACGCGCAGCACGAAGAAGGCCGCGATGCCGTTGATCAGGAAGAAGGCGAACAGCAGCCGGATGCCCAGGCGCATGGGTCAGGCCCTCGCCAGGGTGGGCTGCGCGGAGCGGTGCCAGCGGGCGCTCATGGCTCCAGGCAGTAGCCCATGCCCCGGTGCGTGCTGATGTATTCGCGCGCCGGGTCCGCTTCGCGCAGCTTGGCGCGCAGCGTCTTGATGTGGGTGTCCACCGTGCGGTCGGTGCTTTCGCTGTCGTCGCCCCAGGCGCCGGCGAGCAGGGCCTCGCGCGACTGGATGCGGCCGGCGCCGCGCAGCAGGCAGGCCAGCAGGCGGTATTCGCGCCGCGTGAGCGGCAGCGGCCGGCCGTGCAGGCTCACGCGCTGGCCGGCGGCATCGTCGTGGAACGGGCTGGGCGGCGCCGATGCCGCTGCCAGCGGTGCGGGGGCCGCCGCGCGGCGCAGCAGGGCTTTCACGCGGGCCGCCAGCTCGCGCGGACTGAAGGGCTTGGGCAGGTAGTCGTCGGCGCCCAGTTCCAGGCCCAGAACGCGGTCGAGCTCTTCGCCGTGGGCGCTCAGCATGAGCACCGGTGTGGCCTGGTGCGCCGGGTCGCGGCGCAGGTCGCGCAGCAGATCGAGGCCGTTGCCGTCGGGCAGGCCCACGTCCAGCACCAGCAGGTCGAAAGGCCGGGCGCGCAGCTGTTCGCGCGCGTCCCGCAGCAGCAGGCTGTGCACGATGGACAGCCCCTCGCGCTCGAGCGCATAGGCCACCGTGCGCGCGATGGCGGGGTCGTCCTCCAGCAGCAGCAATCGGGCGTGGGTGGTGGCCATGCCGTGCCCTCAGCGCGCGACCAGCACGGGGAACAGCTTGCCCAGCCCTTCGGCCATCACTTCCACCGCCAGCGCCGCGAGGATCAGGCCCATGAGCCGCGTCATCACGTTGATGCCGGTCTTGCCCAGCACGCGCGCGATGGGGTCGGCCAGCGCGAAGCACAGCGCCGTGGCGCCGGCGATGACCACGCCGTAGCCCACCAGCGCCAGGTGCTGCCAGAAGGTCTGCGCCCGGTCGGCATAGATCACCACGGTGGACATGCTGGCCGGCCCGGTGAGCAGCGGGATGGTGAGCGGCACCACGGCGATGCTGTCGCCCTGGGCGGCCTTCTCGGCGCCTTCCTCCAGCTCGTGGGTGTGGGGCTTGGCCTCGGCCGGCTGGGCGTTGAGCATGTTCATCGCGCTGATGAGCAGCAGCATGCCGCCGCCCACCTGGAAGCTCTGCAGCGAGATGTTGAAGAACTCCAGGATCTGCAGCCCGAGCAGCGCGCAGGCCGCGATCACGCAGAACGCGCTGAAGGCCGCCACCTGGATGGTGCGCCGGCGCTGGCGCTGCGAGAACCCGTCGGTGTAGTGGATGAAGAACGGCACGATGGCCAGCGGGTTCACGATGGCCAGCAGCGTGATGAGCGGTTTCAGGTCCATCAGCGGCCTCCGGAGACTTCGAGCAGGGACAGGGTGGTGTAGCTGGCCGCCTCCGACATCAGCCAGACGATGGCCTCGGCCACCTCCTCGGCCGTGCCGCCCCGGCCCATGGGTACCTGGTGCGCCAGGTCGCGCACGCGGTCGGGCAGGCCGCCGCTGGCGTGGATGTCGGTGTCGATGAGGCCGGGCCGCACCGCATTCACGCGGATGCCCTCGGCCGCCACCTCGCGGGCCAGGCCGAGCGTGAGCACGTCGATGGCGCCCTTGGAGGCGGCGTAGTCCACGTACTGCCCGGCCGCGCCCAGGCGCGCCGCGGCGCTGGACACGTTGACGATGCTGCCGCCCGCGCCGCCGTGCTTCGTGCTCATGCGCCGCACGGCCTCGCGGGCGCAGAGAAAGCTGCCCACCACGTTGATGTCGAACATGCGGCGCAAGCGCTCGGCGCTCATCTGGTCCACGCGCGCGGGCACATCGACCACGCCCGCGTTGTTCACCAGGGCACCGAGCGCTCCCAGGCGGGCATCGACTGCCTCGAACAGGGCGACGACCTCGTCTTCCTTCGCCACGTCGGCCTGCACGGCGATGGCCTGGCCGCCCGCCTCGCGGATGGCCTGCACCACGGCGTCGGCCGCCTGCGCATCGCGGGCGTAGTTCACCGCCACCGCCCAGCCCTGGCGCGCGGCCAGGCGTGCGGTCGCTGCGCCGATGCCCCGGCTACCACCGGTCACAAGTACCACTTTGTTCAATTGCCGTCTCCTGCAAGAATGCACCGTTGGCGAAAGGTCCCGCATTACAGCATCCGCCGGCCCGGGCCACCACCGGGCCGGCGCGTCTTTTCACCGCTCCGCTTTCTTTCAACCACCCTCTCTCACCCATCCCTTCCGGCAAAGGAGTCGCATCATCATGGGCAATTTCGTGGACATCGCATCGGCTGACGGTTTCAAGGTGCCCGCCTGGGTCGCGCAGCCCGAGGGCCAGGCACGCGGCGCCGTGGTCGTGCTGCAGGAAATCTTCGGCGTGAACTCGCACATCCGCGCCGTGGCCGACCGGCTGGCCGCGCGCGGCTACCTGGCCGTGGCGCCCGCCACCTTCGCCCGGGTGCAGCCCGGGGTCGAGCTGGGCTACAGCGCCCAGGACATGCAGGACGGCATCGCACTCAAGTCCCGGGTCGAGGCGCTGCCCGGCGCGGGCGTGCTGCCCGACATCCAGGCCGCCATCGACCACGCGGCGCAGGCCGGCGGCGGCAAGGTGGGCATCGTGGGATTCTGCTGGGGCGGGCTGCTCACCTGGCGCGCGGCGTGCGAGCTGCAGGGCCTGTCGGCCGCCGTCTGCTACTACGGCGGCGGTATGACCTCTACCGAGGAAAGCGCGCGCACCCCGAAGGTTCCGGTGCTGGCGCACTTCGGCGACCGCGACCACTTCATTGCGCTCGACAGCGTTCAGGCCTTCGGCCGGGCGCACCCGGAAGTGGAGGTGCACGTGTACGACGCCGACCACGGCTTCAATTGCGACCAGCGCGGCTCCTACGACGAGGCCTCGGCCACCCTGGCGCGCGAACGCACGCTGGCGTTCTTCGCCAAGCACGTGGGCTGAGCGGAGCCCCCCGGGGCCGGCTGAGTGGCAGCGGGCCGCCGACCGGCGTCCCACAGCGGCAGGGGGCCGAGGCTGACACGGCCGCCGGGGGCCGCCCCCTAGCGTCGGAAGGATGCGCCGCGATCTCCTTCCCCCCACCGATTTCCCTCTGGGCACCCCCGTGCGCCACGCACTGGACCATGTCCAGGCGTTCGGTGCCGACCCGCAGGCCCGTGCCACCACCGCCGATCGCTTTCGCTGGCTCGCCAAGGTGACCGGTGAGGACGCCGCCATCGGCAAGCTGTTCGAATCCCATCTCGACGCGGTCGGCATCGCGCGGGAGATTCTGGGCGATGGCGACGCCGCCGCGCTGGTCCGTGCGGTCGATCCGTCGCAGGGCCTGTGGGGCGTGTGGGCCGCGGGCGGGCCGGCCGGCGCAGAACTGCAGCTGGCCGCGGGCCCCGACGGCGGGCTGGTGGTCTCCGGCCGCAAGTGCTGGTGCTCTGGCGCCTCGGGCGTCAGCGCCGCCCTGGCCACGGCCCGCGATCCGGACGGGCAGGTTCAACTCATTGCCGTGTCCATGCACCACCCCCGGGTCACCGTCACCCGCGAGGGCTGGGACGCCGTGGGCATGGCCGATACCGCCAGCGTGGACGTGCTGTTCGACACGGTGCCGGCATGGCCCGTGGGGGCGCCCGGCGCCTACCTGGACCGGCCGGGCTTCTGGCACGGTGCGGCCGGCATCGCTGCCTGCTGGCACGGTGCCGCTGCCGCCGTGGCACAGCGCCTGCGCGAGCGGGTGCAGCAGCGCGGCGCGGCGGCGGACGACCTGCTGGCTGCCCACCTGGGCGCGGTGGATTGCGCGCTGTCCGCGTCCGCCCTGGCACTGTGCCATGCCGCCGCCGCCATCGATGCGCACCGGGCGGGCGGGTCGCCGTTCGGCCGCCGCGAGGCCCTGCAGGTGCGCGGCACCGTGGAAGCGGCCGCGTCCACCACGATCGACCACGTGGGGCGCGCCTTGGGGGCGGGCCCTTTGTGCCGCGACGCCGACCACGCCCAGCGCGTGGCGGATCTTGCGGTCTTCCTGCGCCAGAGCCATGCCGAATGGGACCTGGCGGTGCTCGGCCGCTTGGCGGCACAGGCGAACGAAACCCTTCCTGGAGACAACGCATGGACGCTGTGATCGCTTCCCACAAGCCCGCCGCCCGGCGCCTGCGGGCCGTGCCCGCGCGCACGCCGGTGCCGGCAGCGCCGCAGCCGCGGTTGCTGCCGGCCACCCCCGAATCGCTGGTGGCGCCCTTCAGCCGCGTGGTGGTCGTCGCGCCGCACCCCGACGACGAGGTGCTGGTGCTCGGCGGCACGGTGGCGCAACTGGCGCGCCGTGGCCACGAGGTGCTGGTCTACGCGGTTACCGATGGGGAGGCGAGCCACCCCGGCTCGCACGCCTGGCCCGCCGAGCGCCTTCGGCAGGTCCGGCCGCAGGAGTCGGCCAACGCCCTGGCGCAACTGGGCATCGCGGCGACCGTGGTGCGCCTGGGCCTGCCCGATGGCGGCCTGGCGGCCGAGGAGCTTGCGCTCGCGGCGCACCTGCAACTGGCGCCGGGCGACACGGTCTTCGTGCCGTGGCGCCACGACGGCCACCCCGACCACGAGGCCTGCGCCCGCGCCGCCCTGGCGGCGGCCCGCACGGTGGGGGCCTGTTGCATCGAGTACCCCGTCTGGGCCCTGGTGCCCGAACACGCGGCCCACGCGCGGCTGCGCCATCGCACGCTGCGGCGCATCGCCGTGGCCGATGACCTGGTGCAGGCCAAGGCCCGCGCCGTGCGCGCCTTCCAGAGCCAGATCCAGCCGGACGGCGGCGTGGCGCCGGTGCTGCCGCCTTCGGCGCTGCAGGCGTGGAACGGCCGCTTCGAGTGGGCGATGGCCTGACATGGGCGCGCCCCTGGCCGATACCGTTCACTTCGATCAACTGCACGCGCGCAGCGCCGACCCGTGGGGCGTGCACACCCGCTGGTACGAGCGCCGCAAACGCGATCTGCTGCTGGCCGCGCTCCCCCGTCCCCGGTATGCCCAGGGCTTCGAGCCCGGCTGCTCGGTGGGCGGCAACACGGTGGCGCTGGCCGCGCGCTGCGACCGGCTTATCGCATCCGATGCCAGCGCGGCGGCGCTGGTGCGCGCCGCCGCCACGCTGAGCGGCGCCGGCCATGTGGCGCTGCGGCACTGGCGCTTTCCGCAGCACTGGCCCGAGGCCCCCAGCGACCTCATCGTGGTGGCGGAACTGGCCTATTACCTGCCGCCGGCCGACTTCGCCCATTTCCTCGCGCAGGTGCCCGGGCATCTGCAGCACGGCGGCCACCTGGCGATGTGCCACTGGCGCGCGCCGGTGGCGGATGCGCCGGCCCATGGCGACGGCGTCCACGCGCAGGCGCGGGACACCTTGGCGCTCGACCACGTGGGCGGCTGGTGCGACGAAGACATGCGCATCGACGTGTGGCAGAACGGGGGCGGCACCTCGGTGGCGGAGGCGGGCGGCGCTCAGGAGCGGCTGGCCCGTGCGGCGGAGGGCGCCCCATGATCGGCGTGTGCATTCCGGCGCACGACGAAGCCGCCCTCATCGACGCCTGCCTGGATTCGGTGTGCGCGGCGGCCGCGCAGGTGCAGGAACCCGTGCGCATCGTGGTCGTGGCCGATGCCTGCCGGGACGCCACGGCGGCCCTGGCACGCACGTGGGGCTGCGACGTGGTGGAGATCGGCGCGCGCTGCGTCGGCACGGCGCGGGCGGTGGGCATGGACCACTTGGTCGGGCTTGGCGCCCGCTGGCTGTGCTGCACCGATGCCGACAGCCGCGTGCCGCCGCAGTGGATCACGGCGCAACTGGCCTGCGCGAGCGATGCCGTGTGCGGCACGATCGGCGTGGAGGACTGGCACGAGCATCCCCTGCACGTGGCTCAGGCCTTCGCATCGCACTACCAGGACCGCAACGGCCACCGGCACATCCACGGCGCCAACCTCGGCGTCTCGTCCGCGGCCTACCGGCGCGCGGGCGGTTTCGCGCCGCTCGTGGCGCACGAGGACGTGCGGCTGGTCGAGGCGCTGCTCGCCCAGCAGGCGACGGTGGCGTGGGTGCGCGACCCGCGGGTGATCACCAGCGCACGCTGCATCGCCCGCGCGCCGGAAGGGTTCGCCGCGTGGCTGCAGGCGCGCTGGCACACGGGGGGCGGGGTGCCGGCCGGCGCCGCCCTGACGTGAAGCGGGCGGGCGTTGCGCGGCCCTGCCGCCTCCTGGGTATCGAGTCGGAAAGGGCTCCAGCGCATATGTTTCTAGGGCATTGCGCTATTAAATAAATAGCAAACTGCCCCGACCATCCACAGGCGCCAGGCGCCCCGCCGCGCCCGGCCTTCAGCGCACCGACACGAAGATCGGGTTGGAATAGAACCAGAGGTTGCCGTAGTTGCGGTCGTTGATCTGGTCGTGGCGCTGGGCCGGGTCGGACGTGGTCACCGCCTGGTCCGCCAGCGGCTCGCCGTTCGCCGTGAGACCGGCCACGTTCTCGCCCAGGTTCGTGCCGCGCAGGCGCAGGTACTGGTTCTTTGCGATGGTGAGCGGAATCTCCATGGTGTAGTAGCCCTCGCCGTCCTGCGTCCAGTCGGCGGCCGTGAACCGGCGCAGCACGCGGGTGGTGGGGTTGGTGGCCTGCTGGTAGGCGGCCGATCCGGGCTGCGCGCGCTCGCCCACGTCGCCCGCGATGAGATCGATGTGGTCCACCTTGGGCGTCATGTTGCCCAGGTTGCCGCTGGCCACCGGTCGCTGGTAGTTGTTGACCGGCGGGCTCTTGAAGCGGATGCGCACCGTCACGCTCTCGCCGGCCGAGGCCTTGACCTCCTGGCCCATGGTCCCCTTGCCGCTCAGGGCGTACACGTTGAAGTCCAGCGCGTTGATGAGGTCGCCGAAGACGCCGAAGCTGCGGCCCGCGCGCAGGCTGTCGACCAGGCCGCCGATGCCCCCCTCCGCCTTGCTGGCCTGCCAGACGTGGTTCTTGGCGTATTCGCCAGGGTAGTAGCCGCTGCTGTTGTTGTTCGAGTCGATCTCGAAGTGCGAGTCGGAGTCGGCGATGTTCCAGATGCGGCGGCCCTCGCCCAGCAGTGCGTCCCACACGCCGCCGAGTTTCGCCACGATGGCGTCGGTGCCGCCGTAGGTGCGGTTGGCTTGGTTGGCGTCGATGTAGGCCGAGGTGTAGCCGCCGCGGTCGGGTTCGAGCTGGTTGCCCACCATGCCCTCGATGGCGAACACGATCCTGGGCGCCAGGTCGTTCATCTGGCGCAGATCGGCGATCGAATACTTGCCGGGGTTGCGCGAGGGGTGGTTGATCAGGGCGTAGCTGGTGTCGGGGTACTTCGCCTTCAGCCAGGCGATGGCCTTGAGCGCGTCGTCGGCCGTCTGGTTGAAGCGCTGCGGGTACTGGGCCTTCCAGCGGGCCACGTCCGCCGCGTCGAAGAGCGATTCGGCGCCCGTGGTGAACAGGTACTGGAACTCCTTGGCCCCGCTGGTGGAGGGCTTCAGGCTGCCGCTGGCCCCCTCGAAGAGGCCGACGCCGATGTGGTCGTGCGTGGGCATGTCCCACTCGAACCCCGAGAAGATCAGCTTGCCGGCGTAGTTGCCAGAGGCCTGCAGCGCCTGGATGCGCGGGATCTCATAGGCCTCCATGCCATAGGCGAAGGCCTTGGGAGCGGGCAGCAGGTTGGCCGCGTTGTCGTACTTGGACGAGCGCAGGTGGTTGGTCACCGCCATCCAGTCCAGGCGGTAGGTGGTGAAGGCCTTGCCGAGCAGGAAGTCGAGCGTCTGCGTCGTGCGCGAATCGTCCGATTGCACCGTGTGGGTGTGCAGGTCGCCGGTGGTCCAGCGGCCCTGTTCGGCGGCGGGCGTGCCGTCGCCGGAGCCGCCGCAGCCCGCCAGCAGGAGGGAGGGAAGGGCCAGGGCGATGGCCAGGGGCATCCGGGCACGGCGGAAGGTTTTGGGGGCAGGGGCAGAGGGGCGGGTCATGGGTTATCTGGATTTTTTGACGCAGGGGCCGCCGGCCGGCGCATGCCGGTGCAGCCCCGCGTTTGTAGAAATCCCGGATGAACCCGTGATGACATCGCCTGCGCAGGCGGCTTTTTGCCCGCGCGAATGCCCTGGAGTGAGGCGGTGGCGCAACAGTCGCCCCAGCCCCCGGCCTCAGTGCGCGCCGGCCGCGGCGTCCGCGCTGCCGGCGCTGGGTCGCACCGGGTGGGCCAGCCAGACCAGCGGAATCAGCAGCAGGAACAGCACGGCCGACGCATAGAAGATGTCGTTGGCAGCCAGCATGAAGGCCTGCTGGTTCACCATGCGCTCCACCTGCGCCAGCGCCTGCTCGGGCGTGAGGCCGCCCGCCTGCAGCCCCTGCAGCGTCTGCGTGACGGCCACGCCGCCCTGCTGCAGCCCTTCGGTGAGCTGGGCATGGTGCAGCGTGGCGCGCCGCTCCCACAGCGTGGTCGAGACCGAGGTGCCGATGGCCCCGGCCGTGATGCGCATGAAGTTCGACAGCCCCGAGGCCGACGGAATGCGCGCGGGTGCGATCTCCGACAGCGTGATCGTCACCAGCGGGATGAAGAAGAACGCCATGGCGATGCCCTGGATGATCGTGGGCACCATGATCGTGGTCAGGTCGGCCTGGGTGTTGAACCGCGAGCGCATCCACAGCACCAGCGCGAACACCAGGAACGCGAAGGTGGCAAAGCGCCGCGGGTCCACCTTGGCGATGTTCTTGCCCACCACGGGCGAGAGCACCAGCGCCAGCAGCCCCACCGGCGCCAGCACCTCGCCGGCCTGCGTGGCGGTGTAGCCCATGTACTGCTGCAGCCACAGCGGCAGCAGCACCACGTTGCCGAAGAACAGGCCGTAGCCCACCGACGTGGCCAGCGCGCCGGCCCAGAAGTTGCGGATGCGGAACAGCGTGAGGTCCACCACCGGGTGCGGCTCGCCGCGCTCCCAGATCATGAAGGCGGCGAAACCCACCACCGCCACCACGCCGCACGCCACCACCCAGGGCGAGGCGAACCAGTCGTGCTCCTTGCCGATGTCCAGCATCACCTGCATGGCCGCGACCCAGATCACCAGCAGCGCCAGGCCGATGGAGTCGATGGGCAGCGCCCGCCGCTCGGATTCACGCTTGTGGAAGATGCTCCAGGTGACCAGCACGGCCATGATGCCCACCGGCACGTTGATGTAGAAGATCCACGGCCAGCTCATGTTGTCGGTGATCCAGCCGCCCAGGAGCGGCCCCATCACCGGCGCGACGAGCGTGGTCATCGACCACATCGCCATCGCCAGCCCGGCCAGCGCCTTGGGGTAGCTGGACAGCAGCAGCGACTGCGACAGCGGAATCATCGGCCCGGCCACGAAGCCCTGCAGCGCGCGGAAGGCGATCAGCGTGGCCATGTTGGGCGCGATGCCGCACAGCAGCGAGGCGATCACGAACAGCGTCACGCTGGCCACGAACAGTCGCACCTGCCCGAAGCGCTGCGACAGCCAGCCCGTCAGCGGCACCGCGATGGCATTGGCCACCGCGAAGCTGGTGATGACCCAGGTGCCTTGCGTGGGGCTCACGCCCAGGTCGCCCGCGATGGCGGGCAGGGACACATTGGCGATGGACGTGTCCAGCACGTTCATGAACGTCGCGGCCGAGAGGGCCAGCGTGCCCCACATGCGCGCGCTGCCTTCGAGGGGCGGCGGCGCCTGAGGCGCAGGGGTGTTGGGGGAAGACATGGGTCAGCGTGTTGTGGGAGTGGTTCTACGGCTGGCCCGCTGCGGCGGTGCGCAGCGGGTCTGTCTTGGGGAGCGAGGCGCCGCCGAGGCGGCCCGCAGGGTCAGTGCGACGCGGTCGTGGCCGGCGCCATGGCGACCTGCGACGCGCCCTTGGCCGGCGCGGCGGCCAGCGTGGGCTTGTAGCCCGGGCCAGCGTTGGCCGCGATGATGCGGGCCACGTCGGCACCGGCGCCCTTGTCCAGGTCGTCGTACACCGCGGTCTGCGCCACGGCCTGGGTGCGCGGCGCGTCGGCCAGCAGGTGGCCGCTGCGGTCCTGCGTGTCCACCTTCACGTCCATGGACAGCCCCACGCGCAGCGGGTGGGTGCGCAATTGCTCGGTGTCGATCGCGATGCGCACCGGCACGCGCTGCACCACCTTGATCCAGTTGCCGGTGGCGTTCTGCGCGGGCAGCAGCGCGAAGGCCGAGCCCGTGCCCACGCCCATGCCGGCGATGGTGCCGGTGTATTCCACCTTCTTACCGTACAGGTCGGCCGTGAGCTTGGCGGGCTGGCCCAGGCGCAGGTTGCGCAGCTGGTTTTCCTTGAAATTCGCATCCACCCACACCTGGTTGAGCGGCACCACGGTCATGAGCGGCGTGCCGGCGGCCACGCGCTGGCCCAGCTGCACGGTGCGGCGCGCCACGTAGCCGTCCACGGGGGCGGGCAGGTCGGTGCGGCGGGCGGCCAGGTAGGCCTCGCGCACCTTGCCGGCGGCGGCCAGCACGTTGGGGTTCTGGTCCACCGAGATGCCCTGGGTGAGCGACTGGTTGCTGGCGAGCTGCTCGCGCGCCGACACCACGCCGGCCTCGGCCGCGGCCAGCGCCGTGCGGGCCGCGTCGAGCTGGCTCTGGGCGTGGTTCAACTCTTCCTTGGACACGGCGCCGTTGCCCGACAGGGCCTGGCGGCGGCGCAGGTCGTCGTTGGCGCGGGCGATGTCGGAGCGGGCCTTGGCCACGTCCGCCTGGCGCAGGCTGATCTGCGCGTTGAGCGAGCCGTTGTTGGCATAGAGCGTGCGCGCCTGTCGCACCGCCTGGGCCAAGCCCGCCTCGGCCTGCTCCAGCGCCACGCTGGCATCCGCGGGGTCGAGCTTGACCAGCGCGGCGCCGGCCTTCACGAAGTCGGTGTCGTCGGCCAGGATGGACATCACGGTGCCGCCCGTCTGCGGCGTGATCTGGATGACATTGCCCTGCACGTAGGCGTTGTCGGTGTCTTCGTAGTGGCTGGCCACCAGCCAGTCGTACACGCCCCAGGCGCCGCCCGCGACCACCACGACGGCGGCGAGCGAGATCAGGGCCTTGCGGCGGCGGGCCTTGGCGGCGCCGGGGTCTGCGGGCGCGGTGGCGGGGGTTTGCGGTGCGTTCATGGAAAGGCTCCTCGCGGTCGGGAAGGTGTTCGGTTCGGTAAAAAGGGGTGGCGGGCGGCTCAGTGCGCGGCGGTGGCGGTGGCGGTGGCAGGGGCCGCCGTGGCCACGGCACCCGCGGCGCCGGGCGTGGTGGCGGCGTAGCCACCGCCCAGGGCGCGGATCAGCGCGACCTGGGTGTCCAGGCGGCGGGCCTCCAGGTCCACGGCCTGGCGGCGTTGCAGCAGCACGGCCGTCTCGGCGGTGAGCACGTTCAGGTAGTTGCCCAGGCCCGCCTGGTAGCGCTGGCGGGCGATGTCGTAGGCGGCCTCGGCGGCCTCTTGCGCATGGCGCTGCTCGGCCTGCTGGCGGTCGATGGAGCGGGCCGAGGCGAGCTGGTCGGCCGCGTCATGCACGGCATCCAGCAGCGCGGCGTTGTAGCTCTCGACCGCCGCATCCACGTCGGCGGCCTTGCCGCGCAGGTTGGCGCGCAGGCGGCCCGAGTCGAAAATCGGCAGGCGGATCGCCGGGCCGATGCCCCACTCCTTGCTGCCGGCCTCGGCGAAGCGGTCCAGCCCGATCGACGACAGGCCCAGGAAGGCCGTCAGGTTCACATTCGGATAGAACTGCGCCTTGGCCACGGCCACGTCCTGGGTGGCGGCTTCCACGCGCCAGCGCGCGGCGGCCACGTCGGGCCGCCGGCCCAGCAGGTCGGCTGGCAGCGTGCCGGGAATTGCTATCGAATGAATAGCATCCAGGGCAGGAAATTCTAGGGCGTTCGCTGCATTTGGCTGACCCACCAGCGCGCCCAGGGCATTGCGGGTGAGGGCGATCTGCTCCTGGATCGCCTCGATCTGCTGGCGCGCCTCGGGCAGGCCGCCTTCGCTCTGGCGCCGCTCCAGCTGGGTGTCCAGGCCCGCATCCACGCGGTCGCGCACCAGGCGCAGCGTTTCGTTGCGCTGGGCCAGCGTGCGTTCGGCCACGCCCAGTTGGGCCTTCAGGCGCGCCAGCTGGAAATAGCTGCGCGCCACGTTGCTGGCCAGCAGCAGGCGCGCGGCCTGGGCGTCGGCCTGCGCGGCGTTGGCGCTGCCCAGGGCGGATTCGAGCGCTGCGCGGTTCTTGCCAAAGAAGTCGATCTCCCAGCTGCCCGACAGGCGCGCCGTGCCGCTGTTGAGCACGCTCCCGGCCAGCGGCGGCGGGTAGGGGCCGTTGGCGCTGTAGAGCTGCCGGTTCACGTCCAGGCTCCCGTTGAGCTGCGGGCCGTCGGCCGCGCGGGCGGTTTCGATGAAGGCCTGGGCGCGGGCGATGCGCGCCTCGGTGAGCTTCAGGTTGGGGTTGGTGGCCAGGGCGCGGTCGATGAGCGCATCGAGCTGGCCGTCGCCGAAGCCCAGCCACCAGTCCGTGGGCAGCGTGGCTTCGGCGAAGGATTGCTGCGCCACCGCGCCGGCACCGGCGGCCGGCGCCGCGAGGCCGAGCGAGGCAGCATCGCGCATCTGCGCATGGGGCGCGATGCCGGACATGTCGGCGCAGGCCGTGAGGCCCGGCAGGGCCGCCAGCGCGATGGCCAGCGTGGCGAAATATTGCAGCGCGCCGCGCAGCGGGCTGGGGGTGTCGGGCGCCGCGGCGTCGCGGGCCGAGGCCGCATCGGCTGCGGCGGGCGTGGAGGGAAAAGTGGCGTTCATGGTGGACTGACTCTCAGGATGGGCGGGGCGCAGCGGTGTCGGCCGCCGCCCCCAGCGTCTGCAGGTTGCCGTGGATGCGCTTGAGGAAATCCTGCAACTGGTGGTACTCGGCCGGCTGGAAACCCTGGGCGCACACCTGCTGCACGTTGCCCAGGATGTCGGGAATCTGCGCGGCCGCCGCGTGCCCTTCGGGCGTGAGTTCGATGTGCACGACCCGGCGGTCTTCCAACGAGCGCGTGCGGGAGCACAGGCCCTTGGCCTCCAGCCGGTCGAGCAGGCGGGTCATGCCGCCGGCGTCGAGCTGGCACAGGCGCGCCAGGCCCGCGACCGTGTTCTCGTGGTTCAGGTACAGGCGCAGCAGCGGCTTCCATTGCGCATCGGTCAGGCCCAGGGGCTCCATGCGGCGCTCGATCTCGCTGGCGACGATGCACACGATGCGGCGCATCTGGTAGCCGATGCTTTCTTCCACCAGAAACGGAATGCCCGCCACGGTGAGCGGGGCGGGCGGCAGGCGGCTGGCATCGGTTTTTTGGGCGTCGATCATGGCCTGAACAATAATTGACTAGACAAACAATGTCAAGTCTCTATTTGCCAGGTCGGGTTCGAGGGGGTTCAGCTGCCGGTGGAGGCGTAGTGCCGCAGGCCCAGGCGCCAGGCCCCGAAGGCGGCGGCCAGGAAGGCGAAGCCGGCGGCGGGCGACACCCAGCCCACCCAGGCGGGCGCGCCCAGCGGGTCGGGGTGCGAGAGGATCGCCAGGCCCGGGTAATACGCCACGCAGGCCAGCGGCACGGCGAAGGTCAGCAGCCGGCGGAACCACTGCGCATAGAGCGCCAGCGGGTACTGCGCCGCCTGCACGCCGCCGTAGGTGAGCACGTTGGCGATCTCCAGGCTCTCCACGGTCCAGAACGCCAGGGTGCCCTGCAGCACCAGGATGCCCAGGAAGAGGGCCACGCCCCCGGCCACCGCCCATGCCGCCAGCGCGAGGGTGGCCGGCGTCCAGTCGATCGGCGCCTGCGCGGTGGCGAATGCCACCACCATCAGCCCCTGCAGCAGCCGCCCCAGCCGGCTCAGGCGCAGGTCGTGGCCCATGAGCTGCAGCGCGAGCGGCCGCGGGCGCAGCAGCAGCCGGTCGAACGCGCCCGTGCGCAGGAACTCGGTGCCCAGCACGTCGAAGCCGCGCCCCAGCGCGTCCGCCACCGCGAACATGCAGTTCACCAGGCCGTAGAACAGCGCCACCTCGCCCAGGCTCCAGCCCTGCACGCTGCCGAAGCGGTGGAACAGCGCCCACACCGCGACCACCTCGATGCCCGTGGCGAGGAACTGCCCCAGGGTCATCAGCATGGCGGAGGCGGGGTAGCGCGCCTGCGCATGCAGCGACGCGCCGGCCAGGCGGATGAAGAGCGCGAACGATCCCATCTCAGCCGCCCTGGATTTCGAGGTGGCGCAGCGTGCGCCGCATCGCCAGGCGGCCCAGCGCCACCAGCACGGCGATCCAGAAGGTCTGCAGGGCCAGCCCGCCCACGGCCTGCCAGCCGGCCCAGTGCCCGGAATGGATGCGCGAAGGAATGTCCAGCAGCCCCGCCAACGGCTGCGCGATCAGCGCCCACTGCCACGCATCGGGCAGCAGGGGCAGCGGCAGCAGGTTGCCCGACAGCACCACCACCGCCGGCACGGCCAGCGCGTTGATGCCGCGCTCGTTGAGCGCCGCCGTGGCCGCCACGTTCAGCAGCATCACCAGCGCGGTGGACAGCAGCACCGCCAGGCCGGCCGAGAGCACGAACGCCAGCCCTGCCGCCGCGCTGGCCGGCGGCTGCCAGGCCCATTCGCGCCAGCCCAGCAGCGGCAGCACCCCGGCGGCGAAGGTCGCCATCAGCGCCACGCGCGGCAGCACCCGCGCGGCGATCCAGCCGGCGCTGCGCGCGAACCACAGGCCGTAGGCGTCCACGGGCCGCAGCCGGTCGTACGCCACTGCGCCCGTGCGCACGGCCTGCGCCACCTCCGGGTCGCCCGACCACGGCAGCAGCGCCAGCAGCCCCTGGGCCAGCCAGGTATAGGTGATGGCCTGCTGCAGCGGCATGGGCACGCCCGAGGCGCCGGCCCCGCCGTAGAACGCGGCCAGCACCATCACCTTGATGCCACCCCACCAGCACTGCGTGCCGAAGCCGGCGAGCGCCGCCGTGCGGTACTGCAGCATCTGCAGGAAGCGCGAGACGAACGCGGCGGTGTAGGGCCGCAGCGCCAGCGGCGGCCTCATGCCTCGGCCGCGCCGTGCAGCGCGTAGAAGCGGGCGATGACCTCTTCGATCGCCAGGCCCTCCAGGCGGATGTCCTGCACGGCGTGCGCGGCCACCAGCTGCGCGATGAGCGCGGGCGCCGTGGTGACGGCCGGATCGAACCCCAGTACCAGCGAGCGGCCCTCGCGCGCATGGACCGACACGCCGGGCTGCGGTGCCAGCACAGGCGCGTCGTGCCCGAAATCGACCACCAGGCGCCGCTCGGCCATCACCTGGGCGCGCAGGGCCTCGACCGGGCTGTCGGCCAGCACGCGGCCATGGCCGATCACGATCACGCGCTCGGCCAGCGCCTCGATGTCGTGCATGTCGTGGGTGGTGAGCAGCACGGTGGTGCCGCGCTCGCGGTTGGCGCGGCGCACGAAGTCCCGCACCGCGAGTTTGGACGGCGCATCCAGGCCGATGGTCGGCTCGTCCAGGAACAGGATGTCGGGCTCGTGCAGCAGCGCCGCCGCGATCTCGGCGCGCATGCGCTGGCCCAGCGAGAGCTGGCGCACGGGCTGGGCCAGCACGCCTTCCAGCGACAGCAGCGCGACCAGCTCGTCGCGTGCGCGGCGGTAGCGCCGCTCGTCCACGCGGTAGATGTCGCGCAGCAGATCGAACCCCTCGCCCACCGGCAGGTCCCACCACAGCTGGGTGCGCTGGCCGAACACCACGCCGATGCGGGCGACGTGGCGCTCGCGGTCGTCGCTGGGGTGGCGGCCGTCGATCTCCACGCGGCCGCCGTCGGGCCGCAGGATGCCGGACAGGATCTTGATGGTGGTCGATTTGCCCGCGCCGTTCGGCCCGATGAAGCCCAGCAGCTCGCCGCGCTCGAGCGTGAACGACACCCCCGACAGCGCCGCCACCGTGCGCGTGCGCCGGTGCAGCAGCCCGCGCAGCGCGCCGCCCAAGCCCGGCGCGCGCTCGGCGATGCGGTAGGTCTTGACGAGCTGATCGACGAGGATGTGGGCCATGGGAACGGGGGGCGCCGCTGCGGGCGGGCCGCAAGGGCGTGGGCGGGAGCGATGTGCGAAGGGGCGCCGATTCTATCGGCGCGCAGGGCGCGGCGCCCCGTGCCCGCTCAGTGGTGGCCCGTGCGGGCCAGGTAGCGCTTGCGCCAGAACAGCGCGATCAGCGCCACCGCGATCACCGTCATCGACCCCATCGCCCACCAGAAGCCGTCCTGCTTGTGCACCAGCGGAATGAACTCGAAGTTCATGCCGAAGATGCCAGCGATGAGGTTCAGCGGCAGGAACACGGCGGTGAGCGCCGTGAGCGTGCGCATGATGTCGTTGGTGCGGTTGCTCTGCACGCTGAAATGCATCTGCACCGCCGTCTCGGTGCTCTGCTCCAGCCGGCGCACGTGGTGCACCACGCGCTCGATGTGCTCCAGCACGTCGCGGCTGCGCACCTTGAGCAGGTCCAGCTCGCGCTGCAGCGCCGGGGTTTCAGGCTCGGGCCAGGTCTCCACCGCATCGATCCAGTCCTGCACGGCGGTGTTTTGGTCCTCGCAGATTTCGTCGAGCTGGTGCAGCGCCAGCCGGGCCTCAAGCAACGCGCTCCAGTTGGCGAAGCGCGCGCGGGGCTTGAGCAGCTCGGCCTGCCAGTGGTCGAGCTGCCGGCTCAGTTCCCGGCGCAAATCCAGGTAGCCGTCCACGATGAGGTTGACCACGCGCATCATCAGATCGGCGGGCGAGGTCGGCAGGCGCGCCACGGGCGAGGAGCCCGGCGGCCGGTGGTCGCGCGGCGCATCGCCCCGGGCCTCCCCCCGCGCGGTGGCCAGCAGCCGCGCCGCATAGGCATCGCGCACCGCGCAGTCGGCCGGGTGCACCGACAGCAGCACCTGGTCGAACACGGCGAATCCCACAGGGCTGGTGTCGATGCGGCGCAGCACCGGCGGGCCCGTCATGCGGCCCGGCGCGGCGGGAGGCGCGGCCTGCGGGCTTGCTGCGGTTGCCGCGCCGGCTGCGCTGGCCGGTGCCGCGCCCGGGCCGGCGGCCGCCAGGCGGCGGAACACCAGCAGGTCGTACTGCGAGGTGTAGTCGTAGTGCGATGGCAGCTGCGCGTTCAGCAGGTCGGACACGTGCAGGTCCACCAGTTGCAGGCCGGTGGTGGCCTGCAGCGCGGCCTGCAGCAGGCCCAACTGCTCGCCGAAGGCCGCGCGGGTGCACGAGATCCAGTAAAAGCCGGCGGCCGGGGGCTGGGAGGGCAGGGCGGCCAGCTCGGTGGCGTTGCCCTGGTGGATGTGAAAGATGCGCATGGAGGCCTGGGGCGGGGCGGGGAAGACGCCGGCGCCGGCCCTGCGGGCAGGCGGCCGGGGGGCGGTCGCTTACTTTTGCAGCAGCCGCGCCGCGTCGCGGGCGAAATACGTCAGCACGCCGTCGGCGCCGGCGCGCTTGAAGGCCAGCAGGCTTTCCATCATCACCGCGTCGTGGTCGAGCCAGCCGTTGGCGGCCGCGGCCTTGAGCATGGCGTACTCGCCGCTCACCTGGTAGGCGAAGGTGGGCACGCGGAACTCGTCCTTCACGCGGCGCACCACGTCCAGGTACGGCATGCCGGGCTTGACCATCACCATGTCGGCGCCTTCGGCGATATCGAGGGCCACCTCTCGCAGCGCCTCGTCGGTGTTACCCGGGTCCATCTGGTACACGTTCTTGTCGGCCTTGCCCAGGGCGCCGCGCGTGCCCACGGCATCGCGGAACGGGCCGTAGAAGGCGCTCGCGTACTTGGCGCTGTAGGCCATGATGCGCGTGTGGATGTGGCCCTGCACTTCGAGCGCCTCGCGGATCGCACCGATGCGCCCGTCCATCATGTCGCTGGGCGCCACGATGTCCACGCCCGCCTCGGCATGCGTGAGCGCCTGCCCGGTGAGGATCTCCACCGTTTCGTCGTTGATGATGTAGCCGGTGGCATCGAGCACGCCGTCCTGGCCGTGGCTCGTGTAGGGGTCCAGCGCCACGTCGGTCATCACGCCCAGCGCGGGGAATTCCTTCTTGAGCGCCCGCACCACGCGGGGAATCAGGCCTTCGGGGTTGAGCGCCTCCTTGCCGTCCGGCGCCTTGAGCGCGGGGTCGATGGCCGGAAACAGCGCCAGCACCGGAATGCCCAGCTTCACGCAATCCTCGGCCACCGGCAGCAGGAGGTCCAGGCTCAGGCGCTCCACGCCCGGCATCGACGCGATGGCCTCGCTGCGGCCCTGGCCTTCGTGCACGAACACGGGGTAGATCAGATCGTGCGGCGTGACGGCATGCTCGCGCACGAGGTTGCGGGTGAAGGCATCGCGGCGCAGGCGGCGCGGGCGGTTCTGGGGGAAGGGGGTGGGGCTGGACAGATGCATCCCGAAATTGTGCGCCACATTGCGCCGGGGCGGTCTCCGCCCGGCCCTTCGACGTGACGCCGGCCGCCGTGGTTTTTGCGCGTCGGACTCCGCCGGACGGCCCGGCACGGCACGTACACTGCCCCCCATGCTCTGGGTCAAAGCCTTTCACATCGTCTTCGTGGCCAGTTGGTTCGCCGGCCTGTTCTACCTGCCTCGGATCTTCGTCAACCTGGCCATGGTGGCACCGGGCTCGGCCGCCGAGCGAGACCGGCTCCTGCTCATGGCGCGCAAGCTGCTGCGTTTCACCACCTTCCTGGCCGTGCCGGCCATCGCGCTGGGGCTGTGGCTCTACCTGGGGTACGGCATCGGCCGCGGGCCGGGCAACGGCTGGATGCACGCCAAGCTCCTGGTCGTGGTGCTCGCCGTGGGCTACCACCATGCCTGCGGCGTGCTGCTGCGCAAGCTGGCCAGCGGCCAGAGCCGGCGCAGCCACCGCTGGTTCCGCTGGTTCAACGAGGTGCCGGTGCTGCTGCTGGTGGCCGCGGTGGTGCTGGTCGTCGTCAAACCCTTCTGACGCGCCGGCCGCGCGCTCCCGCCGTGCACAAGACCTCCGCCTGGCCCCTGGCGCTGATCTACGCGGCCCTCGTGGTCTTCGCCAGCCTGTTCCCCTTCGACGGCTGGCGCGAGCAGGGCATCTCGCCGTGGGTGTTCCTTACCGCCCGCATCCCCCCGCCGTACTGGACGTGGTTCGACGTCAACATCAACATCGCCGGCTATGCGCCGTTCGGCTTTCTGCTGGCGCTGGCCCTGCTGCGCACCGGCTGGCCGCGCTCTGCGGTGCCCGTGGCCGCGCTGGCGGGCGCGCTGCTCTCGATGCTGATGGAGTTCCTGCAGATCTACCTGCCGCGGCGCGTGCCCTCCAACATGGACCTGATGCTGAACGCGCTCGGCACGCTGGGCGGCGCGCTGCTGGCGGCGCTGCTGGAGCGGCTGGGCGCGCTGGCCCGCTGGAGCCGGCTGCGGGCGCGGTGGTTCGTCGCCGACGCCAGCGGGGCGCTGGCCTTGCTCGCGCTGTGGCCGGTGGCACTGCTGTTTCCCGCCGCCGTGCCGTTCGGGCTGGGCCAGATGTGGGAACGCCTCGAGATCGCGCTGGAAGACCTGCTGGCCGACACCCCGTTCCTGGACTGGCTGCCGCTGCGCGAAACGCCGCTGGAAGCCCTGTCGCCCAGTGCCGAACTGCTGGCCGTGATGCTGGGCCTGCTCGTGCCCTGCCTGCTGGGCTACTGCGTGATCCGCCACATCGGCCGCCGTGTGGCGTTCTCGCTGGCCACGGTGGTGGCGGGCGTGTCGGTGACCGCGCTGTCCTCCGCGCTCAGCTACGGCCCGGCGCATGCCTGGGAGTGGCTCGGCACCCCGGCCCGCGTGGGCGTGTGGGCCGGCATGGCCGTTGCGCTGATGCTGGCCGGCCTGCCCCGCCGGGCCAGCGCCGCCGTGCTGCTATTGCTGCTGATGCTGCACCTGAACATCCTCAACCAGGCACCCACCAGCGCCTATTTCGCCGACACCCTGCAGGCCTGGGAGCAGGGCCGCTTCATCCGCTTCTACGGCCTGGGCCAATGGCTGGGCTGGCTCTGGCCCTACGCCACCCTGGTTTATGTGGTGCAGCGCGTGGCCCGGCGCGACCGGGACCCGGCCGAGGGCCACGCGGATACCCCTGTTCGCATCGGCTCCTAAAATGCCCGGATGACCGACACCCCCACGCCGCCAGCCGCGCAGCCTGGCTACTACGCCCGCCACATCTTCTTTTGCCTGAACGACCGCACCAACGGCAAGGACAGTTGCGCCCACCACGGTGCGCAGGCCGCGTTCGACCGCTGCAAGTCCCAGGTCAAGGCGGCCGGCCTGTCCGGCCCCGGCAAGGTGCGGGTGAACAAGGCCGGCTGCCTGGACCGCTGCGCCGGCGGGCCCGTCGCCGTGGTCTATCCCGAGGGCACCTGGTACACCTTCGTGGATGGCAGCGATATCGACGAAATCGTGGAATCGCACCTGAAGAACGGTCAGGTCGTCGAACGCCTGCTCACGCCGCCGGAACTCGGGCGCTGATTCGCGCGCCGATCGGTTTTTAAGTGTTTTTGGCTGTCTGCCCTAGATTTTATTGTCCTGACAGCTATTTATTTGATAGCAAATCCAGTGAATGCCCAGACTGAACGCCTGACCCTCACCGGCGCTGCCGGCGCCATCGAAGCGGCACGCGATGCGGCCCAGGCGCCGGACAGCGCGCCCTCGCGCGGCGTGGCGGTGATCGCCCACCCGCACCCGCTGTTCGGCGGCACCATGGACAACAAGGTGGTGCAGACCCTGGCGCGCGCCTTCGTGCACAGCGGCTGGACCGCGGTGCGCTTCAATTTCCGGGGCGTGGGCGCCAGCGCCGGCACGCACGACGCGGGCCAGGGCGAGCTGGAAGACTTCCTGGAGGTGGTGCGCCAGGCAGCGCCCGAGGGGCCGCTGGCCCTGGCGGGCTTCTCGTTCGGCGCCTTCGTCACCAGCCATGCGCTGGAGCGCCTGTGGGGCCAGCGCGGCATCGAGCGGGTGGTCCTGGTCGGCACCGCCGCCAGCCGCTTCACCGTGGCGCCCGTGCCGGCCGAGGCGCATGAGCGCACGCTGGTCGTGCACGGCGAGCAGGACGACACCGTGCCGCTGTCGGCCGTCATGGACTGGGCGCGGCCGCAGATACTCCCCGTCACAGTCGTGCCCGGCGGCGGTCATTTCTTTCACGGACAATTGCCGCTCCTGAAAAACCTGGTGTCCCGCCACCTGCTGGCGGGGAACTGACCGCCCTCCAGACGCTCCCTACCGGGCACCGCACGGCGCGCCATCCCCGCCGCCGTTTTTGACCGTTTGGTTTGTTTTCTTGCCCCGAATGCCTGTTTCCATGAAGCCCTTCCTCTCCACGCTGCGTTCCTTCGTTCTTGTCGCCGTGCTGGCGCCTGCCGCCCTCTGGGCGCAGGGCCAGGCCCCCCAGCCCCCCGAGATCGCTGCGCGCAACTACTTGCTGCTCGATGTGACCGCCGGCCAGGTGCTCGCCGCCAAGGACATCGACGCACCGGTCGAGCAGGCATCGCTCACCAAGCTCATGACGGGCTACCTGGTCTTCGACGCGTTGCGCGCCAAGAAGATCACGCTGGAGCAGAAGCTGCCCGTGAGCGTGCTCGCCTGGAAGATGCCCGGCTCGCGCATGTTCATCGATCCCAAGATGCAGGTGCCGGTGGAAGACCTCATCAAGGGCATGATCGTGCAGTCGGGCAACGACGCCACCATGGCCCTGGCCGAAGGCGTCGGCGGCACGGCCGAGAACTTCGTCAAGCTAATGAACGACCAGGCCAAGGCCCTGGGCATGAAGAACACGGCCTACAAGAACCCCGAAGGCCTGACCGAGCCGGGCCACACGACCACCGCGCGCGACCTGGGCGTGCTGGCCACCCGCCTGATGCAGGAATTCCCCGAGTACATGCATTACTACGCGACCAAGCACTATGCGTACCCGGGCACGCCGCCCTCCAATGGCACCAACCGCAATTCGCTGCTGTTCCGCGATCCCACGGTGGACGGCCTCAAGACCGGCCACACGGCCGCTGCCGGTTACTGTCTGGTGGCCACGTCCAAGCGCGACTTTCCGAACGTCGGCCAGCGCCGTCTGCTGTCCATCGTGCTGGGCGCCTCCAGCGAGAACGCCCGGGCGAACGAGAGCCAGAAACTCCTGAACTGGGGCTACACAGCCTTCGATGCCGTCAAGCTGTTTGACGCCGGCCAGCCCGCCGCCACGCCGGCCGTCTGGAAGGGCAAGCAGAACACCATCCAGATCGGCCGCCCGGATGCCATCGTCGTCACCGTGCCGTCGGGCAGCGCCGGCAAGGTCACGACGCAGATCGTGCGCACCGACCCGCTCGTGGCGCCGTTCACCAAGGGTCAGTCGATCGGCACCCTGAAGGTGTCGCTGGGCGAGCAGCCCATCGCCGAAGTGCCGCTGGTGGCGCTGGAGACGGTGGAGCAGGCCGGCATCTTCGGCCGCGCCTGGGATGCCATCCGCCTGTGGATCAAGTGACACGGCGGCGGCCGGTTGGCCGCCCCGCGATTGCCCCGTCAGCGCCAACCTGCTACATTAGAAGGCTTTTCGGAATTTCCGAAGGGATTCACGTTTTCGTTTTTCACGAAGCATTTCACGTTTAGGGACGTATTCATGCCAACCATCAATCAACTGGTCCGTCAGGGTCGCGAGGTCGAAAAGATCAAGTCGAAGAGCCCCGCGATGGAAAACTCTCCTCAGCGCCGCGGCGTGTGCACCCGTGTGTACACCACGACGCCAAAGAAGCCTAACTCCGCGCTGCGGAAGGTCGCCAAGGTTCGCCTGACCAACGGTTTCGAAGTCATTTCCTACATCGGCGGCGAAGGCCACAACCTGCAGGAACACAGCGTCGTGCTGGTTCGCGGCGGTCGTGTCAAGGACTTGCCCGGTGTGCGTTACCACATCGTGCGTGGCTCGCTCGACTTGCAAGGCGTGAAAGACCGCAAGCAAGCGCGCTCCAAGTACGGTGCCAAGAAGCCCAAGGCCAAGTAAGCCCTGCGCTTTTTTGCAAAAGATATCCGGTGCTGTTTCCCGCGTGGCGCGGTGATCCAGCGTAGTGACCCCAAGCGCAACTGTCTTGCGTGGGTCGAGTAAGTGGGAGTCCTGAATGGCTCTCGCGGTGTCTGAAAAGATGCCAACTGAAGCAAACATGAGGTGAAAAAATGCCACGTCGTCGCGAAGTCCCCAAACGTGAAATCCTGCCGGATCCCAAGTTCGGCAATGTAGAGCTGTCCAAATTCATGAACGTGATCATGGAAGGCGGCAAAAAGGCAGTGGCAGAGCGCATCATTTACGGCGCTCTGGAACTGATCGAGAAGAAGCACCCTGACAAGGACCCTCTGGAAGCGTTCACCGTTGCCATCAACAACGTGAAGCCCATGGTCGAAGTGAAGTCCCGCCGCGTGGGTGGTGCCAACTACCAGGTGCCTGTGGAAGTGCGCCCCGTGCGCCGTCTGGCGCTGTCGATGCGTTGGATCAAGGAAGCCGCCCGCAAGCGTGGCGAAAAGTCGATGGCGCAACGCCTGGCCAACGAATTGCTGGAAGCCACGGAAGGCCGTGGCGGCGCGATGAAGCGCCGTGACGAAGTGCACCGCATGGCCGAAGCCAACAAGGCATTCAGCCACTTCCGCTTCTAAGCCTCCAGGCTTTCTCCGGTGCAAACGTAAGGCCGCTGGCATTTTCTGCCTGCGGCCTTATCTTGATTCAGGTCGCCGGCAAATTGTGGTGCTGCGTCGCAAAAGCGGGTGGCCCATCACAACGAACACAACGTTCAACCAAGGATTTACCATGGCTCGCAAGACCCCCATCGAGCGCTACCGCAATATCGGTATCTCGGCCCACATCGACGCTGGCAAGACCACGACGACCGAGCGGATTCTTTTCTACACCGGTGTGAACCACAAGATCGGTGAAGTGCATGACGGCGCAGCCACCATGGACTGGATGGAGCAGGAGCAAGAGCGCGGCATCACGATCACCTCGGCTGCCACCACCTGCTTCTGGAGCGGCATGGACCGTTCGTTCCCCGAGCACCGCATCAACATCATCGACACCCCCGGCCACGTGGACTTCACGATCGAAGTGGAACGTTCCATGCGCGTGCTGGACGGCGCCTGCATGGTGTATTGCGCCGTGGGCGGCGTGCAGCCACAGTCGGAAACCGTGTGGCGCCAAGCGAACAAGTACAAGGTGCCTCGCCTCGCGTTCGTGAACAAGATGGACCGTACCGGTGCCAACTTCTTCAAGGTCGTCGAGCAGATGAAGCTGCGCCTGAAGGCCAACCCCGTGCCGATCGTGATCCCGATCGGTGCCGAAGAAAACTTCACGGGCGTGGTCGACCTGCGCAAGATGAAGGCCATCATCTGGGATGAAGCCTCGCAAGGCATGAAGTTCACCTTCGAAGAGATCCCCGCCGACCTGCTGGAAACGGCCAAGGAATGGCGCGAGAAGATGGTCGAGGCGGCTGCTGAAGCTTCCGAAGACCTGATGAACAAGTATCTGGAAGAAGGTGATCTTTCCGAAGAGGAAATCACCCTCGGCCTGCGCACGCGCGCCATCGCTTGCGAAATCCAGCCCATGCTGTGCGGTACGGCCTTCAAGAACAAGGGTGTGCAGCGCATGCTGGACGCCGTGATCGAACTGATGCCTTCGCCGGTGGACATTCCTCCCGTGGGCGGCACCGACGACGACGAGCAGCCGACGAGCCGCAAGGCCGACGACTCGGAAAAGTTCTCTGCCCTGGCGTTCAAGCTGATGACCGACCCGTTCGTGGGTCAGCTGACGTTCGTGCGCGTTTATTCCGGCGTTCTGTCCAAGGGCGACACGGTGTACAACCCCGTGCGCGGCAAGAAGGAGCGCATTGGCCGTATCGTGCAGATGCACGCCAACAACCGCGAAGAAGTCGATGAGATCCGCGCTGGAGACATCGCCGCCTGCGTGGGCCTGAAAGACGTGACGACCGGTGAAACCCTGTGCGATCCCTCGGCCATCGTGACGCTGGAGCGCATGGTGTTCCCTGAGCCCGTGATCCGTCAGGCCGTGGAGCCGAAGTCGAAGGCCGACCAGGAAAAGATGGGTATCGCGCTGGGTCGTCTGGCTGCCGAAGATCCTTCGTTCCGCGTCAGCACCGACGAAGAATCCGGCCAGACCATCATCGGCGGCATGGGCGAGCTCCACCTGGAAATCATCGTGGACCGCATGAAGCGCGAATTCGGCGTGGAAGCCAACGTGGGCAAGCCTCAAGTGGCCTACCGCGAAACCATCCGCAAGACGGTGGAAGAGGCCGAAGGCAAGTTCGTTCGCCAGTCCGGTGGTAAGGGCCAGTACGGCCACGTCGTGCTCAAGATCGAACCGAACGAAGCCGGCAAGGGCATCGAGTTCGTCGACGCCATCAAGGGCGGTGTGGTTCCTCGCGAATTCATCCCCGCGGTGGAAAAGGGCATCAACGAAGCCGTCACGCAAGGCGTGCTGGCCGGCTACCCGGTGGTGGACGTCAAGGTCACGCTGCACTTCGGTTCGTACCACGATGTGGACTCGAACGAACTCGCGTTCAAGATGGCCGCCATCTTCGGTTTCAAGGAAGGTTGCCGCAAGGCCAACCCCGTGATTCTCGAGCCCATGATGGCCGTGGAAGTCGAAACGCCGGAAGACTACGCCGGTACGGTGATGGGCGACTTGTCGTCCCGCCGTGGCATGGTGCAGGGCATGGACGACATGGTCGGCGGCGGCAAGGCCATCAAGGCCGAAGTGCCCCTGTCGGAAATGTTCGGCTACTCGACCTCGCTGCGCTCCGCAACGCAAGGCCGCGCCACCTACTCGATGGAATTCAAACACTACAGCGAAGCCCCTCGCAACGTGTCGGAAGCCATCATGGCTGCACGCGCCAAGTAATTGGCAAAGAGAGGGGCGGCTTCGGTGGCCCCTTTCGGTTGGTTTTATGGAATTGGTTGCCAGTGCTTATCGAGTAAGCGCTGGCAACTATGAAAAAAGTAGCAGCAAGATCCTTGCAATCTGCGACCCGGTGCCGTCCTGTTGCCCTGTGCGGGACGACTCAGCAATCGGGTGCAGACGTTAAACCCTGACACAGGCATTGCTCTTTGGAGATTCAAAATGGCAAAAGGTAAGTTCGAACGTACCAAGCCCCACGTGAACGTGGGCACCATCGGTCACGTGGACCATGGCAAGACGACGCTGACGGCGGCCATCGCCACGGTGCTGTCCTCCAAGTTCGGCGGCGAAGCCAAGGCATACGACCAGATCGACGCAGCGCCCGAAGAAAAGGCCCGCGGCATCACGATCAACACCGCCCACGTGGAATACGAAACGGCCAACCGCCACTACGCCCACGTGGACTGCCCCGGTCACGCCGACTATGTGAAGAACATGATCACCGGCGCTGCCCAGATGGACGGCGCCATCCTGGTGTGCTCGGCCGCTGACGGCCCCATGCCCCAGACCCGCGAGCACATCCTGCTGGCCCGCCAAGTGGGCGTGCCTTACATCATCGTGTTCCTGAACAAGTGCGACATGGTCGACGACGAAGAGCTGCTCGAGCTCGTCGAAATGGAAGTGCGCGAACTCCTGGACAAGTACAACTTCCCAGGCGACGACACCCCCATCATCCGCGGTTCCGCCAAGCTCGCCCTGGAAGGCGACAAGGGCGCCCTGGGTGAAGAAGCCATCATGAAGCTGGCCGAAGCCCTGGACTCGTACATCCCCACGCCCGAGCGCGCTGTGGACGGCGCATTCCTGATGCCCGTGGAAGACGTGTTCTCGATCTCCGGTCGCGGCACCGTGGTGACGGGCCGTATCGAGCGCGGCATCATCAAGGTCGGCGAAGAAATCGAAATCGTCGGTATCCGCGACACGCAAAAGACCACCTGCACGGGCGTGGAAATGTTCCGCAAGCTGCTGGATCAAGGCCAGGCTGGCGACAACGTCGGCCTGCTGCTGCGCGGTACCAAGCGCGAAGACGTGGAACGCGGCCAAGTGCTGTGCAAGCCCAACTCCATCAAGCCGCACACGCACTTCACCGCCGAGGTGTACGTGCTGTCCAAGGACGAAGGTGGCCGTCACACGCCTTTCTTCAACAACTACCGTCCTCAGTTCTACTTCCGCACGACCGACGTGACTGGCGCCATCGAGCTGCCAGCCGACAAGGAAATGGTCATGCCCGGCGACAACGTGTCGATCACCGTCAAGCTGATCAACCCCATCGCCATGGAAGAAGGCCTGCGCTTCGCCATCCGTGAAGGCGGTCGCACCGTCGGCGCCGGCGTCGTGGCCAAGATCATTGCTTAAGCCTCAGGCACAAAGGAACTTGCCATGTCCAAGCAAAAAATCCGCATCCGCCTGAAGGCGTTTGATTACAAGCTGATCGACCAGTCCGCTGCCGAGATCGTTGATACCGCCAAGCGCACCGGCGCCATCGTCAAGGGCCCCGTGCCCCTGCCGACGCGCATGAAGCGTTTCGACATCCTGCGTTCGCCGCACGTCAACAAAACCAGCCGCGACCAGCTCGAAATCCGCACGCACCAGCGCCTGATGGACATCGTCGATCCGACGGACAAGACGGTGGACGCGCTGATGAAGCTCGACCTGCCGGCTGGCGTGGACGTCGAAATCAAGCTGCAGTAATCTGCCGGCTCCGGGGCGCGGCGGTTGCTGCGCACCAACACATAACGCGGACTTGCTTGCAAAAGCAGTCCGCGTTATACTTTGCGGCTTCGCCTTTTTTGCGCTTTGCGTGACGGCGGCGGAGTTTTATCAACCTTCTTTCGCGCACGGCGGTGCAAACGTTGTGCAAACGCTTTGGCCAATTGAAGTCGAGGCGGTGAAAGTTTTGGAGAAAATCAATGAGTCAAAGCAACTCCCAAGGGTTGCTGGGCCGCAAGGTGGGCATGATGCGTCTGTTCACCGATGACGGGGACGCAGTGCCCGTCACGGTGGTGGATGTGTCCAACAACCGCGTGACCCAGGTTAAAACCCAAGAGAACGATGGCTACGTGGCCTTGCAGGTCACGTTTGGTTCGCGCAAGGCATCGCGCGTGACCAAGCCCGCAGCGGGCCATCTGGCGAAGGCCGGCGTCGAAGCCGGTGAAGTGATCCGCGAATTCCGCGTGACCGCTGACGTCGCCGCCCAGTACGCCGTCGGTTCTACCGTCCCCGTGACGCTGTTCACTGTGGGCCAAAAGGTGGACGTGCAAGGCACGTCGATCGGCAAGGGCTACGCTGGCACGATCAAGCGCCACAACATGGCTTCGCAGCGCGCATCGCACGGTAACAGCCGTTCGCACAATGTGCCTGGCTCCATCGGTATGGCACAAGACCCCGGTCGCGTGTTCCCCGGTAAGCGCATGACCGGCCACCTGGGCGATGTCACCAAGACCACGCAAAACCTCGATGTCATCCGCATCGACGAAGCGCGTCAACTGCTCTTGATCAAGGGCGCCATTCCGGGCTCCAAGGGTGGGTTCGTGACGGTGCGTCCGGCAGTCAAGGCCAAAGCTTCCAAGGGAGCGAACTAATGCAGCTCGAACTCCTGAATGACCAAGGCCAGGCCGCATCGAAGTTCGATGCGCCCGAAACCGTGTTCGGTCGCGAATACAACGAAGATCTGGTTCACCAGATCGTGGTGGCTTACCAGGCCAATGCCCGCCAAGGCACGCGTGCTCAAAAAGACCGCGAGCAGGTCAAGCACTCCACCAAGAAGCCCTTCAAGCAAAAAGGCACTGGCCGCGCTCGCGCCGGTATGACCTCCTCGCCTCTGTGGCGTGGGGGCGGTCGCATCTTCCCGAATCTGCCTGAAGAAAACTTCACGCAGAAGATCAACAAGAAGATGTACCGCGCCGGCATGGCTGCGATCTTTTCGCAGCTGGCCCGTGAAGGCCGTCTGGCCGTGGTGGACTCGCTGACGCTGGAAAGCCCCAAGACCAAGGTGCTCGCCGACAAGTTCAAGGCGATGAACCTGCAGTCGGTGATGGTGATCGCCGACGAAGTGGACGAAAACCTGTACCTTGCTTCGCGCAATCTGAAGAACGTGTTCATCGTTGAACCCCGTTACGCAGACCCCGTGTCGCTGGTGCACTACAAGAAAGTGCTCGTCACCAAGGGCGCGATCGACAAACTCAAGGAGATGTTCGCATGAGCACGCCCAAGTTTGACGAAGGTCGTCTGATGCAAGTGCTGGTCGCTCCCATCGTGTCCGAAAAGGCCACCATGGTTGCCGAGAAGTCCAATGCTGTGACGTTCAAGGTGCTGCAGAACGCAACCAAGCCAGAAATCAAGGCCGCTGTGGAATTGATGTTCAAGGTCGAGGTCAAGGGCGTTTCTGTGGTGAACACCAAAGGCAAGGCCAAGCGTTTTGGCAAGACCATGGGCCGTCGCGACAACGTGCGCAAGGCTTATGTCACGCTGCAACCAGGTCAAGAGCTGAACCTGTCCGGGGAGGCCGCGTAATCATGGCCGTCATCAAAATGAAACCCACTTCGCCCGGCCAACGTGCCGTGGTGAAGGTTACCCGTGACCACCTGTACAAGGGTGAGGCGTATGCGCCGCTGCTGGAGCCGCAGTTCCAGAAGGCCGGTCGCAACAACAACGGTCACATCACGACCCGCCACAAGGGCGGCGGTCACAAGCACCACTACCGTGTGGTGGATTTCGTCCGCAACAAGGATGGCATCCCTGCAAAGGTCGAGCGCATTGAATACGATCCGAACCGTACGGCCCACATCGCTCTGGTGTGCTATGCCGACGGCGAGCGCCGTTACATCATTGCCCCCCGTGGTCTGGAAGTCGGCAGCACGCTCCTGAGCGGCTCCGAAGCCCCGATCCGCGCAGGCAACACGCTGCCGATCCGCAACATCCCCGTGGGTTCGACCATCCACTGCATCGAGCTCAAGCCCGGTGCCGGTGCACAGATCGCACGCTCGGCAGGTGCTTCCGCAACGCTGCTGGCCCGTGAAGGCACGTACGCCCAGGTGCGCATGCGCTCTGGCGAAGTGCGCAAGATCCACATCGAGTGCCGTGCAACCATCGGCGAAGTCGCCAACGAAGAGCACAGCCTGCGCCAACTCGGCAAGGCCGGTGTGAAGCGTTGGATGGGTATTCGCCCAACGGTTCGTGGCGTGGCCATGAACCCGGTGGATCACCCTCACGGTGGTGGCGAAGGCCGCACCGGCGAAGGCCGCCATGCAGTCGATCCTTGGGGCAATCTGACCAAGGGTTATCGCACCCGCAACAACAAGCGCACACAAGTGATGATTGTGTCGCGTCGCAAGAAGTAAGGGATAACAAATGACTCGCTCTCTCAAAAAGGGTCCGTTTGTTGACCACCACTTGATGGCAAAGGTCGAAAAGGCCATTGCGACCAAGGACAAGAAACCAGTCAAGACCTGGTCGCGTCGCTCCATGGTTCTGCCCGATTTCATCGGTCTGACCATTGCCGTGCACAACGGCAAGCAGCACGTACCGGTGTATGTTACCGACCAGATGGTGGGCCACAAGCTGGGCGAATTCGCCCTGACGCGCACCTTCAAGGGTCACCCCGCGGACAAGAAAGTCCAGAAGAAGTAAGGAACGACCATGTCTGAAACACGTGCAGTCCTCCGGGGCGTCCGTCTGTCGGTCGACAAGGGCCGTCTGGTCGCTGATCTGATCCGCGGCAAGAAGGTCGACCAGGCTCTGAACATCCTGACGTTCACGCAGAAAAAAGCTGCGGGAATCGTCAAGAAGGTGCTGGAGTCCGCCATCGCCAACGCTGAGCACAACGACGGCGCCGACATCGACGAACTGAAGGTCAAGACCATCTACGTCGAACAAGGCACCACGCTCAAGCGTTTCACCGCGCGCGCCAAAGGCCGCGGCAATCGCATCAGCAAGCCCACGTGCCATGTGTACGTGACGGTTGGCAACTGAAGGCCCGAGGAAGACTATGGGACAGAAAATCCATCCTACCGGCTTCCGCCTGGCGGTCAGCCGCAACTGGGCCAGCCGTTGGTACGCGAGCAACCGTGACTTCGCCGGCATGCTGGCCGAAGACATCAAGGTGCGCGAATACCTGAAGGCCAAGCTGAAGAACGCTGCCGTCTCGCGCATCCTGATCGAGCGCCCCGCCAAGAATGCCCGCATCACCATCTACTCGGCACGTCCGGGCGTGGTGATCGGCAAGAAGGGCGAAGACATCGAGAACCTGAAGAAGGAACTCGCTACGCGTCTGGGCGTGCCGGTCGCAGTGAACATCGAAGAAGTGCGCAAGCCCGAAATCGATGCCAAGCTGATCGCCGACAGCATCACGCAACAGCTGGAAAAGCGGATCATGTTCCGCCGCGCCATGAAGCGCGCCATGCAAAACGCCATGCGTCTGGGTGCCCAGGGCATCAAGATCATGTCGTCCGGCCGTCTGAACGGGATTGAAATCGCCCGTTGCGAGTGGTACCGCGAAGGTCGCGTGCCGCTTCACACCCTGCGCGCCGACATCGACTACGGCACGTCCGAAGCCAAGACCACCTACGGCGTCATCGGCGTCAAGGTCTGGGTCTACAAGGGCGATACGCTGGGCCGCAACGATCTGCCCGCAGTGGAAACACCGCGTCCAGAAGAAGAGCGTCGTCCCCGTGGCCCGCGTCGCGATGGCCGCCCAGGTGGCGATCGTCCGGGTGCAGGCCGTGGTGGTCCACGCCGTCCAGCCGGTGCCAATGCGGCACCTGCAGACGGTAGCGACAAGCCCGCCGGTGCCGGTGGCGCCGATAACACCGCCGTTAAGCGCGTTCGCAAGGTTGACGCGCCCGCTACAGCAGCGGACGGCAAAGGAGAATAAAGATGCTGCAACCCGCTCGCCGCAAGTACCGCAAAGAGCAGAAGGGCCGTAACACCGGCGTTGCCACCCGTGGCAATTCGGTGGCCTTCGGTGACTTCGGCCTGAAGTGCACGGACCGTGGCCGTCTGACGGCCCGCCAGATCGAGGCCGCACGCCGTGCGATCTCCCGTCACGTGAAACGTGGCGGCCGTATCTGGATCCGCGTGTTCCCCGACAAGCCGATCTCTACCAAGCCCGCCGAAGTTCGGATGGGTAACGGTAAGGGCAACCCCGAGTATTACGTGGCTGAAATTCAGCCCGGCAAGGTGGTGTTCGAGATCGTCGGTGTGCCTGAAGAACTGGCCCGTGAAGCGTTCCGCCTGGCTGCTGCCAAGCTGCCGCTGCGCACCACGTTCGTGGCTCGTCAAATTGGCGCTTAAATTCAGGAGAATCGAAATGACGAAAGCTGCTGAACTGCGCCAAAAAGACGTCGCTGGCATCGAAACCGAAATCAAGTCCTTGCAAAAGGCCCACTTCGGTCTGCGCATGCAGAAGGCCACGCAACAACTGGCAAACACCAATACGCTGCGTATCACCCGTCGGGATATCGCTCGTGCCAAGACCATTCTTGCTGAAAAGCAAGCCGCCAAGTAAGGAGCCCACATGACGGAAGCTAAAAAATCCCTCAAGCGCACCTTGATTGGCAAGGTGGTCAGCGACAAGCGTACGAAGACCGTGACCGTGCTGGTCGAGCGCCGTGTGAAGCACGAGCTCTACGGCAAGATCGTGGCGAAATCCAGCAAGTACCACGCCCATGACGAAAAGGGCGAGTACAAGTTGGGTGACACCATCGAGATCACGGAAAGCCGTCCGATCTCCAAGACCAAGAACTGGGTTGCCACCCGTCTGGTCCAGAAGGCCGCACTGGTCTGATTGGCAGATCCTTACAAGCCTACGGGCTTGTTGGCTGCAAAGCCGCTCAAAACGACCCACAATGCTGGGTCGTTTTGTTTTTTGGGGCCCGCGTTCTGCAGGTCCCTCATTCCACACCCTAGGAGCCCAGCATGATCAAAGTCGGTGAAACCCTGCCTGCCATCACCTTGATGGAATATTCCGAAGTCGAAGGCGACGGTTGCAGCCTCGGCCCCAACCCTGTCGCAGTGGACCAGGCCACCACCGGCAAGACCATCGCGCTGTTTGCCGTGCCAGGTGCCTTCACGCCAACCTGTTCCGCCAAGCATGTTCCCGGGTATGTGGAGCAGGCCGAGGCCTTCAAGGCCGCGGGTGTGGACGAGATCTGGTGCCTGAGCGTGAATGACGCGTTCGTGATGGGCGCTTGGGCGCGCGATCAGAAGACCCAGGGCAAGGTGCGCATGCTGGCGGACGGCGATGCCGCTTTTGCCAAGGCCACGGGCCTGACGCTGGATCTGAACGGCAAGGGTCTGGGCCTGCGCAGCAATCGGTATTCGATGCTGGTGAAAGATGGCAAGGTGGCATCGCTGAACATCGAAGCGCCCGGCAAGTTTGAAGTGAGCGACGCGGCGACGCTGTTGGCACAGGCCAAGGGCTGAACACAAAAGGTGCCGCTGGTTCGGGGACGGGAGAGGACATTGCCCGTTCCGTGTCCAGCGCGATGCGGTTTGTTTGGTGACCTCATCGCATGGCGCTGGTGATGGCAGGACGGTCCCCGGGGTCGATACGGACCGTTGTGCCAAGCACCACGCTGGCCATGGCGGCGAAGGCGCCGGGATGCTCCGCCCCTTCGCGCGCTCGCTGTGCCTTAATCGATATCCGCCTTGAGGTAGTGCGACCCTGCGATGGGGTTGTGATAGTAGGGCGGAATTTCTTCGAAGCCCAGGTCGGCATACAGCGCACGAGCCGATTCCATGCCATCAAGCGTATCGAGCAGCACGCAGGCATATCCCGCTTGCCGCGCCGCATCGAGAATGGCCTCTGCCAGTTGCCGGCCGAGACCGAAACCACGGAATGCCTTGCGCACATACAGGCGCTTCATTTCGCTGGCGTTGGGGTAATCGGCGTTGTCCATGGGGCGCAGCGCACAGCAGCCCGCGATGGCTCCGTCCACTTCAGCCAGCAGGATCTGGCCGCGCGGCGGGGCATAGTCCGCCGGCAGGGTGGCCAGTTCGGCCTCGAAGTTCTGAAAATACAGGTCGATGCCCAAGCTGTCGGCATATTCCCGGAAGATGTCGCGCACAGCGTCCATCTCTGCAGGGAGGGTCGGCGTCAGCAGGGCCACGGAAGGCTGGTCCACAGGCGGTTGCTAGGAACAAAGGAACTGCCAGTGTAGCGGGCTCTGCCTGACCCATTCAATCAACGGCTGGTCGCGGATGGGAGCGGCAGCCGTGGAGCGGGGATCAGGTCTCTGCCAGCAGGCGCTCGATGAGCCGATGGAGTTCGGGGAAGTCGGGAGCCCCGACATAGGTCTTGACGATCTCGCCGCGCTTGTTGACGATGAAGGTGGACGGGGTGAGCTTGACGTCGCCCCAGGCCTGGGCCACCGCGCCCGTGTTGTCGATGGCGACCTTGAACGGCAGTTGGCGGGTTTCGGCAAAATTCACCACATAGCTCGGTGGGTCGTAGCTCATGGCCACAGCCAAGGTGTCGAAGCCCTGTGCCCGGTACTTCTGGTAGGTTGCCACGACCTCGGGCATCTCGGCCACGCAGGTGACGCAGCTGGTGGCCCAGAAGTTGACCAGGGTGACCTGACCATGCAGATCGGCGGTGGTCTTCTTGGAGCCATCCAGCAGCACGAAGGTCGACTGAGGTGCCTGGGACGTGCCGGCGCCCAGGAACACGAAGGCGCCGATGCCTGCGAATGCCGCCACTGCCGCGGCGCCCAACCAATGCTTGATGCCCATTGCGCTCTTTCCACCTGTGCCTGCACGGTGCGTGCAGTTGTCTGTCGACATTTTGCCGGACGGCCCGGATCTTCGGGGTGATGGAGCGCAAGGCCCTGCAAAAGTTCGCTGATCCTGCGAAGCCAAAGCCCCGTGCAACTTGGAGGGGTCACCGCCCCGCCCACGGCAGGGGGCTGCCGAGCGCTCGGATTTCCAAAGGCACGAACAAGCCACGACCGGCCCATTGCGGCTCTCCGGATAATGCACGGATGCATCGCTCCATCGCTATCGCCACCGCACTGACCCTGTGCCTTGTCGGCTGCAGCCCCGCGCTGAACTGGCGCAGCGTGCCACTGGAAAGCGCCGGCCTCACGGTGCTGCTGCCTTGCAAGCCGGATCACGCCACACGGCCGGTGGATCTGGGTGGGCGGCCCGCGGATCTGGCCATGGTGGGCTGCGAGGCCGATGGTGCGACGTTTGCCGTTTCGCACATGGTGGTCGAAGACCCCTCGCAGGCGGGCGCTGTCCTCGCGCAGTGGCGGGCGGCAGTGCTGGCACGCATGCAGGCGCCGGCGGCAGGGGATGCCGAGGCAGGTGCTGTTGCCTTCGTGCCGGCCGGTGCCTTGGACCTGCCGCAGTCGGTGCGGCTGCAAGTCCAGGGGCGGCGCGGCGACGGCGGTGCGGTGACCGCGCAAGCCGTCTGGTTTGCCCGCATGGAAGGGCGGCAGACCCGTCTGTACCACGCGGTGGTCTATACGGCCGCCCCGCGCATGGCGGTCGCGGACACGTTCTTTGCCGGACTGGTGCTGCCATGATCGGAGTCGCCTCTCCTTCCTCAGGCCTTGCGCGCGGGCTGCGAATGCCCATCGAGGGCGGCACGCGGCGCCATAATGCGGTTCACTCCATCGCCCCATGAGCAGCACGCGCATCCTCATCATCGCCCACTCCCCGCTGGCCCATGCGCTGCGCGAGTGCGCTCTCCATGTGTTTCCCGACTGTGGCGAGGAGGTGCTCGCGTTCGACGTGCATCCCCACACGCCGCCCGAAGAGACCCTGGCCACCGCACGCATCCTGCTGGCCTCGCACGAAGGCGATTCGCCCACGCTGGTGCTGACCGATGTGTTCGGCGCCACACCGTGCAATGTCGCGCAGCGCCTGGTGGATGGCGAGCATTCGCGGCTGGTCACCGGCGTGAATCTGCCCATGCTGCTGCGCACCGTGAGCTACCGGCACGAACCGCTGGAGGCGCTCGTTTCTCGCGCGGTGGTCGGCGGCACCCAGGGCGTGATGCAGGTGGCGATCTCGGCCCCGCAGAACCAGATACGACGTTCCCACCATGATCAAGACGACCATCACCATCAGCAATAAGCTGGGCCTGCATGCCCGGGCGTCCGCCAAGCTCACGAAGCTGGCAGGCAGTTTTCCGTGCGATGTCTGGCTGGCCAAGGGCGAGCGGCGCATCAATGCCAAAAGCATCATGGGCGTCATGATGCTGGCCGCCGGGCTGGGCTCGACGGTCGAATTGGAGACCAACGGCGCGCAGGAGCAGGAAGCCATGGATGCGCTTCGGGCCCTGATCGACGGCAAGTTCGGCGAAGGGGAGTGATGTGCGGCCCGCGCTGATCGCCTGCCGCGCCGCCTGCCAGCCTGCGCACGCCGCGGGCAGGCCAGGAGCGCCAGCGCCATGACGTTCGCCGTCCACGGTCTGGCGGTCGCCCGCGGCATCGCCATCGGGCGCGCCGTGCTGGTCGCCTCGAGCCGCGTGGACGTGGCGCACTATTTCATCGAGGCGGACCAGGTCGGCGCGGAGATCGTGCGCGTGCGCAACGGCCGCAACGCCGTGGTGGAGGAGCTGCAGCGCCTGCAGGCCGAGATGCCGCACGATGCACCCCCCGAGCTGGCGGCGCTGCTCGACGTGCACATGATGCTGCTGCAGGACGAGGCGCTGGTGAGCGGCGTCAAGCACTGGATCACCGACCGTCTCTACAACGCCGAATGGGCGCTGACCACCCAACTGGAGGTCATCGCGCGCCAGTTCGACGAGATGGAGGACGAGTACCTGCGCGAGCGCAAGGCCGATCTGGAGCAGGTGGTGGAGCGCGTCCTGCGCCACATGAAAGGCGTGGCCAGCCCGGTGGCGCCGCCGCCCAGCAGCCCGCGCCGCAGCAACCAGCAGGACCTGCTGCTGGACGACACGGTGGACGTGCCCCTCGTGCTGGTGGCCCACGACCTGTCGCCGGCCGACATGCTGCAGTTCAAGAAGAGCGTGTTCGCCGGTTTCGTGACGGACGTGGGCGGCAAGACCTCGCACACGGCCATCGTGGCGCGCAGCATGGACATCCCCGCGGTGGTGGGCGCGCGGGCCGCCAGCCAGCTGGTGCGGCAGGACGACTGGGTCATCATCGACGGCGATGCCGGCGTGATGATCGTGGACCCGTCGCCCATCATCCTGGCCGAATACGGTTTCCGCCAGCGCCAGACCACGCTGGAGCGCGAGCGCCTGTCGCGCCTGCGCCATACCCCGGCGGTCACGCTGGATGGGCAGAAGATCGAGCTGCTGGCCAACATCGAGCAGCCTGCCGACGCGGCCGCTGCGCTGCGCGGCGGCGCTGCGGGCGTGGGCCTGTTCCGCAGCGAATTCATGTTCATGGGGCGCAACGGCAACCTGCCGGGCGAGGAAGAGCAGTACCAGGCCTACCGCGAGGCGGTCCAGGGCATGAACGGCATGCCCGTCACGCTGCGCACCATCGACGTGGGGGCCGACAAGCCGCTCGACAAGGGCTACAAGGACAGCTACCTGAACCCCGCGCTCGGCCTGCGCGCCATCCGCTGGAGCCTGGCCGATCCGGCCATGTTCCGCACGCAACTGCGCGCCGTGCTGCGCGCGGCCGTGCATGGCCCGGTGAACCTGCTGTTCCCGATGCTCGCGCACGTGAGCGAGATCCAGCAGACCCTCGCCCAGGTGGAGATGGCCCGCGCCGAGCTGGAGGCGCGCGGCGTGCCGCATGGGCCGGTGCAACTGGGGGCGATGATCGAGGTGCCGGCCGCCGCGCTCATGGTGCGCAGCTTCCTGAAGTATTTCGACTTCCTGTCGATCGGCACCAACGACCTGATCCAGTACACCCTGGCCATCGACCGCGCCGACGAGGCCGTGGCCCACCTCTACGACCCCCTGCACCCCGCCGTGCTGCAGCTGGTGGCCCAGGTGATTGCCGAGGGCGAGCGCCAGGGCAAGAGCGTGTGCGTGTGCGGTGAGACGGCGGGCGACGTCTCCATGACGCGGCTGCTGCTGGGCCTGGGCCTGCGCAGCTTTTCCATGCACCCGGCGCAGATCCTCGCGGTCAAGCAGGAGGTGCTGCGCGCCGACACCCGCAAACTCGGGCCGTGGGCGCAGGGCGTGCTTGCCTCGGACGACCCGGCCGCGCTGCTGGCCGAATAATTTGCTATAAATTTAATAGCTAAAGAGGCAATGAATCTCCCGGCATCGGGCCTGTTTGACCGGATGCCGCTGCGCCAGCCTTGCCGGCGGCGCTCCCGTCAGAAAACCTGGGCCAGCGTGACGATGAGGCGCCCTTTGTTGGGCGAGTAGCGCGCGGCATCCGCTGCCGGGCCGGTTGCGGCCGCATAGGCGGCCTGCCGGTTGGCCCCCTGCAATGCCCCGGTGAGCGAGAGCCCGCCGCCGAAGTCGTAGGCCGCACCGACCTGGTAATCGACGTAGCTGGGCCATCCCAGGCGGCGGATGTCTCCGGCCATTCGCGTATAGCCGATGGCGGCCTTCAAGCTGAGCTGCGGGCCCAGTGCGTGGTTGTACGCCAGGTTCACATAGCCCGTGTTGCGCCCCGACAGGCCCGAGCCCGCCCGGGCGCCCGCATAGCCGAAATAGTCGTCCGACACCGTGTGCGAGTACTTGAGCGTGAACGTGCCCAGGGCCTCGTCGGCATGGGTGGCGCTGGCATACAGCTCGGTGGTGTTGCCGTTGCGGTTGCCGGGGTAGAGGTAGGCGAGGGCGCCCACGTCGAGATCGGTGGTACCGGCCTTCCATTTGTAGCCGCCGTAGAGGTCGCTCTCCAGGTGGTTGCCGCGCAGCCAGTTCACGCTGGCGTTCCAGTTGCCCACGTACCAGCCACTGTCACCGAAGGCGTAGTCGACGCCGCCCTGCACCGCCGGCTTGAAGGCGCCGGTCTTGGCGAACTGGTTCGAACGGAGCATGTCCTGGTCTTGCCCGCGGAACTTGTAGTTCGACGTGAGGGCAAGGTTGCCCGTGAACTGGGCGCGGGCCAGCAGCGGCAGGGCCGCGCACAGGGCGGCGGCCAGGGGAAGGGCTCTGAAAACGGGGAAAGGGGTCATGGCTTCACGCGGTCGTTGGAAAAGCGCAAAGCGTAGGCAGGCACCCGTAAAAACGGTGTCAAAAGCATGGCGCCGCCCATCAAGAATCGGTAACGGCACCCCGCCGCCACGCATTTTTACGGCGCGTTTACGCCCCGTGCCCCAGTCTGTGCACCCTTTTTACGGGCGCCTTCCGAGAATCGATTCCATCGTTTTGATGCAGGAGTGAGAGATGGACATCGTGTGGATTGCAGCGCTGGTGGCGCTGTGGGTGGCCATGGCGGAGGCCGTGGTGCTGCTGGGCCGGTTCGACGGCCCCAAGGGAGCATCGCGGTGATCGCGCTCGACGTGCTCTACGGCTTCGGTGCGATCGTGGCCGTCGTCCTGTTCGCGTACCTGGTGTTCGCGCTCATCTGCGCCGAGGAGTTCTGACATGGACGCGTCCGCCTGGGGCCTGCTGGCCCTGTTCCTCCTCGTGCTTCTCGTGCTGGCCTGGCCCCTGGGCCGATGGCTGGCCGCGATCTGCGATGGTCGGCTGCCGCAGTGGATGCACCGCGCCGAGTCACCGCTGTACCGCGTGGCCGGCGTGCGGCCCGAAGAGAGCATGCACTGGCGCCACTACGCGCTGGCCTTGCTGGCGTTCAATGCCATCGGTGCCGTGGTCGTGTACGGCCTGCAGCGCCTGCAGGCCTGGCTGCCGATCAACCCGCAGGGCATGGCCGCCGTGTCGCCCGACTCGGCTTTCAACACCGCGGTGAGCTTCGTCTCCAACACCAACTGGCAGGGCTATGCGGGCGAGGGCACCATGGGCTATCTGACGCAGATGCTGGGGCTGTCGGTGCAGAACTTCCTGTCGGCGGCCACGGGCATCGCCGTCGCTTTCGCGCTGGCCCGGGGCTTTGCCGCGCGCCGCACGGACGGCCAGGGGCTGGTGGGCAACTTCTGGGCCGACATGGTGCGCATCAACACCTGGGTGCTGGTGCCGGTGTCTCTGGTGATCGCCGTGTTTCTGGTGGGGCAGGGCGTGATCCAGAACTTCTCGCCGTCCCGGGACGTCGCCACGCTGGAGGCCACGGCCTACCAGAACCCGAAGCTGACGGCCGACGGGCAGCCCGTGAAAGACGCGGCCGGCAACCCGGTGACGGAGAGCGCGAGCACCGCCACGCAAACGCTGGCCATGGGGCCGGTGGCGTCGCAGGAGGCCATCAAGATGCTGGGCACCAATGGCGGGGGCTTCTTCAATGCCAACTCGGCCCATCCGTACGAGAACCCCACGCCGCTGGCCAATTTCGTGCAGATGCTGGCGATCTTCCTGATCCCCGCCGCGCTGTGCTTCACGTTCGGCCGGGTGGTGGGCGATCCGCGCCAGGGCCTGGCGATCCTGGCGGCCATGACGGTGATGTTCGCCGTGGCGGTGGCCGTGGTCATTCCCGCCGAGCAGGCCGGCAACCCGCGCATCGCCGCGCTGGGGGTGGACCAGGCGGCGACGGCGCTGCAGTCCGGCGGCAACATGGAGGGCAAGGAGGTGCGCTTCGGCATCACCGCATCGGCACTCTTCGCCGCCGTGACGACGGCCGCCTCGTGCGGCGCGGTGAACGCGATGCACGACTCGTTCACCCCGCTGGGCGGGCTGGTGCCGATGGTGCTGATGCAACTGGGCGAGGTGGTCTTCGGCGGCGTGGGCACGGGCCTGTACGGCATGCTGGTGTTCGCCATCCTCGCGGTGTTCATGGCGGGGCTGATGATCGGCCGCACGCCGGAGTACCTGGGCAAGAAGATCGAAGTGCGCGAGATGAAGCTCACCTCGGTGGCCATCCTGGTCACCCCGATCCTGGTGCTGGTGGGTGCGGCGGTGGCGGTGATCGCAGAGTCCGGCAAGGCGGGCATCGCCAATCCGGGTGCGCATGGTTTCTCCGAAATCCTCTATGCCCTCACCTCGGCGGGCAACAACAACGGCAGCGCCTTCGCAGGCCTGTCGGCCAACACGCCGTTCTACAACGTGCTGCTGGGACTGGCCATGTGGTTCGGGCGCTTCGGCGTGATCGTGCCGGTGCTGGCCATCGCGGGCTCGCTCGCGGCCAAGAAGCGGCTGCCCGCCACCGCCGGCACGCTGCCCACGCACGGGCCGCTGTTCGTGGCCCTGCTGATCGCCACCGTGCTGCTGGTGGGCCTGCTCAATTACGTTCCTTCCCTGGCGCTGGGCCCCGTCGTGGAACACCTGATGCTGTGGACCCCAGTGAGGCCCTGACATGACAACCCCCAAGACATCCCTTTCCCTTTCGCTGTTCGATGCGGCGCTGGTCAAGCCCGCGCTGTGGCAATCGTTCGCCAAGCTCGATCCCCGCGTGCAGTGGCGCAATCCGGTGATGTTCATCGTGTTCATCGGCAGCCTGTTCACCACGCTGCTCTGGCTGCATGCGCTCACGGTGCCGCAGGACACGGGCATGCGCCCGGCCTTCGTGCTGGCGATCGCCGTCTGGCTGTGGTTCACCGTGCTGTTTGCCAACTTCGCTGAGGCGCTGGCGGAGGGCCGCAGCAAGGCGCAGGCCGCATCGCTGCGCGGCCTGCGCAAGGACACCTGGGCCAAGAAGCTCGCCGAGCCGCGCCATGGCGCGACCTTCCTGCCCGAGCAGGCCACCAACCTGCGCCGCGGCGACGTGGTGCAGGTGGATGCGGGCGACGTGATTCCGCTGGACGGCGAAGTGATCGAAGGCGTCGCATCGGTGGACGAGAGCGCCATCACCGGTGAATCCGCGCCGGTGGTGCGTGAATCGGGCGGGGACTTCTCGGCCGTCACGGGCGGCACCCGCGTGCTGTCGGACTGGCTGGTGGTTCGCGTGACGGTGAACCCGGGCGAATCGTTCCTAGACCGCATGATCGGCATGGTCGAGGCCGCCAAGCGCCAGAAGACGCCCAACGAGGTGGCGCTCACCATCCTGCTGGTGGCGCTCACCATCGTGTTCCTCGTGGTCACCGTGACACTGCTGCCGTTCTCGATCTTCAGCGTGGGTGCGTCAGGGGCGGGCACGGTCGTGTCGCTCACCGCGCTGGTGGCGCTGCTCGTGTGCCTGATTCCCACCACCATCGGCGGCCTGCTGTCGGCCGTGGGCGTGGCGGGCATGAGTCGCATGATGCAGGCCAACGTGATCGCCACCTCCGGACGCGCGGTGGAGGCCGCGGGCGACGTGGATGTGCTGCTGCTGGACAAGACCGGCACCATCACGCACGGCAACCGCCAGGCGAGCGCGTTCCTGCCCGCTCCGGGCACCCCCAAGGAGCGCCTGGCCCGTGCCGCCATGCTGGCGTCGCTGGCCGATGAAACGCCCGAGGGCCGCAGCATCGTCGAGCTGGCGCGCCGCAGCGGCGTGCCCGACGAGGCCGCTGCGCCCGGCGTGCGCCTGGTGCCCTTCACGGCGCAGACGCGCATGAGCGGCGTGGACCTGCCCGCCACGGCCGGCGCACCCGAGGTGGCGTTGCGCAAGGGCGCGGTGCAGGCCATGGTGCGCCACATCCAGGCGCTGGGCGGCAGCGTGCCGGCCGAGGTGGTGCGCGCGGCCGACGACGTGGCGCGGCGCGGCAGCACGCCCCTGGCGGTGGCCGAGGGCGCCCAGGTGCTGGGCATCGTCGAGCTCAAGGACATCGTCAAGACCGGCATCAAGGAGCGCTTCGCCGAACTGCGGCGCATGGGCATCAAGACGGTGATGATCACGGGCGACAACAAGCTGACCGCCGCTGCCATCGCCGCCGAGGCGGGGGTGGACGACTTCCTGGCCGAGGCCACGCCCGAGGACAAGCTGGCGCTGATCCGCCAGTACCAGGCCGAGGGCCGCCTGGTGGCCATGACCGGCGACGGCACCAACGATGCACCGGCACTGGCCCAGGCCGACGTGGCCGTGGCCATGGGCAGCGGCACGCAGGCCGCCAAGGAGGCCGGCAACATGGTGGACCTGGACTCCAACCCCACCAAGCTGCTGGAGGTGGTGGAGACCGGCAAGGCCCTGCTGATGACGCGCGGCTCGCTCACCACGTTCTCCATCGCCAACGACGTGGCCAAGTACTTCGCGATCATTCCGGCGATCTTCGTGTCCACCTACCCGCAGCTGGCCGCGCTCAACGTGATGCGGCTGGCGAGCCCCTCCTCGGCCATTTTGTCGGCGGTGGTGTTCAACGCGCTGGTGATCGTGTTCCTGATCCCGCTGGCGCTCAAGGGCGTGCGCTATCGCCCGGTGGGCGCCGCCGCGCTGCTGCGCCGCAATCTGGCGATCTATGGCCTGGGCGGGCTGGTGGTGCCGTTCATCGGCATCAAGCTCATCGACTGGGTGCTGGTGGCCGTGGGCCTCGTTTGAACTGTGCAAGGAAGCATCGACATGACCAAAATCCTCCGTCCCGCGCTGACCCTTTTCGTGCTGCTGAGCGTGATCACGGGCGTTGTCTATCCGCTCATCGTCACGGGTGTGGCGCAGGCCGCGTTTCCGCAGCAGGCCGCGGGCAGCCTGGTGCTGCGCGGCGGGCAGGCCGTGGGCTCGTCCCTGATCGGGCAGAACTTCACCGACCCGAAGCACTTCTGGGGCCGCCCCTCGGCGACCGCGCCCATGCCCTACAACGCCAGCGCGTCGGGCGGCTCCAACCTGGGCCCGCTGAACCCCGCCCTCACGGAAGCCGTCACCGCTCGCGTCCAGGCGCTGCGCGAGGCCGATCCCGGCAATGCCGCGCCCGTGCCGGTGGATCTGGTCACGGCTTCCGCCAGCGGGCTCGACCCGCACATCAGCCCCGCCGCCGCGCGCTACCAGGCCAGTCGCGTGGCCAAGGCGCGGGGCTGGCCGGTGGAGCGCGTGCAGGCCCTGATCGACGCGCACACCGATGCCCCGTTCCTGGGGCTCCTCGGCGATCCGGGCGTGAACGTGCTCGCCCTGAATCTCGCGCTCGATGCCGAGCGGTGAGCCCCATGGCGCGTGCGCCGATCCCGGCGCAACGCCCGCCACAATAGGGCCCGCACGTTCCTTCACCCATGCCTGACATCGCCCGCCCGGACCCCGATGCGCTCATCGCCCAGATGCGCGCGGAGGAAGAGCGCACCCAGCGCGGCAAGCTGCGTATCTATTTTGGTGCCAACGCGGGCGTGGGCAAGACCTGGTCGATGCTGAGCGCGGCGCAGCGCGAGCGCAAGGCGGGGCGCGATGTGCTCATCGGGGTGGTCGAGACGCATGGCCGCAGCGAGACCGCCGCGCTGGTCGAGGGCCTGCCGGTGCTGCCGCTGTGCAGCCTGGACTACCGGGGCCGCCAGCGCACCGAGTTCGACCTCGACGGTGCGCTGGCGCGCCAGCCGGCCGTGCTGCTCGTGGACGAATTGGCGCACTCCAATGCGCCCGGGTCCCGGCATGCCAAGCGGTGGCAGGACGTACAGGAGCTGCTCGCCGCCGGGATCGAGGTGTGGACCGCGCTCAACGTCCAGCACCTGGAAAGCCTGAACGGCACCGTCGGAGCCATCACCGGCGTGCGCGTGCACGAGACCGTGCCCGATACGGTGCTGGACGAGGCCGACGAAGTGGTGCTGGTCGATGCCACCCCGGACGAACTGGCCGCGCGCCTGGCCGCCGGCAAGGTCTACCTGCCGCAGCAGGCCGAGCGGGCGGCGCAGAACTTCTTTCGCAAGGGCAACCTGATCGCGCTGCGCGAGATCGCGCTGCGGCGCACGGCCGAGCATGTCGAGGACGACGTGCGCGGCTGGCGCGTGGAGCAGTCCGGCGCGGGCGGCGACCGCGTGCCACCGGCCTGGAACACCTCCGGCGCCTTGCTGGCCTGCGTGGGGCCCGGCGAGGATGCGGCCCAGACGGTGCGCACCGCGGCGCGGCTGGCCGGCCAGCTCAATGTGCGCTGGCACGCGGCCTATGTGGAAACGCCGCGGCTGCAGCGGCTCGATGCCCGGCGCCGGGACCGCGTGCTGGCCGTGCTCCAGCTGGCGGAGGGCCTGGGCGCGGAAACGGCGGTGCTGACCGGTGGCGAGGTCGCTCCGGTGCTGGCGGAGCATGCGCACCGGCTCAACTGCGCCACGCTCGTGGTCGGTCGCCCGGCCCAGGCCGCCGGCTGGCGGCGCTGGTGGCCCGCACAGCCCGTGGCGCAAGTCCTGGCCGCTGCGGCCCCGGCCCTCGACATCGTGGAGGCCGGGCGCGCCGGCAGTTCGCGGCGACTCGCGCAGGCGGACTGGGGGCGGGCCGGCACCGAAGCGCTCGACAGCGAGGAGCGCCATCCGGCCCGCTGGCCGGGCTTCGTGTGGTCACTGGCCGTGAGCGTGGCCGTCACCCTGCTCACCCACCTGCTGTCCGGGGTGTTCGAGCTGGCCAACATCGTCATGCTGTACCTGCTCGGGGTGGTGGGCGTGGCCATGCGGTTCGGCCGGGCGCCGGCGGCCCTCGCGGCGCTGGTCAACGTGCTGGCGTTCGATTTCTTCTTCGTCTCGCCGCGCATGTCGTTCGCCGTGAGCGACGTGCAGTACCTCGTCACCTTCGGGGTCATGCTCATGGTGGGACTGCTGGTGGGGCAGCTCACTGCGGGGCTGCGCTTCGCGGCGGGCGTGTCGGCCAGCCGCGAGCGGCGCGCGCAGTCGTTGTTCGACCTCACGCGCGAACTGTCCGCCGCGCTGCAGGTGGAGCAGATCACCGCCATCGGCGCCGCCGCGGTGCAAAAGCACTTCGGCGGGCGCGCGGCGGTGCTCGCGCTGGACGAGAGCGACCGCCTGGCCATGCCCGAGGGGCTGCCGCCCGGATTCGACGCGAACGTGGCCGACTGGACGCTGCGCCAGGGCCAGAGCGCCGGCCTGACCACGGCCACGCTGGCCGCACAGACCTGGCGCTATGTGCCGCTCAAGGCGCCCATGCGCGTGCGGGGCGTGCTGGCGCTGGAGCCCGCGCAGCCGCGCTGGCTGCTGATTCCCGAGCAGGCGCAGCAGCTCGATACGCTGGCCCGGCAGATCGCCATCGCCCTGGAGCGGGTGCACTACGTGGACGTGGCGCAGCGCGCGGTGGTGGACATGGAATCGGAGCGCTTGCGCAATGCCCTGCTGGGCGCCATTTCGCACGACGTGCGCACCCCGCTCACCGCGCTGATCGCGCTGGCGGAGTCGCTGCCCGCGCAGTCGGCCGAAGGCCAGGCCGAGGCCGGCCGCGCCATCGTGGCGCAGGCCCATCAGCTGCACGCGCTGGTGAGCAACCTGCTCGACATGGCACGGCTGGAGAGCGGCATTGCCGGCGGCAGCGTGAACCTGCGGCGCGACTGGCAGTCGGTCGAGGAGGTGGTGGGCACCGCGATCCGGGCCGCACGCCCTGCGCTGGGGCACTTGCCGGTGGTCACGCACCTGCCGGCGGACCTTCCGCTGGTGGAATTCGATGCCGTGCTCATCGAGCGGGTGCTGGTCAACCTGCTGGAAAACGCCGCCAAATACGGCGCGCCGCCCATCGAGGTGTCCGCCAGCACCACGCCCACCACGCTGCGGCTGGCCGTGCGCGACCATGGGCTGGGCCTGCCGGTGGCGCTGCGGGGGCAGGAGCACACGCTGTTCGAGAAATTCACCCGTGGCCAGTCGGAGTCGGCCACGCCCGGCGTGGGCCTGGGGCTGGCCATCTGCAAGGCGGTGGTGCAGGCGCACGGCGGCGACATCTCCGCCGCCAGCGCCGAGCGCGGCGGGGCGGAGTTCACCGTGACCCTGCCGCGGCGTGACGAGCCCCCGCTTCCCCTGGACGAACCCTTGGAGCCCGGTGCGCCGGAAACGCCATGACCCTGGCCTTGCGAACGGTGATCGTGATCGAGGACGAGCCGCAGATCCGCCGCTTCGTGCGCAGTGCGCTCGAAGCCGAGGGTTGGCAGGTGCATGAGGCGGCCACGCTGCGCGAGGGGCTGTCGGCCGCCGGCACGCGGCAGCCGGACCTGCTGGTGCTCGATCTGGGGCTGCCCGATGGCGATGGCGTGGGCCTGATCCGCGATGTGCGCAGCTGGTCGGCGGTGCCCATCATCGTGCTGTCGGCCCGCACCGACGAGGCCGACAAGATCGCGGCCCTGGATGCGGGCGCCGACGACTACCTCACCAAGCCGTTCGGCACCGGCGAACTGCTGGCGCGTGTGCGCGCCAACCTGCGCCGCCCGCGCGCCGCCAGCGGCAACGGGCTCACCCCGGTGGCCGAGGAGCCCGTGTTCCGCTTCGGCGACATCGAGGTGGACCGGAACGCCCGGGTGGTTCGGCGCGGCCATGCCGAGGTGCACCTCACGCCCACCGAGTACCGCATGCTGTCCGTGCTGGTGGCCAATGCGGGCCGCGTGATCACGCAGCGGCAGCTGCTGCGCGAGGTGTGGGGCCCCATGCGTTCGGACCAGAACCACTACCTGCGCATCTACATGGGCCACCTGCGCCAGAAATTGGAGGCGGACCCGGCTCAGCCGCGCCATCTGCTGACCGAGACCGGCGTGGGGTATCGGCTCGCGGTGTGAGCCCCGCATCCGCGGGCCGAGTTCGCCTGTCGGGCAGGTGCTTCGGGTCGGTGCGACGAAGACAGGGCTGCGCGTTGCTACAGTCACGGGTGAATGGCCGTCCCCGCGCCAGAGGGGCCGGGGTTCGTGGCGCTCTGTTCTTCCAATCCAAAGGACTCCATCGTGATTCAACGCTCTCTCGCTGCGCTCTTGATCGCCGCGCTGTCCGGCGCGTCGCATGCCGACAACACCACCGACACGGCACCGCCCGACGGCTGGGCCAGCCAGGGCGGCGGCACCACGGGCGGCGCGGGCGCCACGGCGAAGTACCTGAGCAAGGTCAGTTCGCCATCCCAGTTGAGTGCCGCGCTCAGCGCGGGCGGTGTCCAACCGAAAATCATCGTGGTGTACGGCACCATCGACATGGCCGCCACGGACAACGGAGGGCCTTTCACCAGCCGGGCCGATCAGGCTGCGCGCAATCTCATCACGATTCCGAGCAACACCACGTTGATCGGGGCGGGAAGCGATGCCCGGATCGTCAACGCCGCAATCTTGATGAAGCGGGTTTCCAACGTCATCCTGCGCAATCTGACCATCGTCGCTCCCTGCGATCTGTCGCCGGTCTGGAGCAGCAGCGAGGGGCGTTGGAACTCCGACTTCGATGCGGTCACGATCTACAGTTCGCAACGCATCTGGGTGGACCACAACCGGTTCACCGACGCGCCCGTCACCGACGATCAGGCTCCCATCGAAAAGGGCCAGCCCCAGCAATGCCACGACGGTGCGCTGGACGTGATCCACGCGAGCGACTACGTGACGGTGTCCAACAACGTGTTCGACCGGCACGACAAAACCCACCTGGTGGGCGCCTCGGACAGCAGCACCGATGAGGAGGGCCATCTCACGGTGACCTTCCACCACAACCTCTACAGCCAGGTCGTGGAGCGCGCGCCTCGCGTGCGCTACGGCAGGGTTCACGTGTACAACAACTACTACACCGGCAGCAAATCGGACGCGCCCTACAAGCACAACTACAGCCTGGGCGTGGGCTACAAGGCGCAGATCCTCTCGGAAAACAACGTGTTCGAAGTGCCCGGTGCGGCCACCTGCGCCGATGTGGTGAAGAACCCTGGTGCGGCTTCCAGGACGGGCGCCATCCGCGATACCGGGTCGCTGCTCAACGGCGTTGCGCTCGGTCTCGCAGCCCAATGCGGCTTTCCTGCGGCGGGCTGGACGATTCCTTATGCGGGCGGATACACCCTGGACGCCGCCTCGAGCGTCAAGGCGAAAGTGCTGTCCAACGCAGGCCCCGGCAAGCTGACGGTGAACTGAGCGAAGCCCGCCGGCCTGCAGAGGCAGGCAGGCGGGCGTGCTCAGGCCGTAGACGGCAAGTGGGCGGCGGCTTGGGCATCCTCTTCTTCGCTGCGCCGGTGCACGATCCGGTACAGCAGCGGCAGCACCAGCAGCGTGAGCGCGGTCGAGGACAGAATGCCGCCGATGACCACTGTGGCCAGCGGCCGCTGCACCTCCGCTCCGGTGCCGGTGGCAATGGCCATGGGAACGAAGCCCAGCGAGGCCACCAGCGCCGTCATGAGCACGGGCCGCAATCGGGTGAGCGCCCCCTCACGGATGGCAGTGTCCAGCGGCGTGCCGCCCTCGCGCAGGCCGCGGATGAAGGAGATCATCACCAGCCCGTTCAGCACGGCGACGCCCGACAGCGCGATGAATCCGACCGCGGCCGAGATCGAGATCGGGATGTCGCGCAGCCACAGCGCCACGATGCCGCCGGTGAGGGCGAACGGGATGCCGGTGAACACGACCAGCCCGTCCTTCACATTGCCGAACATGGCGAACAGCAGGGTGAAGACCAGCAGCAGCGCGACCGGCACGACCACCTGAAGGCGCTGGGTGGCCGACTGCAGGTTTTCATACTGGCCGCCCCAGGCGGTCCAGTAGCCCGCCGGGATCTGGACGGCTTGCATGGCCTGCTCCGCCTCGGCCACGAAGGAGCCCAGGTCCCGGCCCCGCACGTTGGCACTCACGACGATGCGGCGTTTTCCGTCCTCCCGGCTGACCTGGTTGGGGCCCGGTGCCAACTGCAGCGTGGCCACTTCGCTCAGCGGGATGAAGCGGGCGCGGGCGTCCGCGGCGTCGCCGCCGCGAGGCAGTGCGACCGGCAGCCGCTGGATGGCCGCCAGGTCGGTCCGGATGTGCTCCGGCAGCCGCACGAGGATGCCGAAGCGCCGATCGCCTTCGAAAAGGGTGCCGGCCTCGCGCCCGCCCACGGCAATCGACACGGCCTCCTGGACATCGCCCACATTCAGTCCGTAGCGGGCGGTCTTGGCGCGGTCGATGTTCACCGTCAGCACCGGCAGGCCGCTCGTCTGCTCCACCTTGACCTCAGTGGCGCCATCGATGCGGTTGAGCACTTCTGCGACCTTCTGGGCGGTCTGATCGAGCACGGCCATGTCGTCGCCGAAGATCTTGACCGCCACATCGCTGCGCACGCCGGAGATGAGTTCATTGAACCGCAACTGGATGGGCTGTGAGAACTCGTAGTTGTTGCCCGGCAGTTGCTCCACCTCGGCCTGGATGGCCGCAAGGAGCTGCTCTCGCGATTTGGCCGGCGCAGGCCAGGTGTCCTGAGGCTTGAGCATGATGTAGGCATCCGAGATGTTGGGCGGCATCGGGTCCGACGCGATCTCGGCCGTTCCGGTGCGGGCAAAAACCCGCTCGATCTCGGGAAACTTCGCCTTCAGCGTACTCTCCAGCTGCTGCTGCATCGCCACCGACTGCGACAGGCTGGTGCCGGGAATGCGCAACGCCTGCATGGCGAAATCGCCCTCGCCCAGGCTGGGTGCGAACTCGGTGCCCAGGCGCGTCGCCAGCAGGCCGGACAGCAGCACGGCCGCGAGTGCCAGTGCGATGACCACAGGCTTGGCGCCCATGGCGCGGTCCAGCAGCGGCGCGTAGGCGCGGCGGGCCCAGCCCATGAGCCGGTTTTCCTTCTCGCCCACCGTCTTGCCGATGAACAGCGCGACGGCGGCAGGAATGAAGGTGACCGACAGCACCATCGCACCGACCAGCGCGATGACTACTGTGAACGCCATCGGATGGAACAGCTTGCCCTCCACCCCGGTGAGCGCGAAGATCGGCAGGTACACGATCATGATGATGAGTTGGCCGAACAGCAGCGGCCGCCGCGCTTCCTGCGACGCCGCGAATACTTCGTGAAAACGCTCCGCCCGCGTCAGCGGCCAGCCCTTGTGCTGCTGTGCGTGGGCGAGGCGCCGCACGCAGTTCTCCACGATCACCACCGCGCCGTCGATGATGATGCCGAAGTCCAGCGCACCCAGGCTCATCAGGTTGGCACTGACCTTCTGGTTCACCATGCCGGTGAAGGTGAACAGCATCGACAGCGGTATGACCATGGCCGTGATCAACGCCGCGCGGATGTTCCCCAGGAAGAGGAACAGGATCACGATCACCAGCACCGCGCCCTCGAAGAGGTTCTTCTTCACGGTGGCGATGGCCTTGTCCACGAGCACCGTGCGGTCGTACACCGTCACCGCATGCACGCCGGCGGGCAGGGTCCGGTTGATCTCCTTCATCTTGCGGTCCACGGCCTGGGAGACCGTGCGGCTGTTCTCGCCGATGAGCATGAACACCGTGCCCAGAACGACCTCTCGGCCGTTGCCGGTGGCGGCGCCGGTACGCAGTTCTTTGCCCAGCCCGACCTCGGCCACATCCCTGACGCGCAGCGGCACGCCGCCCGCGTTGCCGAGGATGACGTTGCGCAGGTCGTCCATCGACTGCACCTGCCCGGGAGCGCGGATCAGGTATTGCTCTCCGCGGCGCTCGATGTACCCGGCTCCCACGTTCGCGTTGTTGCGTTCGAGCGCCGTGACCAGGTCCCCCATCGTGAGGCCATGCGCCAGCAGCTTGTCGGGGCTGGGGGCGATCTGGTACTCCTTGGCATACCCGCCAATCGAGTTGATCTCGGTCACGCCGGGCACGTTGCGCAGCTGCGGCTTGATGATCCAGTCCTGGATCTCGCGCAGGTCCGTGGAGGTGTAGGGTTGCCCATCCGGCTTGCGGGCTCCGTCCTGGGCCTCCACCGTCCAAAGGTAGATTTCCCCCAGGCCTGTCGATATGGGTCCGATGACCGGGTGAACGCCCTCCGGCATCTGGCCGCGGGCCGACTGGATGCGCTCGTTCACGAGTTGCCGCGCGAAGTAGATGTCGGTGCCGTCCTGGAAGATCACGGTCACCTGCGACAGCCCGTAGCGTGACAGCGAGCGGGTCTGCTGCAGCCCGGGCAGCCCCGCCATGACGGTCTCCACGGGAAAACTCACGCGCTGCTCCACTTCCAGGGGAGAGTAGCCGGGCGCCGCGGTGTTGATCTGCACCTGGACGTTGGTGATGTCCGGCACGGCATCGATGGGCAGCTTCTGGTAACTGTAGAGGCCCAGGGCCGCCATGCCGAGCACGGCCAGCATCACGAGCCAGCGCTGCGCGATGGAAAACTGAATGACACGTTCAAACATGGGCCACCTTCAGTGCGAGTGCGACGCCGAGCTCTTGCCCTGCTGGGATTTCACGACGAAGCTGCCGGCCGCGGCATAGGCCGTGCCGGCTGCCAACCCTTTGACGACCTCGACCCGCTGGCCATCCGTGCGACCCAGTTGAACCGCCTGGGCAATGAAGCCGCCCTCGGCCCGGACGAAGACCACGGTTTTGTCATCGACGGTCTGCACCGCATCGGTCCGCACGGTGACCGGCGGTGTCGCTTCGGACGACACCAGTTCGACCTCCACGAACAGTCCGGGCCGCCAGACCTTCTGCGGATTCGCCACCGCCACGCGGGCCGTGGCCATGCGCGTCTGCGCGCCGATCAGGGCGCCGACATAGGAGACCTCGCCCTCCGCCTTCGCATCGAACGCGGTGGAGCGCACGGTCACCCGTTCGCCCACGCGCACCAACGGCAAGTGTTGCGCGGCCACGCTGATTTCGGCCCACACGGTGGACAGGTCGGAGAGGGTGAAGACATTCGCGTCCTCCTTCACGGACTCGCCCAGCGACAGGTGCTTTTCGACCACCATGCCGTCGAAAGGTGCGCGCAGTTCATAGCGGCCCAGGGCCGATGCGGCAGGCGTGGCACCGATGGCAGAGAGCTTCTGCTGTGCATTGGCGACCGCGATCTGCGCTTCGCGCAGGGACTGCTGCGCCTGCAGGTAGTCCTGCTCCGGCGCGATTTTTTCCTCCCACAGCTTCTTCTCGCGCTCGTACGTGGTCCGGGCCAGTTCGGCCCGGCGCTGTGCGGTCTGCAGCTCGCTGCGCTGCTCTGACAGCGCCGGGCTCGACAGCACGGCCAGTACCTGCCCCTTGCGGACCTGTTGGCCGAGCTGGGCCGAGACGCTTTCCACCACGCCCGCCAGCCGCGGCACCACGTGGGCGGTGCGATCCTCGTTGAATTTGATTTCGCCCGGCAACTGCAGCGTGGCACGGATGCGCGCGGGGCCCGCGGTGTCGATCGCAATGCCGGCGGCCTTGGCCTGCGCTTCTGTCAGGGGAATTTTTCCTTCTTCCTGGTGCAGCGTGGAGGCGTATGCACGGCCGTCTTTCTGGACGGAGAGGGTGATCTCGAATACATGCGGCTCCTCGATGGCCTGCACGCTCTTCAATCCTTCGCCATCGGCGGTGAACGACAGCGTTTCCCGTTCCCCTCCCGGTCGCGTCAGCGTGGCGGACAACTGGGCGGCATCCGCTTTCACCGGTTTGCCTTGCTCGGAAATCCAGACCGCGAGATGCGGGGTGCCGCCGTCTTCCGACACTTTTGCCTCGAGGCTGAAGCCGTCTTCCGTGAAGCGCTGGCCCCCGTGCGGGCCTTTGGCCGCTTCCTCCTCTGCATGGGTATCCTGGCTGGCGCTTTTCTCACTGGAGGAGCCATGGGACGCTTCCTCCGCGTGGGACGCATGGCCATCTGCCTCGGCGTGGCCACCCTGGGAGGAGGCGGGGCTGCCCCGCAGGATCAGGGCGCCGGCGATCAGCGTGACCACCAGAATGGCGGCCACCACCCACCATTGGCGCTTGCCGGCTTTGCCGGTCGATGGGTTCAGTCGTTTGTTCATGGCGGACTTTCAGCGGGCAAATGAAATGGGGGAGGGCAGGTCGTCGCCGGCATACCCCAGCAAGCGGTCCAGGTCGCTGGCGGCGCGGTGCGCGGCGGCCAGGGCGCGCAGCGTTTGCGTGCGCACCTGCAGCAGCGTGCGCTGTGCATCGAGGGCTTCCAGAAAACTGAACTTGCCCAGTTCGAACCCTTTGGTCGCGGCCTGATAGGCGCTCTCTGCGCCGGGAAGGGCGTCGCGCTGCAGTGTTTCGGCCTCGAGACGCGACGCGTGGAGGGTCTCCAATGCCGCTGCCGCTTCGGCGGCCGTGCGCAGTTCGGTGGACAGCAGTTCGTCGCGCGCCTGCTCCTCGCGGCTCAACGCTTCGGCCAGGTTGCCCTGGTTGGTGTCGAAAATAGGCAGGGGAATGGACACGCCCACCACCCACTGGTTTCCGCCCACGTCCGGGCTTCGCTTGCTGCCCAGCGTCACCGCGATGTCAGGCACCCGCTTGGCCTGCTCCAGGGCCGTGAGCGCACTGCGCCGATCGACTTCCAGCCGTGCCTGAACCAAAGAGGGTGCGCCATGCATCCGCTGCTCGATCTCCAGGCTGGACGGTGGGGTGGGCAAGGCATCGAGCTGTCCCACGGCATGGGCGAAGGCGGGCTTCGGATTGCCCCACAGCGTGGCCAATTGCTGCCTTGCCGTCCGCAGTGCACCCTCGGCCTGCAGGCGCTCCACCTGCACGCCGGACTCGGCCACCTTGGCCTTCGTTTCTTCCAGGGGCGAGACCTTGCCGGCCGCCACCCGGCTGGCCGCGGCATGCACCGCCCGCTGTGCCAGCGTGACCGAGTCCTGGGCCATGCGGACGCGCTCCTGCGCGGCCAGGACTTCGAAGAAGGCGGTGATCACGCCCGCGCGAAGCTCCGATCTGCGCGCCATGGCCGAGGCGGCGGCCTGGTCCCGCGCCCGCTCGGCGGCTGTGATGCGGGCGGCTCGCTTGCCGCCCAACTCGATCGGCTGGCTGATCTGCACGGTCGTCGTGCGGCGCTCCTGCCGCAGGTCCTCCACCGTGGTCTCCAGCACGGGATTGGGCCGTGCGCCCGCCTGACGGATGGAAGCATCCGCCGCGTCGCGCGCACGCGCCACGGCGGACAGGTCGGGGTTGTTCTGCCATGCCAGTGTCACCGCGGTGGCAAGGCTCAAGGGCTCGGACGATTCCACGGTGCGTGGCTGCACCGTGGACGGGGGGGGAAGCGGGGTGGTCTGGCTGTGCGAAAAGACCGGAAATGCCGCGAAAGCCATGGCGGCCAGCAACACGAAATGCCTGTGCATCGAATTCTCCTGGGTTGCAACAACAACGGGCGAACGAATTCGGCGAGAGTTCTCAGCGAAGGGCTGTGATCAAAGAGGGAAGGCCGTGCCGTGTCTCTCGCCGAATCAGGCGAGCACGGGCCAGGCAGGGCGCGTGGGGATGCCTCCCACGTGGGAGCGATAAGACTCGGTGAAGGACGGGGGGCGGGCTGCGGGCCCGGCCGTGGCCGCTACGTTGGCGGTATGGGCCAGGGGCTGCACCGTGCAGGTGTGGCAGGTCAGGCAATCATTGTCCGGACCTCCTGGCAAGGGGTCCGAGGGCATATCGGCGTCTTGTGCCGACGCACCGTTGGAAGCGGCGTGGTGGTGTTCGTGGTGTCCGAAATGCGAGGCGCTGGCATTGCTTTCGTGCTGGCAATAGCCTGCGGCAGCCGCCCAGCTCAGCTGGAACGGCATCGCGAAAAGCAAAAGAATCATCAGCCAGCGGCGCATCGGGCGGCAGTATATCGGTGGGCCGCAAGGGCCTGGCACGGGGCTGGGCATTGCCCGAAGCCTCCGGGTGGACAGGCGCCCTGCATTGGCATTGGCATGGGTGCGGTGGCGGGCTCAATGGTCGCCATAGCGCAGCAGGTTGCCCTTGGCGGCGCGCTCGGCCTCCAGGCGCACTTGCTCGCGTGTCAGCGCGCTCGGGGCATTGGCCTCTTTGCTGGGCACCTCCAGGCCCCACTGCATGGCCACCAGGGTGCCGTCGGTGCGGGCAGTGGCCAGCTCCGACAGAACCTGCGCCCGCGACTTTGCCTGGGCGGCATGCTGCGGATGCACGGTGTAGCCGGCTTCGGTGGGTGCGCTGTGCAAGGTGCTGGCCGCCGAAGCGCTCAAGGGCACCCATGCAGCCGACATGGCGGCGAACAGAAAAACGGCGGGGGAACGGGTCATGGTCAATCTCCTGGGTTGGGCATCCGGCCCGAACCGCCGGACCGGGATGCAGCCGAACGTTGTGCCGGCGTGAAGTCACTGTAAAAACCCAGTCGGCCGATTCACCGACGGCAAGATGACGAATTCGTCATCTTCCAAACGGTCCCCGGGCGATACGATGGCCCGATGCGCATACTGGTCATCGAAGACGAGCCCAAGCTGGGCGATTACGTCAAAAAAGGCTTGGAAGAAAACGGCTACATAGTCGACATTGCCAGGGACGGCATCCAGGGCCGGTACCTCGCCACGCAAGGCGATTACTCGGTCATCCTGCTCGACGTGATGCTGCCCGGGGTGGATGGTTTCGGCGTGCTGGCCGCCATTCGGCAGGGCAAGGACGTGCCCGTATTGATGGTCACGGCCCGCGATCAGGTCGAGGATCGCGTCAGAGGTTTGCAGCAGGGCGCTGACGACTATCTGGTCAAGCCCTTCGCGTTCTCCGAACTGCTGGCGCGGGTGCAGGCCTTGCAGCGCAGGGGGCCGCTGCAGGAGCACACCGTGTTGAAACTGGCCGACCTGGAACTCGATCTGGTTGCACGCAAATGCCACCGTGAAGGCGTGCGGATCGACCTGACCGCCAAGGAGTTCGCCTTGCTCGCCTTGCTGATGCGCCGCCAGGGGCGCGTGCTCTCTCGAACAACGCTCGCCGAGCAAGTGTGGGACATGCACTTCGACAGCGAAACCAATGTGGTGGAGGTGGCCGTGCGACGCCTGCGCAGCAAGCTGGACGATCCGTTTGCGCGGCGGCTCTTGCACACGGTGCGCGGAATGGGTTACGTCCTGGAGGACCGGGGAACGCCATGAGTCCTTTCCCGTCATCGATACAGCGCCGGCTGTCCCTCTGGCTGGCCCTGCAGACGCTGATCGGCCTCAGCGTGCTCTGCGTCTCCGTCTATGTCGTCACGGCGTGGAATTTTCGACAGAAGGCGCAGGAGGAGCTGGATCAGCAGGCACGACTGGCATCCCATCTGCTGAACGAGCGCAGCCAAGGGGGCGGGGCGCTGTTCTTGCAGCACAAGCTGGAAGATTACTTTTCCTCCCATGGCAACGTGAGCGTGTCCATCGGCCGCGATGGCGCGCAGGTGTTCCGCTCCACCCCGGCCACTTCGGGCGAATGGGTCTGGGCCGATCACCGGGTGGCGCCGCAGGACAGCGGCCCCCCCTTCAACGTGCGCATCGGCATCGATACGACGCAGGACGCGCGCCTTCTGCGCCGGCTGGGCGGGACGTTGGCCTTGGCCGTGGTGCTGGGCACGCTGCTGGTCTCGCTGACGGGGGCGCTGCTCGTGCGCCATGGCCTTCGGCCGCTGCGCAAGTTGGCGGAGCGAACCGCCCGCATCACGCCGGACGCTGCCAGTGCACCCATCGATCCTCTTGAATTCGCCCAGGAGCTTCGTCCCTGGATCGTGCAATTCAATGCGCTCATGGCCCGGGTCGAACAGGCTTATTCGCAGTCCAAGGCCTTCAATGCCGATGTGGCCCACGAGTTGCGCACGCCCCTGGCGAACCTCATTGCCTCGGCGGAGGTCGAGCTGGCCCGCCCTCGCTCCGCCCAGGACATGCAGTTGCTGCTGGTGTCGAACCTGGAAGAGATCCGGCGGCTCTCAGGCATCGTGGCCGACATGTTATTTCTGTCGCGGGCCGATCGCGGAGAGTTCTTGCGCTCACGGCAGCCGGCCCGCCTTGCAGAGCAGGCCTGCGCCGTGCTGGAGTTCCATGAAGCCTTGATGGAGGAGGCTGGATTACGGGGCACGGTCGTGGGGGATGCCACCGCAGCGGTGGACGTGCCGCTGGTGCGCCGGGCCTTGTCCAACCTGTTGGGCAATGCCATCCGCTATGCAGCGAAGGACTCCACCATCGTCGTGGCCATCCGCCCGTGGGGCGACGGCGCGGAGATCACCGTTGAAAATGAGGGCCCCCGCATCGCACCGGAGGCGCTCGACAGGCTGTTCGAGCGCTTTTACCGGGCGACATCGGCCCGCGATGGTTCGGACCAGCACCACGGCCTCGGCTTGGCCATCGTGGACGCCATCGCGCGAATGCATGGCGGAAAAACCTTTGCCAGCAGCACGGCGCAGGTCACGCGCATCGGCTTCACCGTCAGTGCATCGCCCGCAGAACCGCCCGCGACGTCCTGAGTTGCGGGCTTCAACCGGAGGCCTTCCGTTGCTCCGATCCGGGTGTTACACGCCGGCCGCGTGCGCCTGCTGGTCTGCATGGTAGCTGGAGCGAACCATCGCACCCACCGCCGCGTGGCTGAAGCCCATTTCGTAGGCTTTTTCCTCGAACATCTTGAAGGTGTCCGGGTGCACGTATCGGCGCACCGGCAAATGGCTGTTGGAGGGCGAGAGGTACTGGCCGATGGTCAGCATGTCGATGTCATGCGCGCGCATGTCGGACATGACCTGGAGGATCTCCTCGTCCGTCTCGCCCAGGCCCACCATGATGCCGCTCTTGGTCGGCACGCCAGGATGCAATGCCTTGAATTTCTTGAGCAGGTTCAGGCTGAACTGGTAGTCGCTGCCGGGCCGGGCTTCCTTGTACAGGCGTGGTGCCGTCTCCAGATTGTGGTTCGTCACGTCGGGCGGCGCGGCCTTGAGGATCTCCAGCGCGCGGTCATCCCGTCCGCGGAAGTCCGGCACGAGGATCTCGATCTGGGTGGAGGGGGAGAGAGTGCGGATGTGCTGGATGCACTCCACGAAGTGCCCGCTGCCGCCATCGCGCAGATCATCGCGGTCCACGCTGGTGATCACCACGTACTTCAGCCGCAACTGAGCGATGGTCTTGGCCAGATTCAGTGGCTCGTCCTTGTCCAGTGGGTCGGGCCGGCCATGCCCCACGTCGCAGAACGGGCAGCGGCGCGTGCACTTGTCGCCCATGATCATGAACGTGGCCGTTCCCTTGCCGAAGCATTCGCCGATGTTGGGGCAACTGGCTTCCTCGCACACCGTGTGCAGCTTGTTCTCGCGCAGGATGTCCTTGATCTCGTAGAAGCGCGTGGTGGGACTGCCCGCCTTCACCCGGATCCACTCGGGCTTCTTGAGCACTTCGCCTTGCTCGACCTTGATCGGAATGCGCGACAGCTTGGCGGCTGCCTTCTGCTTGGCCAGCGGGTTGTAGGCAGCGGTGGTTTGCGCTTCGCGCACGACTTCAGGAGTGCTCATGGCAGGGTAGTGGTCAGGGGGCCAGGCGAATGGCGAGCTGCTGGCTCAGCACTTCGGCGGCTTCTTCCCAGGTGGTGTGGACCCCGATTGTAGAAAGGTCCACCGTTTGCAACCCTGCGTAGCCACAAGGGTTGATGCGCGAGAAGGGTTCCAGGTCCATGTCCACGTTGAGTGCCACGCCGTGGTAGGTGCAGTGGCGCGACACCTTGATGCCCAGTGCGGCGATCTTGCCCAGCCCGGTGAAGTCAGGGGCGTCATGGGCTTGCGTGGCTGGCAGACCCTCGGCCTTGCGTGGCCGCTGCGGCAGCTGGGCATGGCCTGCCGGGTTGTCCAGGCGCACGTAGATGCCCGGGGCCCCGCCCACGCGGTGCCCGGTGACGCCGAAATGGGCCAGCGTCCGGATCACCGATTCTTCGATGCGGTAGACGTATTCCTTGACGAAATAACCTGCGCGCTGCAAATCCAGCAACGGATAGGCCACGACCTGCCCCGGGCCATGGAAAGTCACCTGCCCGCCCCGGTTGGTGGCGACGATGGGAATGTCGCCAGGGACCAGCACATGGTCGGCCTTGCCGGCCAGCCCCTGCGTGTAGAGCGGCGGGTGCTGGCAGATCCACAGCGCATCGGGAGTCTGGGTCGTGCGCTCCTGCGTGAACGCCTGCATGCCCTGCAGCGTCTCCCGATAGTCCACGAGGCCCAGGTGGCGAATCTCCATGGGACTTAGAGCACCACCTTGACCATCGGGTGCGAGGACAGAGCCCGGTACAGGTCGTCAAGTTGTTCGCGGCTGGTGGCTGTGATCGTGATGGTGACGCCCAGGTAGTTGCCGGCGCGGCTGTCGCGCAGTTCGATGGTCGACGCGTCGAAGGTCGGGTCGAAGCGGTGCGCCAGCTCCGTCACCGCGTGGACGAATCCATCCACTTTCTGCCCCATGACCTTGATGGGGAACGACGAGGGGTACTCGATGAGCGAATCCTTGCGGGGATCGGTCGCGGACGGGGCGTCTGATGGGAGCGTGGAAGGGGGCTGTGTCATGGCGATGGTCTATAAACGGCGGGCTTTGTGCCATTTTGAACGGGTTCGGGGCGGCAATCTTTCGGTCGAAGTCTGCACCGCGATAGGGCGGTTCACGTTGGCCGGTCACCACAACGGAGCGCGCGTGCGCACACTTTCATACCGGCCTGAGAGGTCATTGCCGGATGAAAGTGGTTTTTACTTATAATCAGGGGCTTTGTGAAAGTTTCGGTCTGTAAAGTGGGCGTCATTCCTCAATGAAAACAAACGCTCCCGACCACGAAACTGAGGCTGAAGATTCCGACTTCAAGCCCCTGTCAGCCGAAGAGGCTGCGCAGTGGCGCCTCCGGCATCCGCGGATCTCCGTGTGGCGAATCGTCTGGGGGCAGGCATTCGTCGGAGCACTGGCTGCCCTGGTGGCATGGCTGGTTTCCGGCAGGCCCTCTGTGGCTTGGTCCGCGGGATATGGCGCACTGGCGGTGGTGATTCCTGCGGCCTTGTTCGCGCGGGGCATGGCCCGGCATCAAACTTCCGCGGGAGGTGCGATGGCTGGCCTGTTCGGTTGGGAGTTGGTCAAGATTGCAATGACCGTTGCCATGCTGGCGGCGGCGCCCCGGCTGGTTCCGGGGCTGAGTTGGCTGGCATTGCTGGCCGGCATGGTAGTGACGATGAAAACGTACTGGATCGCCCTCATGGTGCGGCCCGGTGTCCGAAAAACCGATTGATATTGATAGAAGAGTTGTCCGATGGCCGCAGAAGCGCATGCACCGACTGCCAGTGAATACATCGTTCACCACTTGCAGCATCTCCAGAACATCAAGCAGAAGTCCATTGTCGATTTCTCCGTGGTGAACTTCGATTCCGTGATCGTGGGTTTGGTTCTCGGTTTCATCGCACTTTTTGTCTTCTGGCGTGCCGCACGCACAGCCACCTCCGGCGTGCCGGGCCGTTTCCAGGCTGCGGTGGAGATCCTGGTCGAGATGGTGGACAACCAGGCCAAGGCCAACATCCACAACGCCGAAAGCCGCAAGTTCATCGCTCCCCTGGCGCTGACCGTGTTCGTCTGGATCTTCCTGATGAATGCCATGGACATGCTGCCGGTCGATCTGCTGCCCGCCATCTGGGCCCAGATCTACGGTGCCGCCGGCCATGATCCGCACCATGCCTACCTGCGCGTGGTGCCCACTGCCGATCTGTCCACCACCCTCGGTCTGTCGTTCGCCGTGCTGGTGCTTTGCCTGTACTACAGCGTGAAGATCAAGGGCCTCGGCGGCTGGGCGCATGAACTGGTCACCGCACCGTTCGGCACCAGCAAGAATCCCGTCTTCGCCCTGATCCTGGGCGTGGTCAATCTGCTCATGCAGATCATTGAATACATTGCCAAGACCGTGTCGCATGGCATGCGGCTGTTCGGCAACATGTACGCTGGTGAGTTGGTGTTCATGCTGATTGCCCTGATGGGCGGTGCTGCTGCCATGTCGCTTTCCGGTGTGTTGCTCCCTCTGGGGCACATCATTGCAGGCTCGATCTGGGCGATCTTCCACATCCTGGTGATCACCCTGCAGGCCTTCATTTTCATGATGCTTGCGCTGATCTATCTCGGCCAGGCACATGAAGCTCACTGATCCTTTCCCTTTCTTTTTCAACCTTCCTTTCTTTTCATCCTAGGAGTCATCATGGAAAACGTTCTCGGTCTCGTCGCTCTGGCTTGTGGTCTGATCGTGGGTCTCGGCGCTATCGGCGCTTCGATCGGCATCGCACTGATGGGTGGCAAGTACCTCGAAGCGTCCGCTCGCCAGCCTGAGCTGATCAACGAACTGCAAACCAAGATGTTCATCTTGGCCGGTCTGATCGACGCCGCCTTCCTGATCGGCGTGGCCATCGCTCTGCTGTTCGCTTTCGCCAACCCCTTCGTCCTGGCCTAAGCTCCGTTCAACGCCCAACTAGAAAGGTGTTGCCGTGAGTATCAACGCGACCCTGTTCGTTCAGGCCATCGTCTTTCTGATCCTGGTGCTGTTCACGATGAAGTTCGTGTGGCCCCCGATCGCGAAGGCACTGGACGAGCGAGCCCAGAAAATCGCCGATGGCCTCGCTGCCGCCGACCGTGCCAAATCCGAATTGACCGCTGTGAACCAGCGCGTCGAGAAGGAACTGGCCCAGACGCGCAACGAAACGGCATCGCGTATTGCGGACGCCGAGCGCCGCGCTCAGGCCATCATCGACGAGGCCAAGGCCCGTGCGACCGAGGAAGGCAACAAGATCGTCGCTGCTGCCCGTGCCGATGCCGAGCAGCAGTCGATCCAGGCCCGTGAAGCCCTGCGCGAGCAGGTCGCTGCGCTGGCCGTCAAGGGCGCCGAGCAGATTCTCCGCAAGGAAGTCAATGCTGGCGTCCACGCCGACCTGCTGAACCGCCTGAAGACCGAGCTGTAAGGAGCGCGCACATGGCAGAACTCGCCACCATTGCCCGCCCTTACGCGGAAGCCCTGTTCAAGGCCAGCACGTCCCAGCCGGGTGCCGACCTGAACGGCACCGTGGCCTGGGTGGAAGAAGTGGCGGCGATTGCCGCCAATCCCCAACTGCGCCAGCTGGCGGACAACCCCAAGGTGACCTCCGAACAGGTGTTCGACGTCATCACGGGCGTGGTTCGTGGCGCGCTGCCCGAGGCAGCCCGCAACTTCCTGCGCGTCATCATCGAGAACGGCCGTGTGGATGCGCTTCCCGAGGTGGCGGCCCAGTTCCGCGCGCTGGTGAATCGGCGCAACGGCTCTTCCGATGCCGTGGTGTTCAGCGCTTTTGCGCTGGATGCCGCCGCGTTGGCCGGCCTGGACGCGGTGCTCGAAAAGCGCTTCGGCCGCAAGCTGAATGTCTCGGTACAGGTGGACGAATCCCTGATCGGCGGCGTTCGCGTAGTCGTGGGAGACGAGGTGCTCGACACCTCCGTCAAAGCCCGTCTGGAACAAATGAAAGCGGCCCTCACTGCGTAAGCGGCTTGAGGTCTCGGCTAACCAAAGAAAGAAGGAAAGAGTCATGCAACTCAATCCCGCAGAAATTTCTGAACTGATCAAGAGCCGCATCGAAGGTCTGGCAGCCAGCAGCGATATCCGCAATCAGGGCACCGTGGTATCCGTGTCCGACGGTATCGTGCGCGTGCACGGCCTGTCCGACGTGATGCAGGGCGAAATGCTGGAGTTCCCGGCCAACAAGGACGGTGCGCCTTCCTACGGCCTGGCACTGAACCTCGAGCGCGACTCCGTCGGCGCCGTGATTCTGGGCGAGTACGAGCACATCTCCGAAGGCGACACCGTCAAGTGCACGGGCCGCATTCTGGAAGTGCCCGTGGGCCCCGAACTCGTTGGCCGCGTGGTGAACGCGCTGGGCCAGCCGATCGACGGCAAGGGTCCCATCAACGCCAAGCTCACCGACGTGATCGAAAAGGTCGCTCCGGGCGTGATCGCCCGTAAATCGGTGGACCAGCCCCTGCAGACCGGCCTGAAGTCCATCGACTCCATGGTGCCCGTGGGCCGTGGCCAGCGCGAGCTGATCATCGGTGACCGCCAGACCGGCAAGACGGCCGTCGCCATCGACGCCATCATTGCCCAGAAGGGCCAGGGCGTGACGTGTATCTACGTCGCCATCGGCCAGAAGGCATCGTCGATCAAGAACGTCGTGCGCTCGCTGGAGCAAGCCGGCGCGATGGAATACACGATCGTGGTGGCCGCTTCGGCTTCCGAGTCCGCCGCCATGCAATACGTGTCGGCCTACTCCGGCTGCACGATGGGCGAGTACTTCCGCGACCGCGGCGAAGACGCGCTGATCGTCTATGACGACCTGTCCAAGCAAGCCGTGGCCTACCGCCAGGTTTCGCTGCTGCTGCGCCGCCCGCCAGGCCGCGAAGCCTACCCAGGCGACGTGTTCTATCTCCACAGCCGCCTGCTGGAGCGTGCCGCCCGCGTGAACGCCGACTACGTCGAAGCCTTCACCAAGGGTGAAGTCAAGGGCAAGACCGGTTCGCTGACCGCGCTGCCGATCATCGAAACGCAAGCCGGCGACGTGTCCGCCTTCGTTCCGACCAACGTGATCTCGATCACGGACGGCCAGATCTTCCTGGAAACCAGCCTGTTCAACGCCGGTATCCGCCCCGCCATCAATGCCGGTATCTCGGTGTCGCGCGTCGGTGGTGCGGCCCAGACCAAGATCATCAAGAGCCTGTCCGGCGGTATCCGTACCGACCTGGCCCAGTACCGGGAACTGGCTGCGTTCGCGCAGTTCGCTTCCGACCTGGACGAAGCCACCCGCAAGCAGCTGGATCGCGGTGCCCGCGTGACCGAACTGCTCAAGCAAGCCCAGTACAGCCCGCTGCCCATCTCGTTGATGGGTGCGACGCTGTTCGCAGTGAACAAGGGCTTCATGGACGACATCGAAGTCAAGAAGGTGCTCGAGTTCGAACACGGCCTGCACCAGTTCCTGAAGTCCAGCCACGGCCCTCTGCTGGCCAAGCTGGAACAGGCGAAGGCCATGGACAAGGACGCTGAAGCCGAATTGACCGCCGCCATCGGCGCGTTCAAGAAGTCGTTCGCCTAAACCGAACGAGGAATCATCATGGCAGCAGGCAAGGAAATACGCGGCAAGATCAAATCGGTGGAAAACACCAAGAAGATCACCAAGGCCATGGAAATGGTGGCCGCGTCCAAGATGCGCAAGGCGCAAGAGCGGATGCGCTCGGCCCGTCCTTACAGCGAGAAGATCCGCAACATCGCCGCCAACCTCGGCAAGGCCAATCCGGAGTACGTTCATCCTTTCATGAAGGAAAACGATGCCAAGGTGGCCGGTGTCATCGTGGTGACGACCGACAAGGGCCTGTGTGGCGGCATGAACACCAACATGTTGCGTGCCGTGACCACCAAGCTGCGCGAGTTGCAGTCTGCTGGCGTGTCCACCGAGGCCGTGGCCATTGGCAACAAGGGCCTGGGTTTCCTGAACCGCGTCGGTGCCAAGGTGGTTTCGCATGTCACCGGTCTGGGCGACACCCCGCATCTGGACAAGCTGATCGGCCCCGTGAAGGTGCTGCTCGACGCTTATGCCGAAGGCAAGATCAACGCGGTGTACCTGGGGTACACCAAGTTCATCAACACCATGCGGCAGGAGTCTGTGGTGGAGCGTCTGCTCCCCCTGTCTTCCTCGCAGATGGAAGCGGAGAAGACGGAGCACGGCTGGGACTACATCTATGAGCCCGATGCGCAGAGCGTCATCGACGAGCTGCTGCTGCGCTATGTCGAATCCCTGATCTACCAGGCCGTGGCAGAAAACATGGCCTCCGAGCAGTCCGCGCGCATGGTGGCCATGAAGGCTGCCACCGACAACGCAGGCAGCGTCATCGGCGAGTTGAAGCTGGTCTACAACAAAACGCGCCAGGCAGCGATCACGAAAGAGCTTTCGGAAATCGTGTCCGGTGCTGCTGCTGTGTAAACAGACAGCTCAACCCACATTTATTTGGAGCAAAAAATGGCTCAAGTGCAAGGCAAGATTGTTCAATGTATCGGCGCCGTGGTGGACGTGGAGTTCCCGCGCGACCAGATGCCCAAGATTTACGACGCCCTGAAGCTCGACGGTTCCACCCTGACGCTGGAAGTGCAGCAGCAGCTGGGCGACGGCATTGTGCGCACCATCGCCCTGGGCTCGTCCGACGGCCTGCGCCGCGGCATCGTGGTGACCAACACCGGTAACCCCATCACCGTGCCCGTGGGCAAGGCGACCCTGGGCCGCATCATGGACGTGCTGGGCGCGCCCATCGACGAGCGCGGTCCGGTCAGCCAGGACCTCACGGCGTCCATCCACCGCAAGGCCCCTGCGTACGACGAACTGTCGCCTTCGCAGGAACTGCTGGAAACCGGCATCAAGGTGATCGACCTGGTGTGCCCGTTCGCCAAGGGCGGCAAGGTGGGTCTGTTCGGCGGCGCCGGCGTGGGCAAGACCGTGAACATGATGGAACTCATCAACAACATCGCCAAGGCCCACAGCGGTCTGTCGGTGTTCGCAGGGGTGGGCGAGCGGACCCGTGAAGGGAACGACTTCTATCACGAGATGGCCGATTCCGGCGTGGTGAATCTCGAGAAGCTCGAAGAGTCCAAGGTGGCCATGGTCTACGGCCAGATGAACGAGCCCCCAGGCAACCGCCTGCGCGTTGCGCTGACCGGTCTGACGATCGCCGAGTCGTTCCGCGACGAAGGCCGCGACGTGCTGTTCTTCGTGGACAACATCTACCGCTACACGCTGGCCGGTACCGAAGTGTCCGCACTGCTGGGCCGCATGCCTTCCGCCGTGGGCTACCAGCCCACGCTGGCAGAAGAAATGGGCCGCCTGCAAGAGCGCATCACGTCCACCAAGGTGGGCTCGATCACCTCCATCCAGGCCGTGTACGTGCCAGCGGATGACTTGACCGACCCATCGCCCGCCACGACGTTCGCCCACTTGGACTCCACCGTGGTGCTGTCGCGTGACATCGCTTCCCTGGGGATCTACCCTGCCGTGGACCCGCTGGACTCCACCAGCCGCCAGCTCGACCCGCAAGTCGTGGGCGAAGAGCACTATGCGGTGGCCCGCGGTGTGCAAGGCACGCTGCAGCGCTACAAGGAACTGCGCGACATCATCGCCATTCTGGGCATGGACGAACTGGCTCCCGAGGACAAGCTGGCCGTGGCCCGCGCCCGGAAGATTCAGCGTTTCCTGTCGCAGCCGTTCCACGTGGCCGAAGTGTTCACGGGCTCGCCAGGCAAGTACGTACCGCTGTCCGAAACCATCCGTGGTTTCAAGATGATCGTGGCCGGCGAGTGCGATCACCTGCCCGAGCAGGCGTTCTACATGGTCGGCACGATCGACGAAGCCTTCGAAAAGGCCAAGAAGGTCGCGTAAGGCGGCGCGGTCGGCGGCCTGCCACGGGTGAGCGTGCCATGCGGGTGCTTCCAGGCACCTGCGGAGCGCCGACCGAGCAGACTGCCGATTTCCAGCTTTCCCGACTTTTGGAAGGAACCCCATGAACACCATTCACGTCGATGTCGTCAGCGCCGAAGAGTCCATCTTCTCCGGCGAAGCGCGGTTCGTCGCTCTGCCCGGCGAAGCCGGTGAACTGGGCATCTACCCCCGCCACACCCCGCTGATCACGCGCATCAAGCCCGGCTCGGTGCGCATCGAGATGGCCGATGGCGGCGAAGAGTTCGTCTTCGTGGCCGGTGGCATTCTGGAAGTGCAGCCCCACCGCGTGACGGTGCTGTCCGATACCGCGGTGCGCGGCAAGGACCTGGATGACGAGAAGGCCAACCAGGCCAAGGCCGCGGCCGAAGAAGCCGTCAAGAACGCCAAGAGCGAACTCGACCTGGCCAAGGCGCAATCGGAACTGGCCGTGATGGCCGCGCAGATCGCTGCGCTGCGCAAGTTCCGCCAAAAGCGCTGACCGAACGAACGGCCTGCCTGCCGTCCGCGACAGAGCCGCCCGTGGGCGGCTTTTTTCATGGCCGTGATGAATGAGCCAAAAGGGCGGTGCAGGCGGGCTCGGGCCGGGCGGCCGGGGCACCACCAGCACGGTAGGCGTCGGCTGACACGGGCATGCGGCGTTCCGCACCCGGGCGAAAGAGGGGTGGGCGATAGCATTCGGCATGCAAGCGCACACAGCACTTCCTTCTACGCACGGCGCATTGGGCGACGGGGTCAGACAGGTCGCCCGTAGGCGCTTCTCCCCTTTCGCGAAAGACACCGGACATGGCGCGCGGTGACGTCGATCTGATCGTCGCGCGCCCCGAAGGCTTGTACTGCACCGCGGGCGATTTCTACATCGACCCCTGGCGGCCGGTGGAGCGGGCGGTCATCACGCACGGCCATTCGGACCATGCGCGCGTGGGCCACGCCCATTACCTCGCCCATACCGACAGCGAGGGCGTCCTGCGGGCCCGGCTGGGCGCCGACATCGCCTTGCAGACGCTGGCCTATGGCGAGGCCATCGAACACCACGGCGTGCGCCTGTCGCTGCACCCCGCCGGCCATGTGCTCGGATCCGCCCAGGTGCGGCTGGAGCACGGCGGGCGGGTGTGGGTCGCATCGGGCGACTACAAGACCGAGGCCGACGGCACCTGCACCCCGTTCGAGCCGGTGCGCTGCGACACCTTCATCACCGAATCCACCTTCGGCCTGCCCATCTACCGCTGGCCCACGCAGCCGGTGCTGTTCGCCGACATCGATGCTTGGTGGCGCGCCAATGCCGCCCAGGGCCGGCCCTCGGTGCTGCTGTGCTATGCCTTCGGCAAGGCGCAGCGCATCCTGCACGGCGTGGACCGCAGCATCGGTCCGATCGTGGTGCATGGGGCCGTGGAGCCGCTCAATGCGGTGTACCGCGCGGCCGGCGTGGACCTGCCGCCCACCTTTCGCGTGACCGATCCGGGGGTGGATGCCCAAATGCTCAAGACCGCGCTGGTCCTGGCCCCGCCGTCCGCCCAGGGCACGCCCTGGATGCGCCGCTTCGCCCGCCATGCCGATGCGTTCGCCAGCGGCTGGATGCAGCTGCGCGGCACGCGCCGCCGCCGGGGCGTGGACCGGGGGTTCGTGATGTCGGACCACGCGGACTGGCCCGGCCTGCAGCGGGCGATCGGGGCCACCGGGGCCGAACGCGTTTTCGTGACCCATGGCAGCGTGGCGGTGCTGGTGCGCTGGCTGTGCGAACAGGGGCTGGATGCGCAGTCGTTCCACACGGAATACGGCGATGAGGATGACCAGGAGGCCGCTCCGGCATCGGCCGTGCCGGTGCCCGCGCAGGCCGATGAGGCGGTGGACGCGGCCCGTGCCGCGCAGGCGGCTACGCCCGCGATCGCCCAGCCCGGTGGAGATGCGTCCCCGGTGATCGACGGTGCGCGGTCTGCCCGGTCACCGTCCGATGCCAGCGACCCCGCTGCGCAGGCCGGCGAAGGCCCGGGCGATGTGGCCGCAGCCGCCCAGGCCGCAGCGCTGGACGGCGTGTCCGGTGCTCCGAGGCCCCGCCCCAGGGGCCGATCGAAACGCACCGCTGCGGCCATCGATCCCGATCAAGGCGCCCTCACGGAGCCGGCCGCTGGGGAGGGCGCGGCCCCTTCCGAGGCCGAGTCCCCCTCCCTGTCCTCCGTTGCGCCCCGCCGACCCCCTTCGTCTGCGCCATGAAGGACTTCGCCGCGCTCTACCGCGCGCTCGACGCCAGCACCTCCAGCCTGGCCAAGCAGGCCGCGCTGCAGGCCTACCTGCGCGCCGCGGCGCCGGCGGATGCGGCGTGGGCGGTGTATTTCCTGGCCGGCGGCAAGCCACGCCAGCTGGTGCCGACCAAGCTGCTGCGCACCCTGGCGCGCGATGCGGCCCGGTTGCCCGAATGGCTGTTCGACGAGAGCTACGAGGCCGTGGGCGATCTGGCCGAGACCATCTCGCTGCTGCTGCCCGCGCCCACCGCCGTGCAGGCGCTGGGGCTGGCCGAGTGGATGGAGCACCACCTGCTGCCCCTGCGCGGCATGCCGCCCGAGGCGCTGGAGACCACGCTGCGGGCCCAGTGGGCGGGTCTCGCGCCCGAAGAGCGGCTGGTGTATTTCAAGCTCATCACGGGGGCGTTCCGCGTGGGCGTGTCGCGCCTGCAGGTCACGCAGGCGCTGGCGGCGGTGAGCGGCGTGGATGCCAAGCGTGTCGCGCAGCGGCTCATGGGCTATACGCACATCGGGGCGCGTCCGGGCGAGGCCGACTACCTGCGCCTGGTCGCGGCCGAGGGCGAAGGCGGCGATGACGCGGCGCAGGGCGAAGCCCGGGGCCATCCCTATCCGTTCTTCCTGGCGCACCCGCTGCAACTGCCGGTGTCGCAGTTCGACACGGTGCTCGGCCCGCCCGCGCAGTGGATCGTGGAGTGGAAGTGGGACGGCATCCGCGCCCAGATCGTGCGGCGCAGCACCCGCGCCGAGGGCGCCAGCGACGGCGCCGGCACCTGGGTCTGGTCGCGCGGCGAGGAGCTGGTGAGCGACCGCTTCCCAGAGCTGCAGGCGCTCGGGGAAGCGCTGCCCGACGGCACGGTGCTCGATGGCGAGATCGTCGTCTGGCGCGCTGCCGAGGGCGATGCCGCGGCCCACGTGCGCCCGTTCGCCGACTTGCAAAAGCGCATCGGCCGCAAGACCCTCACACCGAAGCTGCTGCGCGAGCTGCCCGTGGTGCTGCTCGCCTACGACCTGCTGGAGGAGGGCGGCCAGGACCTGCGCCAGCGGCCCCAGCACGAACGGCGGGCGCGGCTCGATGCGCTGCTGGCGCGCGTGGCGCACCCGGCGCTGGTGGCCAGCCCGGTGCTGCAGGGCGACAGCTGGCAGGATCTGGCGGTCCAGCGCGAGCAGGCCCGTTCGCTGGGTGTGGAGGGCATGATGCTCAAGGCCCGCGATGCCGAGTACGGTGTGGGCCGTACCAAGGACGTGGGCACGTGGTGGAAGTGGAAGATCGACCCCTTGAGCATCGATGCGGTGCTGATCTATGCTCAGCGCGGCCACGGCCGGCGCGCCAGCCTCTACAGCGACTACACCTTCGCGGTGTGGGACGGCCCGCCGGGCACGGAGGGCCGCGCGCTGGTGCCGTTCGCCAAGGCCTATTCCGGCCTGACCGATGCGGAGATGGCGCGGGTGGATGCGGTCATCCGCAAGACCACCGTCGAGACCTTCGGCCCGGTGCGCAGCGTGCGGCCCACGCTGGTGTTCGAACTGGGGTTCGAGGGCATCGCCCGCAGCAGCCGCCACAAGAGCGGGATCGCCGTGCGCTTTCCGCGCATGCTGCGCTGGCGCGAGGACAAGCCCGTGGACGAAGCGGATTCGGTGGACACCCTGGCGGCGCTGTTGCCGAGGTCGGATGCGTGATCGCGGGAGGCCCGTCCATGCCGCGCATTGACGATGGCCGTGAGCCCGCGGCGTTCCTGGGCCGGGCGGTGGGCCGGCGGCCGGCGCACCCTGCGGTGACGCACCCCAAGAAAACGCTCCGGGCCAAGGCGGCGCACCCGGCTTGCCTGCGCTTTTCGGCGGGCTGCCTGCGGTGCGCGCGGCGAGCGGGGGCCGTGCCTGCGCGCTCCGCGGCGGCGCGGCCGGGCGGGTGGTCGTCGTTCCGTCCGGTGCGGCCGTTCGTGCGCCAGCCGCTGCGCAGCGCAGCGCAAGCGGAGCGGGGGGCGCAAGCCATGGCGCTTCCTTTGTCACGCCGCTGGGTACGGGCCGGCGAGGCGCGAACGTCGTTGCGGAGCCGGTCGCCACGGCAGGGGGGCTGGCAGTGACCCGGTCCACGGTCCAGCGCGCGGTGGCCGACTGGTTCGCGCAGCGGGACTGGAAGCCGTTCCCGTTCCAGAAGCAGGTGTGGAAGGCCATGGCGGAGGGCCGCTCGGGGCTGCTGCACGCGACGACCGGGGCGGGCAAGACCTATGCGGTGTGGCTGGGGGCCCTTCAGGCGCTGGTCGGTGATCCGGAAGGATCTGAGTCGAATCGGGCCCCGGCACAAAGAGTACTAGGGCATGGCGCTATAACAAAAGTAGCAATCCCTTCGCGGGGACGCCAGAGCACCGCCGCGCCGCTCACCGTCCTGTGGCTCACGCCCATGCGGGCGCTGGCGGCCGACACGCTCAAGGCGCTGCAGGCGCCGCTCGATGCGCTGGCGCCGGTGCATGGCGGCGTGGCGCGCTGGACGGCCGGCGCGCGCACGGGCGATACCGCCAGCGGCGAGCGCAGCGCGCAGTCGCGGCGCCTGCCCACGGTGCTGGTGACCACGCCCGAGAGCCTGTCGCTGCTGCTGGCGCGGGGCGATGCGCGCGAGGTGCTGTCGTCCGTGCAACTGGTGGTGGCCGACGAATGGCACGAGCTGCTGGGCAATAAGCGCGGGGTGCAGGTGCAGCTGGCCATCGCCCGGCTGCAGGGCTGGAACCCGGCGCTGCGCGTGTGGGGCATGTCGGCCACGCTCGGCAACCTGGAGGAAGCCATGCACACGCTGCTGGGCCAGCCGCCCGGTCGGCAGGGCGGCGGCTCCACAGAGGGCGTGCTGGTGCAGGGGCGGGTGGACAAGCGCCTGGTGGTGGACACGCTGCTGCCCGACCACCCCGAGCGCTTTTCCTGGGCCGGCCACCTGGGCCTGTCGATGCTGCCCGCCGTGGTGCGCGAGCTGGCCGGCACGCGCACCACGCTGGTCTTCGTCAACGTGCGCTCGCAGGCCGAGGTCTGGTACAAGGCCATTCTCGATGCACGGCCCGACTGGGCGGGCGAGCTGGCCATCCACCACGGCTCGCTGGACCGCGGCGTGCGCGAATGGGTCGAGGCCGGGCTCAAGGCCGGGCGGCTGCGGGCGGTGGTGTGCACCTCCAGCCTGGACCTGGGCGTGGACTTTTTGCCCGTGGAGCGCGTGCTGCAGATCGGCTCGGCCAAGGGCATCGCGCGGCTGCTGCAGCGCGCGGGGCGATCGGGCCACGCGCCCGGGCGGCCGTCGCGCATCACGCTCGTGCCCACCCACAGCCTGGAGCTGGTCGAGGCCGCCGCCGCCCGCGCCGCGGTGCAGGCGGGCCAAGTGGAGATGCGCGCCAGCCCGCGCCGCCCCGTGGACGTGCTGGTGCAGCACCTGGTCACCGTCGCCCTGGGCGGCGGCTTCGAGCCCGAGGCGCTCTATGCCGAGGTGCGCCGCACGGCCGCCTATGCCGACCTGCCGCGCGCCGTGTGGCATTGGTGCCTGGACTTCGTGCACCGGGGCGGGCCGTCGCTGGCCGTGTACCCGGACTACCAGCGCGTGGTGCCTGACGAGGACGGCGTGTGGCGCATGCCCGATGCGCGCCTGGCGCGGCGCCACCGCGCCAACATCGGCACCATCGTGAGCGATGCCAGCATGGTGGTGCAGGTGCTGCACGGCGCGCGCCTGGGCACCATGGAAGAGAGCTTTCTGTCGCGCCTGTCGGCCGGCGACTGCTTCGTGTTCGCGGGCCAGGTGCTGGAGATGGTCCGCATCGAGGACATGACCGCCTACGTGCGCCGCGCCGCGCGCGGTCGGCCCACCGTGCCGCGCTGGGCGGGATCGCGCATGCCGCTGTCCACCGTGCTGGCCGACTTCGTGGTGCGCCAGCTCGCGCTGGCGGCGGACGGCGACTACCGCTCGCCCGAACTGAAAAGCGTGCGCCCGCTGCTGGAGGTGCAGCAGCGCTGGTCGGCCCTGCCCACGCCCGGCACGCTGCTGGCCGAAACCCTGCGCACGCGCGAAGGCTGGCACCTGTTTCTCTACCCTTTCGCCGGGCGGCATGCACACACCGGCCTGGCCAGCCTGTTCGCCTGGCGCGCGGCGCAGGGCGAGGCGGGCACCTTCTCGATCGCGGTCAACGACTACGGCCTGGAGCTGCTCAGCGCCACCGAGCGCGACTGGGCGGCCCTGCTGCCCGAGCTGCTCAGCACGCAGGCCCGCCCCGCGCCCGGTGCCCTCGCCGCGCCCACGACGGACCCGGCCCCCGGCGCGGTCGCTTCCGACCTGCACGTGCCCGCCAGCGAAGCCCTGGCCATCCGCAACACAGCCAATGCCACCCGGGCCGAGGCCGACGATGCCGCGGGCCACCCCCTGCCCGAGGCGCCGCATGGCGACCCCGAGCGCCAGGCCCTGCTGCACGAAGTGCTGGCCAGCCTGAACGCCACCGAGATGGCGCGGCGGCGCTTTCGCGAGATCGCGCGCGTGTCGGGGCTGATCTTCCAAAGCCACCCCGGCGAGCGCCGCAGCGCCCGCCAGCTGCAGGCGTCGTCGCAACTGGTCTTCGAGGTCTTTCGCAAATACGACACCACCAACATGCTGCTGCGCCAGGCCGACGAAGAGGTGCTGAGCCAGGAGCTGGACGTGGCCCAGCTACTGGCCGCGTTGCGCCGCATGCAGGGTCAGCAGCGGGTGGTGCGGGCGCTGCTGCGGCCGAGCCCGTTTGCCTTTCCCCTCATGGTGGAGCGCTTTCGCGAAAAGCTCACCAACGAGCATCTGGCCGACCGCATCGCGCGCATGCTCGCGCAACTGGACAGTGCCGCCGACGACCGCGGCCCGGCGGCCGAGGCCGCGCCCCGCATGCAGGACGTGGTGCCGCCCGACCCGCCGCTGCGCGCGCGGAGGCGCCCCAAGGCCGCGGCCAGCGAACCGCCGGCCGTCGACGAGGCCCCGGTGGCGCCGCACGACCCCCTGCAGTCCGCGGCGGCCGAGGTGCGCCGCACGCTCGACTTCTCGCTGACCGCCTCCGACGAATCCGCACCGGGCGGCGGCGCGAAGCGGCGCCGCGAGCGCAAGCCCTCGCGGCCCTTGCCCCGGCTGTGAAGAACCATCAAGGCATGAGCGCAACGGACACCCACCCCGCGGCCGAGGGCGCCGCCATCTGCCACCTGGCCGGCACCGAAGTCCACCTGCTGCCCGACCGCTCCCTATGGTGGCCGGCCGGCCGCACGCTGTTCGTGGCCGACGTGCACCTGGGCAAGTCCGACACCTTCCGCGCGCGCGGGCTGCCCGTGCCCTCGGGTACCACGCGCGACAACCTCGATCGGCTGTCGGCCCCGATCGCCCGGCAAGGCGCGCAGCGGCTGGTGGTGCTGGGCGACTTCCTGCATGCGGCCGAAGCGCAATCGCCGGCCGTGCTGGCCGCCCTGTCGGCATGGCGCGTCGCGCATGCGGCGCTGCAGGTGGTGCTGGTGCGCGGCAACCATGACAGCCACGCCGGCGATCCGCCGGCCGGCCTGGGGTTCGCCATCGTGGACGAGCCCTGGCCGATCGGGCCGTTCGCGTGTTGCCACTACCCGCAGGCGCACGGCACGCTGCACGTGCTCGCCGGCCACGTCCATCCCGCCGTGGTGCTGCGGGGGCGGGGGCGCGACGCCCTGCGCCTGCCGTGCTTCGCGGTGGAGCCGCAACTCACCGTGCTGCCGGCGTTCGGCGAGTTCACCGGCGGCCAGACGATGACCTCCGGCCCGGAGCGCCGCTTTTTTGCCGCCGGCGGCGGGCGGGTGTGGGCGGTGCCGGGCATGGGGGCCACGCCGGAGTGACCTGGCCCGTGGGTGAAAGTCCTGGCGGTTATCCGGGGCCGGTTCTGCGCGACGGCCCGGCCTCGGGCGGTCTCGGATGGTTCGGCGGCATCGCTCCGCCCGCCTGAGCCGCCAAGGCCTGAAGGTGCGTATTCACCGAGGCCTCCCACTCGCTGTAGATCTCACGGGCCTGTCGCGAGTATTCGAAAGCGGCGGGGCTTTCATGATCGTCCGGCCAGGGCAATTGAAGGAACGGATGGTTGTCCCGGGCGTCCTCCAACGGCTGGAACGTCGCCTGGTGCAGCTCCTGTATGCCCACACGCCAAGTCTCGTGGTGCATCAGAAACGCTGGGTAGGCCTGCGGGTCAGCCGCCTGCGCCAAAACCTCGGAATGCAGGGCTGCGATGTCTTTCGGGTCCAGCGCGCTGAAGTCGAGGTTGGTGAGGTCCTGCGCCGTATCCTGCGGCAGTTGAAGGGGCCTTTTCAGCGCCGCCTTGGCGTGCGCCAGGGTTTCCAGCGGATCCGCCTGCAGCCATTTCGCTTTCCATGGCGGTAAATCGGTGCGCTGCTTCATCTGGTGTATCAACCGGTTCGTGGCGGTCTCCAGCAGCGACAGCCGGAACTGCTGGCCCATCAGGCCGTTCAACTGCGCTTCGTTGATCTTGCCCGCTCGCACGGCCAGCACCATCTGCCGGTTGCGCACGGCCAGCATCACCTTGGAAAAGCCATCGAGCAGGTTGTCCCTGCAATCGCCGAGGGCGGTCTGCGAGATCAGGTACACCTCGCTGCGCAGATCGGGATCGCGCGCGATCGCCAGGATGGTCGTGCGCACCTGGCTGGCCAGTTGCTGTTGTGCCGCAGGCGAAAAACCCGGGTAAGCCTCGTCGTGCAGGCGCTCCAGCACCCGGGCGAAGGCAGGTGCCTGGGGCTCGTCGTCGAAGGCATGGGGGTCCGCGGTGGCGGCCTGCGCCATGCCGCTGCCCATCCATGTCCGGATCTGGTGACCCAGTGGCGCTTTCAGGCGTTCGAGGTCGCCTTCGACATCGCCCTCGTCGAGTTCTTCGTCGCGCTGGGTCTCGAGGTAGGCATCGAGGTCGACTTCGAGGTCCGATGCGTCATCGCCCTCTTCCAGTGAGGGGGCGGTGGTCACGAACGTGCCCACCGGGTTCATGACGAGTTCGATCACGCGCGCCGCGGCGGGGTGGCTGTGGCGGTGCTGTTGCCATAACGCTTCCAGCCCCGTTTTGATTTCGGCCCGAACGCCCTGGCGTGTCGAAAGGGCCGCCGCCATTTGCTGGATATGGTTTTCCAGATCAGGGCGCTGCACGGCCAGCGCCACCAGATCGAAGAGCTGCGAAGAGGCCAGCGGGCCATGGATGCCCAGTTCCCCCAAAGCGTGCTGCAAGTGCTCGGGCGTTTCGAGGTCCAGCGCGCCATCATCGGACTGTGGCGATCCAGGGGCTGACGGCACCTCCCCGCGCGGGCTGGCCACGGCGGTGGCGGGCAGCGGCGGGCGCAGCGGCATGGCCGAGCGTGGCGGCAAGGAGGGTCCTGCCGTGGGCGCGCTGGCAGAAGTGCGGCGTGGCGACAGGGGCAGGGCTGCATCTGCGGCTGGACCGGTCGTTCGGGCGCGAACGGGCCGGGTGGGCGCTGCGCCGCTGGCCTCGGGGCTGTGTTCTCGTGGCCGGATGCGGCCGGAATGTCGTAGGGGGTCCATGGTCGCCTTTCCCGCCGCATTCGAGCGGGGCGGTACCGGCGATGTTCGTGCGGGAACGCGGTGGCGTCCTGCCCCGTGCGCACGGGTGCATCGTTTTGCGAAGCCGGCGCAACACCGGCCCAATGCGGCTTACGCCATGTCCGGTTCGGGTTTCATGGACGGGTCAGGCGCCCCGATTTCCCCCAAATGCCTCAGCAGCAGATTTTCCTCGTGCAGCCATTTCGCCTCGACCGCCCGGCTGCGGATGGCGTACTCGACCTCCGCTTCCAGGCCCTGCGGCAGGTCTTCATCGAAGAACGGATCGTCGTCGCGTGCCGTGGTGAGCTGGCCGAATTCGCGCGGGTGCAGCGCTTTCATTCCTTCACGCCATGTCGGGTGGTTAAAGCGAAATTCGCCATAAGCGGTAGGATCGCTCGCCTGTTGCTCCACGGCGCGGGCCAGATCGGCCACGTTGTTTTGGCGAAGCACGCTCAATTGCAAGGCCTGTACGCCGGTGACGGTGCCCTCCGGCAGATCCAGTCGGTCCCGCAGCGCCTGCTTGGCGTGCATCAGCGTTTCCAGCGGCTCCCGCGTGAGTTGTCGCTTGGGCCAGGGGCCAAGGTCCGGGCGCTGCAGTTCCTGATGAATGAACCGGGTGACCTCGCTTTCCAGCAAAGCCAACCGGAACTGCTGCCTTGCCCAGCGCTGGAACTGCGTGGCGTCCACCCGGCCGCTGCGGATGTCCGCCACCATCTGGTGGTTGCGCACCGCCAACAGCGCTTTGGAAAAACCTTCGAGCACGTTGTCCTGGCAACTGCCCAAAGCCGTTTGCGCTATCAGATAGACCTGCGCGCGCAGATCGGGATCGCCTGCTATCGCATGGATGACGGCCGCGACCTGCTCGCCCCGTTGCGCTGCTACCGTCGAGGAGCCGCCCTCCGGGCCCTCGCGGCCGGCATCGCGCAGTCGGGCGAGCAGGCGGGCAAAAGCGGGCGCCTGTGGCTCGTCATCGAAAGCGCTCAATGCAGCGGCTTCGGGATGGTCCGGGCCCAGCCATTGGGCGGCTTCCCAGCCGAGAGGCCTCGTTTGGCGCTTCAGGTCCCGGGCGAGTTCGTCTTGCTCGTTCTCCTCCCCTTCGTCCTCCGACTCGACATCTTCGTTTTCAAAGTCCATCAGGATGCCCATCAACTGCCGGATGGCCTCGGTCGTGACGGGGTGCAAGGTGCTGTCCCGGGCCCGCGCTTCCAACCCGTCGCGCAGTTCCGGCAGGGCGCCGAGTTCCACGAGCAGGTCGGCTGATACGCGCAGCACCTGGGGCGCCAACTCCGGCTGGGCATTCAACTGGTCCAGCAACGCAAAGACCTGGGACGAATGGGGCGTTCCGTGAACCCCCAATGCGGCATGGTTCGCAAACGGAAGCGTGAGCGGGTCCGGCGCCGCTTCGTTCTCGCTTTGCCAGCTTTCTTCTTCCGAGTCCGAGGTCTCTGACCACGCGTCTGGTGATGGCGGTGGCGTGTTGTTCAAATCGAGTGGATGAGGCTGTGCAGCGTACTCCTCTGACGATGCGGGCAGTGCGGCGTTCAGGTCCGGCAGGTCCGGCGGTTGGGGCAGCGCGGCGTTCAGGTCCGGCAGGTCCGGCGGTTGGGGCAGCGCGGCGTTCAGATCCGGCAGGTTCGGCGGTTGGGGCAGTGCGGCGTTCAGATCCGGCAGGTTCGGCGGTTGGGGCAGTGCGGTGTTCAGGTCTGGCAGAGGCAAGTGGGCACGCGGCGCTCGAAGGTAGGCAGCGGCTTCGGCGGCGTTTCCCGACAATGGATTGCGCGCAGCCAAAGGGCCGGCAGGGTGCGCTGGACTGGTTCTGCGTGCGCGGACCTGGCGGTCTGCGACGGACGGTGACCCAACACTTTGCTCACGCGGCCTCACGGTACCAATGCGTTCAATGCCTGACATGGGTGATTTTCCAGTTGGGGGCTGTGAATGGGTGGCTGCCGCGCTGCGGGTTGAGCGGGCAGACGATGGACCGGTGCCCGAGGCCGAACGGCAGACGGTAAAGCGCGCCATGAATGTCCGGTGCCGCCAGCCCGGAAGCAGGCAATTGCGGCTTTGACGAAGCTTGGCTCCGCCGAGGCGTACCGATGTGGCTGGCCATCTCTGGGCGGTGCTCGCGCAGTCGGGTGCGGCTCGGAGGCCGAAGGGGGTCCATTTGGGGCGCCTTTCCTGCCGCGCTCATGCGCTGGCGGTACCGGCGATCGTCTGTGCGTCAGCGAAAACGTTCCATGTTCCGCGCGCAGGGATGCCCGGTTTTGCGAAGCCTTGAGCCAAGCCTCGCAGGGCACGCTTGCGCGCCAAGGGCCGGGGCTATTCTTTCAGCAGCGCATCGCCCGCCAGCACCGGCGCATCGGGCAGTTCGTTGCGCCCGCTCGCCACCGCCCCCTCTTCGCCCATTCCTGTGGGGAAGTGCTCGGCCAGCAGGGCGGACACCTCCGCCAGCGCCTGCGTCAAACCGTCCTCGTAACGCTCGGCGCGAAAGGCCTCGCCCATGTGAGCGACCAGGGTGCGCCAGGTCTCGGGCGGCACGGCGCGGGCCAGGCCCCGGTCGGCCACGATCTCGATGGCCTGCTCGGCCACCAGCAGGTAGATGAGCACGCCGTTGTTGTGCTCGGTGTCCCACACGCGCAGCTTGCCGAACAGCGTGACGGCCCGCTCGCGGGCGCTGGCGCCGCGCCATAGGTAGCTGGTGGGCAGGCCGCCTTCGGCGCAGATGCGGATCTGCCCGGTGTGGCGGCGCTCGCTGGCGGCCACGCGGCGCGTGATGCGCTCCAGCACGTCGGGCGGCAGGGCCTGGTGCAGGCGGCCTTCCACCCACCGGTGCCGCACGAGCCGCACGAGCCGCGCGATGCGCGACAGGGCCGAAGGGGGGGCCGCGTGGGCCAGCGAAGTCTTTGCCATGGTCACCAGTCTCCCGAGGCGCCGCCGCCGCCAAAATCGCCGCCGCCGCCCGAACTGAAGCCACCGCCATCGCTGCTGCTGCCGCCGCCACTGCCACCGCTCCAGCCGCCGAAACCTCCGGTGGACGTGCCGATCCCACCGCCCCCGGCCGGCCCGAAGCCGCCGCCGCGCCGCCCGCCCAGGGACAGGCCGGTGCCGCTGAAAAGCCAGGTGTAGAGCAGCGCGATCAGCCCGGCGCCGCCGGCCAGCAGCACGCTGGTGGTGAACAGAAACGCCAGCCCGCCCACGCCGCCGCCCAGCAGCAGCCCGCCCAGGCGGTTGCCGAAAATGCCGCGCGCTACCGGGCCGCCCACCATCACGCCGAAGAACAGGAAGATGGCGAGGTCGGTCCAGTCCACGCCCGGCGCGGACCGGGCCGCGCGTTCGCTGGTGTCACTGGGCAGGGGCAGCGATTCGCCGGCGATGCGCGCGCCGATCTGGTTCACCGCGGCGGACAGGCCGCCTGCGTAGTCACCCTCGCGAAAGCGCGGCTTCATGGCGCCGTCGATGATGCGCGCGGCGGCGATGTCGGGGATGGCCCCTTCCAGCGCCTTGGCCACCTCGATGCGCATCTTGCGGTCGTCCTTGGCCACCAGCACCAGCACGCCGTCGCCCACGTCCTTGCGGCCGACCTTCCAGGCGTTGCCGACCCGGTTGGCGAACGCGGCCAGTTCCTCGGGCGCGGTGGTGGGCACCATCAGCACCACGACCTGCGAGCCGTGGGATTTTTCGATGGCGGCCAGGCGCGTGTCCAGCGCCTGCCGGTCGGCCGCGCTGAGCGTGCCGGTCTGGTCGATCACGCGCGCGCTCAGTGCCGGCACGGCGCGCTGCGCCTGCGCTGGCGTGCCGAAACAGCCGATGGCCATCAAAAAGAGAGCTGTCAGCGCGAGGCGGACGTGCGCCAGGGCCATGTCGGGCACTCCGGTGGTGGTGTCAGGGCTTGGACGCCGGCTTGGAGAAGTCCACCGCCGGCGGGGTGGAGATCTGCGCCTCGTTCTGCACGGTGAAGCTGGGCTTCGGGTCGTAGCTGAACACCTTGGCCGTGACGTTGGTGGGGAAGCTGCGCGCGAGCACGTTGTATTCCTGCACCGTCTGGATGTAGCGGTTGCGCGCCACGGTGATGCGGTTTTCGGTGCCCTCCAGCGTCACGCGCAGGTCGCGGAACGCCTGGTTGGCCTGCAGCTGCGGGTATCGCTCGGCCACCACCATCAGGCGCGAGAGGGCGCCGGACAGCTCGCCCTGCGCGGCCTGGAATTTGTTGAACGCCTCGGGGTTGTTCAGCGTCTCGGGCGTCACCTGGATGGACGTGGCCTTGGCGCGGGCCTCGACCACCTTGGTCAGCGTGTCCTGCTCGAAGGCGGCCTCGCCCTTGACGGTGGCGACGATGTTGGGCACCAGGTCGGCGCGGCGCTGGTACTGGTTGAGCACCTCGCTCCAGGCGGCCTTGGACTGCTCGTCCAGGCGCTGGAAGTCGTTGTAGCCGCAGCCCGAAAGGGCCAGGACGGCGGCCAGGGTGGCAAGAAGACGTTTCATGGCACGTGCGCTGGGCCGGGTGCAGGCGACAGTGCCGAAAGGCTGGCAGCGCCCGCGCATTCTGCCCCAGCCCGATCGGGCACCGCGTAGTCCGCCGGGCCGACCGCCAGCCCCGACAATAGCGCCACCGCATGACAGCCCACCGAAGCGCCATGACCCGATCCCCCTACCGTGCCGCCACCCTGGGCGGCTCCGCCGACGAGACCGAAGCCGCCTTCTACGAAGCCCTGCAGACGGGCAACCTGGAACGCCTGATGGCGTGCTGGGCCGAGGAGGACGACATCGTCTGCGTCAACCCCGGCGGCCCGCGCCTGCTGGGCGCTGCGGCCATCCGCGCCGCCTTCAGCGCCATGTTCGAGCACGGCACCCTGCGCGCCCGGCCGGCCCAGGTGCACCGGGTGCAGGCCATGGCCAGCGCGGTGCACAGCGTGGTCGAGCACGTCGAGGTGGTGCTGGACGGCGGGGTGCGCGAGGCCATCGTGCAGTCCACCAACGTCTACCACAAGACCCCGCAGGGCTGGCGCCTGGTGGCCCACCACGCCAGCCCGGGCACCGTGCACGAAGCCCAGGCGCCGGGCCACCCGCCGCCGGTGCTGCATTGAGGCGCTGTCCGCCATGTTGTCGGCCCACGGGCTTCAAGCCTTTTAGCCCTCCAGCACAACAAGTACTAGGGCATTTTGCTATGAAATATGTAGCGCCTCGCTGGCTGCCCGGCGGCCACCTGCAGACCATCTGGCCGGCGCTGGCCTCGCGCCGGGTGCTGGCCGCGCCACCGGCCTATCGGCGCGAGCGCTGGACGGCGCCGGACGGCGATTTCGTGGACGTGGACTTCCTGGAGCCGGCCGCAGGGGCCGGGACGCAGGCCGATCCCGGCCAGCCGCTGCTGGTGCTGTTCCACGGGTTGGAGGGCTCGTCGCGCAGCCACTATGCCGAGGCCTTCGCCGATGTGGCGCGCGAGCGCGGCTGGGCCTACGCCGTGCCGCATTTCCGGGGCTGCAGCGGCGAGCTCAACCTGGCCCCGCGCGCCTACCACTCGGGCGACCACGAGGAGATCGCCTGGATCCTGGCACGGCTGGCGCAGCGGCAGGCCGACGGCGCCCTCGGGGCCGATGGCACGCCCGGCCCGCGCGCGCCGCTGCTGGCGGTTGGCGTGTCGCTGGGCGGCAATGCGCTGCTGCGCTGGGCTGCCGAGGCCGGCGCCAGCGCCTCGCGCAGCGCCGATGCGGTGGCGGCCGTGTGCTCGCCGCTCGACCTGGCCGCGGGCGGGGCGGCCATCGGCCGGGGCTTCAACCGGCAGGTGTACACGCGCATGTTCCTGCGCACCATGGTGCCCAAGGCGCTGGCCAAGCTGCGCCAGCACCCGGGCCTGTTCGACCGGCAGGCCCTGCTGGCCGCGCGCGACCTGTACGACTTCGACAACGTGTTCACCGCGCCGCTGCACGGCTTTCGCGACACCGACGACTACTGGCGCCGCGCCTCGGCCCAGCCGCTGCTGGGGCGCATCCGCATCCCGGCGCTGGCCGTCAATGCGCGCAACGATCCTTTCGTGCCGGCGTCCAGCCTGCCGCGCGCGGGGCAGGCCGGGCCCCACGTCACGCTGTGGCAGCCCGCGCACGGCGGGCACGTCGGCTTCGCCCAGGGGCGCCTGCCGGGCCACGTGCGCGCCATGCCGGCCGAGGTGGCCGGCTGGCTGGCGGCCCACGGGGCACCGGACTACGCGGCCGGCGAAACCCCCTCGATACCATCGCGCCATGGATGACATCGTCAAACAGGCCATCGCCAAGTGGCCCAACGTTCCCGACTGCTACGGCTGGCTGGGGCTCGACGCGCGGGGCCGCTGGTACATGCGCGACGACGCCACCCAGGCCCAGGGGCCGTTCCCGCAGGCCAAAGGCTCGCTGCTGGCGCACGGCAAGCTCATCGACTTCATCCAGCGCAACTACGAGGCCGACGCCCAGGGGCGCTGGTTCTTCCAGAATGGCCCGCAGCGCGTGTACGTGGAGCTGGAGATCACCCCGGTGGTCTGGCGCATCGAGTCGGATTTCACCCTGGTCGCCCACACCGGCCGCGCCTCCACCGCCCGCGAATGCCTGCTGGACGAGGCCGGTCGCCTGTACCTGTTCGACGGCACCGTGCTGGGGCTGGCGCACACGCTGGACATGGAAACCGCCTCGCAGGCGGTCGAGGCCGGGCAGTGGGACCCGCAGCCAGTGCAGGCGGCCGATCTGCCGGTGCGCTATGGCTACGTGCTGCAGCCCTCGGTGTTCCGGGTCTGAGCCGTTGCCGGGCCCCGGCCCGGGGCGGTATCCCGGCGGCGAGGGCCTTGTCACCTGTCCAAAACGAAAAAAAGCCGGTCGATGACCGGCTTTTTGCTGGGGGCGGGTGTCTCGTCTTACTTGGCCGCGTTGGCCATGAACTCGACCGCCGCGTGGATGTCCGCGTCCGACGCCTGCGTGCCGCCGCGGGGCGGCATGGCACCCTTGCCGGCGATGGCGATGCGGGTCATGCCGTCGATGCCGTCCTTCAGGCGTTCGGCCCAGGCGGCCTTGTCGCCGAACTTGGGCGCACCGGCGATGCCGGCGGCATGGCAGACCTGGCACGCCTGCTTGTACAGGGCTTCGCCAGCGCCGGCAGCGGCCGTTGCGGTGGGGGCGGCGGCAGGCGCTGCGGCCGTAGCAGGTGCCGCTGCCGCGGTGGCCTGTGCAGCGGAAGCGGGCGCTGCAGCCACCGTTGGGGCCGCAGCGGCGTCGGACGCCCCGGCGGCGGCACCGGAGGCCCCTGCGGCTGCGGGGGCGGCAGGCTCTTCGAACTTGGCGCCGGCCGCGTTGGCCATGTAGGCCACGCCGCGCGCGATCTCGGTGTCATTGAAGTCGCCGCCGCCTTGCGGGGCCATCGCGCCCTTGCCGGCGAGGGCGGAATGCACCAGCGCCTCGAACCCGGTCTTGATGCGCGGGCCCCAGGCCGCGGCGTCACCCAGCTTGGGGGCGCCTGCTGCGCCCGTGGCATGGCAGGCGGCGCACTGGCCCTTGAAGACTTCCTCGCCGGGGCGCAGGGGGCGGTTGGCATCGCGCACTTCCACCATGCCCACCTTCTGGATGCGTTCCGCCAGCGCCCGTTCGGGGTTCGCGGCGCCATCGGCCGGCTTGGTGCCCGAGGTCACGTACATCACGAGCCCGATGATGGCGAAGATCGGGACCACAAACGAAAAGAAGACCGTCAACAGCAGTTGCTTGGGATTCTTGATGGGGCCGGTGTGCGCTTCTTCGTGGGGGGTGTCGCTCATGACGTCCTCTATGTATCGGGGGCTTGATGAAACCAGCCGCTGATTATAGGAAGGCTCCCCGGGGCCGGCCGTTAGGGAAAACGGCCGGCTTTTCCTGGCGTTTGCGCTGCATCAAGAACCGGCGGTCGGCACTGGGGTGGCGGCTGTGCGGATCGCCCTTGCGGGCGGGAGGCACCACGCCGGCGCATCGCAGCGGCCCTGAAAACAAAAACGCCCTGCAAGGACGGTTTTCCTTGCAGGGCGCGGGGCCCGGTCTGGCGGATAAAGCCGCACCCCAGTGCGTGCCCGAAGCCGTTTTGCGGGGGCGCGGGGATCAGGAGCCCGAGGCGCGCTCGTCCTGCGGCGTCCAGCCGCCGCCCAGCACCTTGTACAGGGTGATCTGGTTTTGCAGCTGGATGAGCCGCGTCTGCACCACGAGTTGCTCGGATGTGAACAGCGAGCGCTGCGCATCCAGCAGATCAAGGTAGCTGGACACGCCGTTGCGGTAGCGCAGGTCCGACAGCTGCAGGCGCTTGGCGTCCGCATCCGCCTGGGCGCGCTGCGCCGCCAACTGCTCTCCGAGGGTGGCCTGGCCCGCGAGGGCGTCGGACACTTCGCGGAAGGCGGTCTGGATCGACTTCTCGTACTGCGCCACCGAAATGGAGCGAGCGGCCCGCGCCGATTCGAGCGTGGCCTGGTTGCGCCCGGCATCGAAAATCGGCAGCGCTAACTGCGGTGCCAGCGAGAAGGCCCAGGAGCCGCTCTTGAACAGGCCCGACAGCTCGTTGCTCGCCGTGCCCACGCTCGCGGTCAGCGAGATGCGCGGGAAGAACGCCGCGCGCGCCGCGCCGATGTTCGCGTTGGCGGCGATGAGCTGCTGCTCGGCCTGGCGGATGTCGGGGCGCCGCGTGAGCAGGTCGGACGGCAGGCCCGCGGGAAGCGCCGGCATGGCGGGCGCATCGGCCAGGCGCGACACCGTGGTGCCCAGGCTGTCGCGGATGTCCTGCGGCAGGGGCTGGCCCAGCAGCAGGGCCAGGGCGTTCTCGTCCTGCATGCGCTGGCGCCGCTGCTGCGCATAGGTGGCGCGGGCGGCCTGCGCCAGGCCTTCCGCCTGGCTGTTGTCCAGCTCGGAACTCACGCCGTTTTCCAGGCGCAGGCGCGTCAGCTTGACCGACTCTTCGCGCGTGCCCAGCGTGCGGCGGGAAATGTCGAGCAGCTCCTCGTCGGCCAGCAGGTTGAACCAGGCGGTGGCGACGGACGACACCAGGCTCAGCTGGGTGGACCGGCGGGCCTCCTCGGTGGCGAAATACTGCGCCAGGGCCTGCTCCTTCAAGGCGGCGATGCGCCCGAAGAAGTCGATTTCCCAGGCCGAAACCGCCAGGCCGACCTGGTAGCTGTTGGCATACGAACGCGTGGTCGTGTCGGGCTGGCGCGTCGCGTTGACGGCGGCGTTCACCGTGGGGAACTGGCCGGCGCGCTGGATCTGGAACTGCGCGCGGGCCTGCTCGATGTTGAGCGCGGCCACGCGCAGGTCGCGGTTGTTTTCCAGCGCGATGGCGATCAGCGTCTGCAGGCGTGCATCGGCGAAGTATTCCTTCCAGTCGATGTCCGCGGCGGCCTTGGCCGTTTCGGCGCCGCCTGCGGCTGCGGCGTTGGGGAACGCCTGCGGCACCGGAGCGGCGGGCCGCTCGTAGGTCGGGATGAAGCTGCAGCCCGCCAGCACGGCAGCGGCAGCCACCACGCTCAGCAGGGGGCGTGCGATGCGCGCACTAGCGCGCAGGGACGAGGGATGGGGCATGGGGGTCTCCAGCGGATCGGTCGTCATTCAAGGTTTTCCGTGGCATGGCGGTGCTGGACCTGCTTGGCGTCGTGCTCCTGCTGGCGCTTGCTGCCCTTGAAGAAGGTGCGCACCAGCACGAAGAACACGGGCACGAAGACCACGGCCAGCACGGTGCCGGTGATCATCCCGCCGATCACGCCGGTACCGATGGCACGCTGGCTGGCCGAGCTGGCGCCCGAGGCGATGAACAGCGGCACCACGCCCAGCGTGAACGCCAGCGAGGTCATGATGATCGGCCGGAAACGCAGGTGGGCGGCTTCGAGGGCGGCCTCCAGTGCGCTCTTGCCCTCGGCCTGCAGGTCCTTGGCGAACTCCACGATCAGGATCGCGTTCTTCGCCGACAGGCCGATGATGGTCACCAGGCCGATCTGGAAGTACACGTCGTTCGACAGCCCGCGCATCAGCGTGGCCAGCAGCACGCCGAGCACGCCCAGCGGCACCACCAGCAGCACCGACACGGGAATCGTCCAGCTTTCATACAGCGCGGCCAGGCACAGGAACACCGCCAGCAGCGAGAAGGCGTAGAGGATCATGGCCTGGGAGCCGGCGAGCTTTTCCTCGCGGGACTGGCCCGTCCACTCGAAGCCGAAGCCGGGCGGCAATTGGCCGGCCAGGCGCTCCATCTCGTTCATCGCATCGCCGGTGGTGAAGCCGGGACCGGCATCGCCGGCGATCTTGATGGACGGGTAGCCGTTGTAACGCACCGTCTGCATGGCGCCCGTGATCCAGCGTGTGGTCGCGAAGGTCGACAGCGGCACCGTCTGGCCCTGGCTGTTCACGACCGGCAGGTCCAGCACCGATTCCGGGCGCATCCGCGCCGCCGCGTCGGCTTGCACCACGACGCGCTGCAGGCGGCCCTTGTTCGGGAAGTCGTTGATGTAGCTCGAACCCAGCGCGGTCGAGAGCGCCGAGCTGATGCTGTCGAAGCCGATGCCCAGGGCGTTGGCCTTGTCGCGGTCGATGTCGATCTGCATCTGCGGCGCATCTTCCATGCCGTCGGGGCGAACGCCCGCGAGGACCTTGCTCTGCCCGGCCATGCCCAGCAGCTGGTTGCGTGCACCCAGCAGCGCTTCGTGCCCCTGGCCCGCGCGATCCTGCAGCCGGAAGTTGAAGCCGGTGCCCGTGCCCAGTTCGGGAATGGGCGGCGGGCTCAGCGCGAAGATGAAGGCATCGCGGATGCCCGAGAGGGCACCGAAGGCGCGGCCGGCCACGGCCGAGGCCGCATGCTCGGCGCCGGAGCGCTCACTCCAGTCCTTCAGGATCACGAAGGCCAGGCCCGCGTTCTGGCCCTGGCCGGAGAACGAGAAGCCCGCCACGGTCACGATGTTCTCGACCTCGGGCTGCTTGAGCATGTAGCCCTCGACCTGCTTGAGCACCTCGCTTGTCCGCGACTGCGCGGCGCCGGGCGGCAACTGCACGTTGGTGATGATGTAGCCTTGGTCTTCGTTGGGCAGGAACGAGGTCGGCAGGCGCATGAACACCACCGCCACCGCGCCGATCAGCGCGAGGTACACGATCATCATGCGGCCGCCGCGGCGCAGCATCTTGCTCAGGCCGCTCTCATAGCCGTGCGTGGCGTTCTTGAACGAACGGTTGAACCAGCCGAAGAAGCCTTTCTTCTCGGCATGGTGCTCGGGATCGATCGGCTTGAGCAGCGTGGCGCACAGGGCCGGCGTGAGCGACAGCGCGAGGAACGCCGAGAAGGCGATCGACGTGGCCATCGTGGCCGCGAACTGGCGGTAGATGTTGCCGGTGGAGCCGGCGAAGAACGCCAGCGGCACGAACACCGAGATCAGCACCACGGTCACGCCGATCACGGCGCCCGAGATCTGACCCATGGCCTTGCGGGTGGCCTGCAGCGGCGGCAGGCCTTCCTCGGCCATGATCCGTTCGACGTTCTCCACCACCACGATGGCATCGTCCACCACGATCCCGATCACCAGCACCATGCCGAACATGGTCAGCACGTTGATCGAAAAGCCCATGGCCATCAGCACGCCGAAGGTGCCCAGCAGCGCCACCGGCACCACGATGGTCGGGATGATGGTGTAGCGGAAGTTCTGCAGGAACAGGAACATCACGATGAACACCAGCACCACGGCTTCGATCAGCGTGTGCACCACCTTCTCGATCGAGACGGACACGAACTTGGAGGTGTCGTACGGCACCACGTAGTTCACGCCCTGCGGGAAGAACTTCTTGAGCTCTTCCAGCTTGGCCTTCACCGCCTTGGCCGTGGCCAGGGCATTCGCAGACGGCGTGGCCTGCACGCCCAGGCCCACGGCGTCCTTGCCGTTCAGGCGCGCGCTGGTGTTGTAGCTCTGCGAGCCCAGCTCGATGCGGGCCACGTCCCTGAGGCGGACGGCCGAGCCGTCGGTGTTGGCGCGCAGCACGATGCGGCCGAACTCTTCGGCCGACGACAACTGGCCCTGCACCACGATGGTGGCCGCCACGGGCTGGCCCGTCTCGGCCGGCAGATCGCCCAGGTTACCAGCGGACACCTGCGCGTTCTGCGCGCGGATGGCGGCGTTGACCTGGTCGAGCGACAGGTTGAATCCCTTGAGCTTGGCCGGGTCCACCCAGATCCGCATGGCGCGTTCGGAGCCGAACTGCGTGAGCGTGCCCACGCCGGCCACGCGCTGCAGTTCGGGAACCACGTTGCGCGCCGCGTAGTCGTTCAGCGCCTCGATGCTCACGTCGGGGCTTTCCGTCGTGAGCATGGCGAACATCAGGAAGTTGGAGCGCGACTGCTCCACGCGCACGCCCTGCTGGGTCACGGCGCTCGGCAGCCGCGGCGTGGCGCGAGAGAGCCGGTTCTGCACGTCCACCTGCGCGAGGTCGGCATTGGTGCCGGGCTCGAAGCTCAGCACGATGCTGCCGGTGCCGTTGGCCTGGCTGGTCGTCTCGACGTAGGCCAGGCCGCTCGCACCGTTCATCTCGCGCTCGATGACGGCCAGCACGCTGTCCTCCAGCGTCTGGGCGTTGGCGCCAGGGTAGGCCACCGACACCTGGATGGTCGGCGGCGCGACGGCGGGGTACTGCGCGATCGGCAGCCGCGTGATGGAGATGGCCCCCATCACGATGATGAAAATGGTGATCACCCACGCGAAGATGGGGCGCTCGATGAAGAACTTGGCCATGTGCCGCGCTCCTTCTTATGGCTTGGCCGGAGCGGAAGCGGCGGACGCAGCGGGAGCCGCCGCAGAGGCGGGCGCGCCGGGCGCCGCAGCGCCAGCGCCGCCGGCCTGCCAAGCCACGGGCTGCACCACGATCGGATCGCCGGGCTTGCCGCGCGGCAGCTTCTGGAAACCGTCCACCATGACCTTCTCGCCCGTCTGCAGGCCTTCGAGCACCACCCAGTTCGTGCCCTGGGCCGGCCCGAGCTTGATGGGGCGTGGCGTGAGGTGGTTGTCCGCGCCCACCACCATCACGGTGTCGCCCTTGGCCGAGCGGGTCACGGCCTGCTGCGGCAGCAGCACGCCGCCGGCCACCTGGGCCTGCTCCAGGCGCACGCGCACGTAGAGCCCGGGGAGCAGCTGGCGATCGGTGTTGGGGATCTCGGCGCGCAACGTGACCTGGCCGCTGGTCGGGTCCACCGTCAGGTCGGTGAAGAGCAGCTTGCCGGTCTGGGGATAGAGGCTGCCGTCTTCCAGCACGACGCTCACGCTGGCCGAGCCCTTGCCGGCCTGCTTGTACTTGCCGCTGGCCAGGCCCGCCTTGAGCTTGAGCGCTTCGGAGGCGGACTGCGTGAAGTTCACGTACAGCGGGTCGATCTGCTGGATGACTGCCAGCTCGGTGGCCGAGCCCTGGCCCACCAGCGCGCCTTCGGTCACCAGCGCACGGCCGATGCGGCCGGAAATGGGGGCGGTCACGGCCGCGTAGCCCACGTTGATCTGCGCCGTGGTCACGGAGGCGCGGGCGGCGGCGAGGTTGGCCTCGGCAGTCTTTTGCGAGGCGACGGCGTTGTCGTATTCCTGCTTGCTGATCGCGTTGACGGCCACGAGCGGCTTGTAGCGCTCGGCCAACGCGCGGGTCTGGGCCACGTTGGCATCGGCTTGCGCCACGCTCGCCCGGGCGCTTTCCAGCGAAGCCCGGTAGGGCGCGTCGTCAATGGCGAAGAGCTTCTGCCCGGCCTTCACGTCGCTGCCTTCGGTGAACAGGCGTTTTTGCAGGATGCCCGCGGCCCGTGCACGCACTTCGGCGACGCGGGAGGCTTCCAGCCGGCCGGGCAGCTCGGTCACGAGGCCCACGTCGCCGGGCGCCACGGTGACCACGCCCACCTGGGGCGGGGGAGGTGCACCGCCACCGGCCTGGGCCGGGGCTTCGCTCTTGCCGCAGGCCACCAGGACGGTGGCGGCGACCAGGCTGAGGCAAAGGGCCACGACCCGGCGTGCGGGGTGGAGGGCGGCAGCGGAAACGCCAAGATCGTCACTGAGGCGAAGCATGAAAGTCCTTCCGGAAATGCGCTGATTGAAAAGGCCATGCAGGCACGGAGATGTCTTTGATCGGCATCAACCACGCAGATGGCCCTTGAATTCGGTGCGCGATTATACATACAAACATGAATGTATAATTGCTGCGGAGCGCTGGCGCCGCCCTTCCCACGGGGTGGGCAATGCCAGAAAAACGCGGACATCGAACACAAAAGGAGACATGCCCCATGGCCCGACGCACCAAAGAAGACGCCGTTGCGACACGCAATAGTTTGCTGGATGCGGCCGAGCAGGTCTTTTACCAGAAGGGTGTGTCGCACGCGTCGCTCAACGAGATCGCGCAGGCCGCCGGCGCCACGCGGGGCGCCATCTACTGGCATTTCAAGGACAAGGTCGATCTGTTCAACGCGATGATGGAGCGCGTCACCCTGCCGCTGGAGCGCGCCAACGGCGAATGCGAGAGCAACGAAGACATGGCGCCGCTGCAGCGCATGCGCGGCGTGATCGACCTGGTGCTGCGCAACCTGGCGCAGGACCAGCGCATGCAGCGTGTCTTCGAGATCGCTTTCTTCCGGGTGGAATACGTCGAGGAACTGGCGGGCGTGCGCGACCGGCACATCGCCGCCTGCGGCGCCTTCCGCGAGCAGCTCGCCAACGACCTGCGCCTGGCCGCCGAAAGCCAGAAGGTGCAGCTGCCCATGCCCCCGCAGATCGCGGCCATCGCCCTGCAGGCGATCTTCGAAGGGTTGCTGCAGGGCTGGATCCTCAATCGCGCCAATTTCGACCTCCCGGCGACCGGGCGTGCCTCGGTGGATGCCTACCTGCGCGGGCTGGGGCTGGAGTTGCCCCCGCTGCCGGACTGGCTGCAGGATTGCTCTTTGCGGGACGTGTGCCCGCACGCCGCGAGGGCCGTGCCATAATCGCCGACTGATCGGGCCGCAATGGCCCGCTGTGCGGCTGTAGCTCAGTGGATAGAGTATTGGCCTCCGAAGCCAAGGGTCGTGGGTTCGATCCCCGCCAGCCGCACCATCGATGATCGCCGCAGTGCCGGACAACGCACTGGGTTCTCCCTCTTTTTCCATTCCTTCCGATTCGCGTCCGGCGTTATCGCCGCATCAGCGGCGCCTGCGCAACGCATCGCGCTTTTCACGCCGCTCCAGCCACAACGACAGCGCCACGCGGGCGGCCAGCAGGGCCACGGTGGTGGCCAGGGCGCCGGTGGACAAGGGCGCTGCCGGAGCCGCTTGCCGGGCGGGAACGGGCAAAGGCGTGACGGGCGTGAGCGCCGAGTTGGCGTCGGCCCCGCCCTTGCGGGGCTCGACCGGGTCGAGCAAGGCCTCGGGGGCTGCGGCATGCGAGCCGTGCTCGGCCGCGTACACCTTGGTGAATTCCGCGCCCAGCAGGAAGATCTGCGCGGCGTAATACACCCAGATCAGCACGACCGCGATGGCGCCGGCGGCGGCATAGGTCGAGCTCAGGCCCGCCTTGCCCACATACAGGCCGATCAGCACCTTGCCCACCTCGAACAGCACGGCGGTCACCGCGGCGCCCACCCACACGTCGCGCCAGGCGATCGGCACCGAGGGCATGAACTTGAAGATCATCGCGAACAGCACGCAGCTGATGCTCATCGACAGCAAGGTGTTGATGCCCATCAGCATCAGCTCCCAGCCCGGCATCAGGGCGCCGAGCCACGTGCCCGCCGCCGCCACCGCGGCGCTGACGGTGAGCGAGGCCATGAGCAGGAAGGCCAGGCCGAGGATCAGCCCGAACGACAGGAAGCGCGCGCGCAGCAGGCCCCAGATGCCGCTCGGCTTGGCGGGCTCCGGCACGTGCCAGATGCGGTCGAGCGCGCTCTGGATCTCGCCGAACACCGTGGTCGCGCCGATGCCCAGCAGCACCAGGCTGATGGTGCTGGCGATGATGCCTTCTGTGGGCTCGCGGGCGCTCTTGATGAGGCTCTGGATGGCGAGCGCGCCGTCGCGCCCCACCAGGCCGGAGATCTGTCCTTCGATGGTGCCGCGCACCGCGTCCTGTCCGAACACGGCACCGGCGATGGAGATCACGATGACGAGCAGCGGCGCAATGGAAAACGCGGTGTAGTAAGAGATGGCGGCCCCCATGCTGGGGGCGTAGTCGTCGAGCCAGGCTTGGCAGGATTTTTTGGCGAGTCGAAAAAGGGTCGAGGCGTTCATTGCGGTTCCGGGATCAGGCCTCTGGTGTAACCAATCGCATTGCCGCAGGCTGTAGGAGGGGGCCGGAAGCGCCCTTCGCCGGCCCCGTTCACTCTCCACGGGGAGCCCGTCCGATGCAGCGCGAGGGCGCCGTCCCACACGGGGGCGGCCGCGGGCGGTGCGGTAATCCGGTCATTCCCAGAACCTTTGCGAGGTCCGTGCATGTCCCGTTCGCACCGCCAGTGTTCCGATAAAGCCAAGCCCCGGGAGATCAAGCGCCAGCGCCAGCGGGAGGCGATGTTCAAGCCGGCCGGGCGGGGCGGCGTGCCGTTCTATCCTGACCCCGAACCGCCCGTGTGGAAACCGCTGGGCTGATGCCGCGGCCGCTGTGCCGGCGCGCTACGGCGTGGCGCAGGCCCCGTCCACGAACACCCGCAACTCGCCGCTCTGGAACGCGGTCCACTGCTCGTCGCTGGTGAGCGGCGCGGTCACGACGACGGCCACGCGATCCTGCGGCGTGGTGTGGGCGGAAAAATCGATGCGCAGGTCTTCGTCGCACAGGCGTGCCTGCGAGAAAGGGTGGCGCCGCTCGATGTAGTAAAGCTGCGTGGAGGCATGCGCCCACAGCGCCTGGCCGTTCGACAGCAGGAAGTTGAACGTGCCGTGCGGGGCGATGCGCGCGGCCAGTTCGCGCAGGGTGATGGTCAGCTCCGCAATGCTGGGCACGCCCGCGTGGGACTTGGCCAGCTCCTGCATGATCCAGCAGAAGGCGTGCTCGCTGTCCGTCGTGCCCACGGGGTGGAAGTGCGAATGCAGCCGCGGGCGGAAGTCCTTGAGGTCGCCGTTGTGCGCGAACACCCAGTACCGGCCCCACAGCTCGCGCACGAACGGGTGGCAGTTCTGCAGCGAGACGCTGCCCTGCGTGGCCTTGCGGATGTGGGCGATGACATTGCGGCTCTGGATGGGGTAGCGGCGGATCAGCTCGGCCACGGGCGAGTCCACCGCACGCTGGTGGTCCACGAAATGGCGCAGGCCCTTGTCTTCGAAGAACGCGATGCCCCAGCCGTCGGAATGGTCCGCCGTGTTGCCGGCACGCTGCGCGAACCCCGTGAAGCTGAACGTCACGTCGGTCGGCGTGTTGGCATTCATTCCGAGCAACTGGCACATGGCGGGCTTTGGGAGAAAAGAAAGGAAAAGGACGAAGGGCGGAAGGCCAGGGACGGGATCGGGGTCAGCGCCCCGGCGCCGCGGCTTTGGGCGCGCGCAACTGCCAAGCGGCCACCAGGGCCAGCAGGCACAGGCCGGTGAGCAGCAGGAAGGTTTCGCCGAAGGCGGTGATGCGCGCCGGGCTGCTGACCGCGTTCTGCAGCGAGTCGCCATGCGCGGCGATGCGCCATTCGAGCACGATCCCGCACAGGCTCACGCCGGCCGCGCCGCCCAGCATGCGCACGAAGCTGATGGCGCTGGAGCCCTGCGCGATGAGCGGCTTGGCCAGCGGCCGCATGGCCCCCAGGTTGAGCGAGGGCAGGATGAACCCGAGCCCGATGCGCCCCAGCACCGCGAACACCACCAGCATCCACAGCCCGCTGGTCAGATCGACCAGCACCATGAGCGCGAACGAGATCGCCAGCAGCGCCAGGCCCGTGCCCACCAGCCAGTGCGTGGGGTGGCGGTCGGCCAGCCGGCCCACGATGGGAATGGTGATGGCCAGCACGATGCCCGCCGGCAGCATGATGGTGCCCACGTGCGAGGCCGACAGCTGCAGGCCCAGTTGCATGAACACCGGCAGCAGGTAGGTGGAGCCGAAGAGCGCCGTGCCGTAGATGAAGGCCACGATGCTGCCCATGGCGAACTGCCGGTATTCGAACAGGCGCAGGTCCATGAGCGGCGTGGCGCCGCGCGCCAGTTGCCGGCGCTGCCACGCGATGAAGACGGCCAGAGCCGCGAAGGCCGCCAACAGCAGCGCGCCGGCCTGCAGGCCCGGCCCGCCGTGCAGCGCCACCAGGCCGTTGAGCAGGCACAGCGTGCCGACCGCGCCCAGTACCAGACCGCGCCAGTCCAGCGTGTTGCCGGACTGGCCGGCCACGGCGCCGCCGGGGCTGCTGACCGGCACGAACCGGTAGGCCAGCGCGATGGAGGCGATGCAGAACGGCACCACCATGAAGAAGATCGAGCGCCAGCCGAACCAGTCCACCAGCAGCCCGCCGATGCTCGGCCCGATGGCCGGGGCCAGGACCACACCCATGCCGAAGATGCCGCTCGCGCGGCCCTGCTCGTGCGGCTGGAAGGCGTAGAGGATGATGACTGCCGGAATCGGCTGCACCACGCCCGCGGCCAGCCCTTCCAGCACCCGGGCGGCCAGCACCAGCCCGTAGTGGCTGGCCACGCCGCCGCCGATGCCGCCCACCAGCAGCAGCACCATGGCGCCCACGTAGGTCGCGCGGTAGCCGAAGCGGGCCAGCAGCCACGGCGTCGTGAGCATGGCGACCGTGGTGGCCACCATGAAACCCGACGACACCCACTGCGCGCGTTCCTGGCCGAGCGTGAAGTAGTGGCTCATGTCGGGAATGGCCACGTTCACGATGGTCGACGACATGATGGAGGCCATCGTGCCGACCATCACGGACAGCAGGAGCAGCCAGCGGTAGCGCTCGCCGTACCGTTCGCGCAGCAGGGCGGTGGAGCCGGGACCGGTCATCGGGCAGGGATCAAGAAGGGACCGGCGGGATCAGGTTCGCTCGGACCAGAGCTTTCCGCCGGTGGCCCAGTTCTCGCGCTTGACGTCGGTGATGAGGATGTCCACCGAGTCCGGCGAGCCGCCGAGGATTTCCACCGACACGCGGGTGATCTCTTCCACCAGCTTCTTCTTCTGTTCGATGGTGCGGCCTTCCATCATTTCGATGTGGTACGTCGGCATGTCGGTCCTTCAGGGGAGTTCAAAAAAGGGAGCGGCCATCATATCGGCGCGCCGGCCGCTGCGCCCTGTGGCGCGGAGCCCGTTCCGGCCGCGCACCGGGGGCACAGGCACGCGGTGCCGCGCTGGCCGGGGGCCAGCTGCGCCAGGGCCTGCGCGGACACGGCGGCCACCATGCACCAGCAATCCGCGGCGGGGGCGCCGGCCTCGATGGCGCACTGGTTGCGCCCGCCGCACAGGGGGCAGCGGGCGGGGTCCAGCGGGGCAGGGGAGGGCGGTGCGGCGGTCATGGCGTCGGGGAAAGGCGCCAGTGTAGACCGCGCCAGCGCGGCGGGGTGCCGCACAGGGGAATGGGTAAAAATGCCTTCCAGCACATATTCTTCTAAGGCATATTGCTATCAATTAAATAGCAATCGATTGCCCGCCGGTCCCCGCGTCGGGCACGGGCCACCGCCCGTTCGCGTCAGCCCGCGAGGGCCGGCGCGTGGCGCGCTGCCGCGAGCGCCGGGCCGTCGGCTTTGCCGACGCGGAAGACCGCCACCGCACGCACCAGTTGCGCCGTCTGCGATTCCAGCGAGCCGGTGGCCGCAGCCGCCTCTTCGACCAGCGCCGCGTTCTGCTGCGTCACGGTGTCCATCTGCGAGATGGCCTGGTTGACCTGCTCCAGCCCGGTGGTCTGCTCCTGGCTGGCCACGCTGATCTCGCCCACGAGGTCGGTCACGCGGCGCACGCCGTCCACCACCTCGCGCATGGCTTCGCCGGCCTGTTCCACCAGCCGGTTGCCCGAGTCCACGCGCTGCACCGAGTCGTCGATCAGGCCCTTGATCTCCTTGGCCGCCGCCGCGCTGCGCTGCGCCAGCGTGCGCACCTCGCCCGCCACCACGGCGAAGCCGCGGCCCTGCTCGCCGGCCCGGGCGGCCTCGACCGCGGCGTTCAGCGCCAGGATGTTGGTCTGGAAGGCGATGCCGTCGATCACGCCGATGATGTCCACGATCTTGCGCGAGGCCGCGTGGATCTCGCCCATCGTGGAGACCACGTTGCCCACCACCTCGCCGCCGCGCACGGCCTTGTCCGAGGTGGCCTGCGCGAGCTGGTTGGCGGTGCGCGCGTTGTCGGCGTTCTGGCGCACGGTGGCGGTCATCTGCTCCATGGACGCGGCCGTCTGCTGCAGCGCGCTGGCCTGCTCTTCGGTGCGGCTGGACAGGTCCAGGTTGCCGCGCGCGATCTCGCTGGAGGCCACGGCGATGCCCTCGGCCCCGTGGCGCACCTGGCCCACGGCGGTGCGCAGCTGCTCGCCCATGGCGTTCAGCGTGCGCAGCAGCTGGCCGGTCTCGTCCTGCGCGGTGCTGTCGGACGACACGGTGAGGTCGCCCGTGGCCACGGTCTTGGCCATGGACACGGCATCGTGCAGCGGGTGGGTGATGCTGCGGGTGATTCCCACGGCCAGGGCCAGGGCGATCAGGGTGGCCAGCGCGCCCAGGATGATGAGCTGCAGACGTCCGCTCTGGTAGTTGGCCTGCACGTCCTGGGAGGATGCGTTGATCTCGGCACGCTGGAAGTCCAGCAGGGCCTGCAGCGCCTGCAGGTACTGCTCGCCCGCGGGAGTGAAGTCGGTGTTCAGGATGCGCTCGGCGTCTTCCGAACGGCCTTCGGCCTTGGCCTTGTAGATGGCGTCGCGGGCGACGACGAAGCGCTTGCGCTCTTCGCCGGCCTTGTCGAACAGGGCCTGCTCCTGCGGGCTGCTGATGAGCTTGGACAGCTGGCTCTGCTGCTCGGACGACATCTTGGAGGCCGCCGCGTTGTCCGCCGCGAACTGCTGCGCCAGGGTGGAGTCGGTGCTGCGGGCCACCACGCTGTGGCGGCGCACGTTGCTGAAGATGGTGCGGTACCAGTCGGAGATGAGCCGCTCCTTGGTCAGGGGCAGGGCCATCATCGAAGCCGTCTCCTGCGCCACCGACTGCAATTTCCAGGTGCCCACGCCCAGCATGGTGACGATGAAGAGGATGAGCACGCCGAAGGCCAGGCCCAGGCGTTTTCCGATGGAGATGTTTTGGAGATTCATGGTGAGGCTAGGGAAAACCCTTGGTTGGTGGGCGATTCTCTCCGCATTGCTCTAGCGCAACTACAAACCCTTACGCCTTGCCGGAACATATGGATTTACCCGGATACCCCTGTTAAGCCGTGTTTTTCGGGCGCCCAACGAAAACGGGGCACCCGGATGGGTGCCCCGTCAAAGGGGGGCTGGCCGGCACTCCGGGCGCCGGCCGGGCGGAAGGTGCCGAGCTGGTTCAGCGCACGGCGGCGCCGGCCTTCACCTTCAGCCGCCAGGCGTGCAGCAGGGGTTCGGTGTAGCCGCTGGGCTGCTCCACGCCCTTGAAGACGAGGTCGCACGCGGCCTGGTAGGCGGCCGATTCGGCGAAGCGCCCGGCCATCTTCTGGTACAGCGGATCGCCGGCGTTCTGCTGGTCCACCACGGCGGCCATGCGCTCGAAGGTTTCGCGCACCTGCGCTTCGGTCACCACGCCGTGCAGCAGCCAGTTGGCCATGTGCTGGCTGCTGATGCGCAGCGTGGCGCGGTCCTCCATCAGGCCCACGTTGTGGATGTCGGGCACCTTGGAGCAGCCCACGCCCTGGTCGATCCAGCGCACCACGTAGCCCAGGATGCCCTGGGCGTTGTTGTCCAGCTCCTGTTGCTTTTCGGCATCGCTCCACTGCGGCGTGGCGGTGACCGGCACCGTGAGCAGGCCGGTCAGCAGGTTGTCGCGCTCGGCGTTGGCGTCGGTCTTTTCCAATGCCTTCTGCACCTCGGCCACGTTCACCTGGTGGTAGTGCAGCGCGTGCAGCGTGGCGCCCGTGGGGCTCGGAACCCAGGCGGTGTTGGCGCCGGCCTTGGGGTGGGCGATCTTCTGTTTGAGCATCTCGGCCATCAGGTCGGGCATGGCCCACATGCCCTTGCCGATCTGCGCCTTGCCCCGCAGGCCGCACGACAGGCCCACAAGCACGTTGTTCTTCTCGTACGACTGGATCCAGGCGCTGGCCTTCATGTCGCCCTTGCGCACCATGGGGCCGGCCTGCATGGCGGTGTGCATTTCGTCGCCCGTGCGGTCCAGGAAGCCGGTGTTGATGAACGCCACGCGCGCCGAGGCCGCGGAGATGCAGGCCTTGAGGTTGACGCTGGTGCGGCGCTCCTCGTCCATGATGCCCAGCTTGACGGTGTTTTCGGCCAGGCCCAGCAGTTGCTCCACGCGGCCGAACAGGTCGCTGGCGAAGGCCACCTCGGCCGGGCCGTGCATCTTGGGCTTGACGATGTAGACGCTGCCCTTGCGCGAGTTGCGGATGCCGCCCTGCCCCTTGCCCTGCAGGTCGTGCAGCGCGATGGTGGTAGTGACCACGGCGTCCAGGATGCCTTCGGGAATCTCGCGCTGCGTGCCCTGCGCATCGGTCCACAGCACGGCCGGGTTGGTCATGAGGTGGCCCACGTTGCGCAGGAACATGAGCGAGCGGCCGTGCAGGCGCACCTCGCCGCTGCCGTCCGGGCCGGTGTACAGGCGGTCGGGGTTCAGGCCGCGCGTGAAGGTCTTGCCGCCCTTGCTCACCTGCTCGGTGAGGTCGGCCTTCAGGATGCCCAGCCAGTTGGCGTAGCCGTTGACCTTGTCCTCGGCATCGACGGCGGCCACGGAGTCTTCCAGGTCCAGGATGGTCGAGAGCGCGGCTTCCACCACCAGGTCGCTCACGCCGGCGGGATCGGTCTTGCCGATGGGCGTGCTGCGATCGATCTGCAGGTCCAGGTGCAGGCCGTGGTGGCGCAGCAGCACGGACGAAGGCGCCGACGCCTCGCCCTGGTAGCCCACGAACTGGGCCGGTTCCTGCAGGCCGGTGGTGCCGCCGCCCTCCAGCGCGACGACCAGCTGGCCGCCTTCCACGCGGTAGCCGGCGGCGTTCTTGTGCGTGCCCTGGGCCAGCGGCGCGGCCTGGTCGAGCACCTCGCGGGCGAACGCGATCACGCGGGCGCCCCGCACGGGGTTGTAGCCCTGGCCCTTTTCGGCGCCGTCGGTCTCGGGGATGGCATCGGTGCCGTAGAGCGCGTCGTACAGCGAGCCCCAGCGTGCGTTGGCCGCGTTGAGCGCATAGCGTGCGTTCAGGATCGGCACCACCAGCTGCGGGCCGGCCTGCGTGGCGAGTTCGTCGTCCACGTTGGCGGTGGTGGCCTGCACGTCGGCCGGCTGCGGCACCAGGTAGCCGATCTGTTCGAGGAAGGCTCGGTATGCCGCCATGTTCTGCACCGGGCCCGGGTTGGCGCGGTGCCAGGTGTCGAGTTCGGACTGCAGGCGGTCGCGCTCGGCCAGCAGGGCGATGTTGCGCGGTGCCAGATCGGACACCAGCGTGCTGAAGCCCTTCCAGAACGCGTCGCTGTCCACGCCCGTGCCGGGCAGCACCCGGTCTTCGACGAAGCGGTGCAGGGAGGTGGCCACTTGCAGGCCGTGAACGGTGGTGCGGTCGGTCATGGAGGTCTCTTGGGTCTGGGAAAGGATGGATGCGAACCGGCAACGGCCGCCAGGGACCGTCACCACGATGTCGACCCACTGTATTGCAAATCTTTCCAGACATAAACCGCCTGAAAATCTCAGAACCAGTGACTTTTACGCACAAATGAAGAAAGCGGCGGCGGGGTCCGGGCGGGGTGCGCCGCCGCCCGGAGCGCCTGGGGTAGCCGTCAGCCGCGCCCGGCCATGGCCCGCGCGTTCACCCTTCGGTCGTATTCGTCGCCCGTGAGAACCCCCAGCGCCACGGCAGCGGCCTTCGGCGTGATGCCGCGTTCCATGGCCTCGCGCGTGATGCGGGCCACGCGGTCGTAGCCCAGCACCGGGTTCAGGGCGGTGGCCAGCAGCAGGGCGTTGTCCACGTTGGCGGCCAGGCGGTCGGTGTCGGCCTCGATGCCCTGCACCAGCCGCTCGGAGAACACGCGGGCGCTGTCGGCCAGCACGCGGATGGACTGCAGCAGGTTGTAAATGAGCACCGGCTTGGCCACGTTCAGCTCGAAGTGGCCCGATGCGCCGGCCAGCGTGATGGTGGTGTGGTTGCCCATCACCTGCCAGGCGGCCTGCGCCACCACTTCGGCGATGGTCGGGTTGCGCTTGCCCGGCATGATCGACGAGGTGAGCCCGTCGTCCGGGATGCGCAGCTCGCCCAGGCCGCAGCGCGGGCCCGAGCCCAGGAGCCGCAGGTCGTTGGCGATCTTGGCCAGCGACGCGGCGACCACGTTCAGCGCGCCGGACACCTCCACCAGCGCATCGTGCGCGCCCATGCCCTCGAATTTGCTCGGGTTGGGCGTGAACGCCAGGCCGGCGAGCGCGCTGGCCTCCTCGCAGAACGCCACGTCGAAGCCGGGCGGCGCATTCAGCCCCGTGCCGGCCGCGGTGCCGCCCTGCGCCAGCAGGCACAGGCGGGGCAGGGTGGCGTGCAGCCGGTCGATGCCATGGCCCACCTGGCGGGCGAAGGCGTCGAAGCCCTGGCCCAGCGTCATGGGCACGGCGTCCATCAGGTGGGTGCGCGCGATCTTCAGCACGCCGGCGAAGGCGGTGGCCCGCTCCTGCAGGCGCGACTGCAGCAGCGCGAGCGCGGGCACCAGTCGGTCGCGCAGTTCCAGCGCCGTCGCCAGGTGCATCACGGTCGGAAAGCTGTCGTTGGACGACTGCGAGGCGTTCACGTGGTCGTTCGGGTGGACCGGGCTGCGCGTGCCCGGCGGCTGGCCCAGGCGCTGGTTGGCGCGGTTGGCCAGCACCTCGTTGGCGTTCATGTTGGTCTGCGTGCCCGAGCCCGTCTGCCAGATGGTGAGCGGAAAGTGCGCGTCCAGCAGGCCGGTGCGCAACTCCTCGGCGGCGGCCTCGATGGCATCGGCGCGCAGGGCGTCCAGCGCGCCCAGGCGGCGGTTGGCGCGGGCCGCCGCCTGCTTTTGCAGGCCGAAGGTGTGCAGCAGGCAGGCCGGGAAGCGCTCCTCGCCGATGTCGAAGACCGCCAGCGCGCGCTGGGTCTGCGCGCCCCACAGGCGGTCGGCGGGAATCTCGACCGGCCCGAAGGCGTCGTGCTCGGTGCGGGTGGCGGCGCCCATGCGGTCAGTCCAGCGAGATCCTGGCATCGGCCGCCACCTTGCGCCAGCGCTCCACCTCGGTGGCGGTGTGTTTGGCCAACGCGTCCGGCGTGTACTGGTCGTCCGGCAGCATGCGGATGCCCTGCGCGGCCATCTTGTCGGTCCAGGCCTTGTCGGCCAGGGCCTTGGTGTAGGCCTGGTAGACCTTCTGGATGGCCTCGCGCGGCGTGCCCTTGGGGGCGTAGATGCCGTACCAGGTGGCGGTCTCGAAGCCGGGAATCACCTTCTGGCCCAGCGTGGGCACGCCCGGGAACTGCGGCATGGCCTTGTCGGAGGTAAGCGCCACGGCGCGCACGCGCTCCCCGGCCAGTTGGGGCAGGGCGGTGTTGGTCTGGTCGAACATGGCATCGACCTGGCCGGCCACCAGATCGGTCATGGCCGGGGCCGCGCCCTTGTACGACACGGAGGTGATCTCGACCTTCGCGCGGCTAGCGAACAGCGCCGCCACCAGGTGCGAGGTGGAGCCCACGCCGGCATTGCCGAAGTTGAGCTTGCCCGGGTTCTGCTTGCCGTAGGCGATCAGGTCCTCGGCCGTCTTGTACGGCGAGTTCTTGCCCACCAGCAGCACCAGGGGCGTGTCGGGGAAGCGGAAGACGGCGTCGAAGTCCTTCACCGGGTCGTAGGCCAGCTTCTTGTACAGCGAGGGCGCGGCGCCCATGTACCCCATGTGGCCGACCAGGAAGGTGTAGCCGTCCGCTGGCGCGCGCGCCGCCTTGGCGCTGCCGATGGTGCCGCCGGCGCCCGGCGTGTTCTCGATGATGATCTGCTGGCCCAGCTGCGTGCTGGTGCGCTGCGCGATGTCGCGCGCCATGGCATCGGTGGGGCCGCCAGCGGCGAAGGGCACGATCCAGGTGAGCGGCTTGGCGGGGTAGCCCTGCGCCTGGGCGGCGAAGGCGAGGGTGGCGGCGGCCAGCGCCACGGCGGCGCGGCGGAAGGTCGAAGGTTGCATGCTTGTCTCCGGTTGACGTTCTTGGGAATCAGCTTGTCTGCGCGCGCGACAGGGCCAGGGCTCGGTCCACCATCCCGGGCGCGGCGCCCAGGTAGTTGCGGGGATCGGTGAGGCGGTCGATCGCCGCGCGGTCGAAGTGCGCCGACACCTCGGGCAGCCGCGCCAGCGCTTCGGCCAGCGTGCCGCCCTGCGTGTTCACGGTGCGGCAGGCGCCGTAGACGATGTCGTGCGCCTGCTGGCGGCCGGTGAACGGGGCCAGGCCCATCATCACGGCCTCGGCCACGATCAGGCCGTCCGTCATGTCCAGGTTCTTCGCCATGCGGTCTTCGTTGACGATCAGGCCGCCGAGCATGAAGCGCGCCTGGTTCAGGGCCCCGGCGGTGAGCACGAAGCTCTCGGGAATGGCGATCCATTCGGCGTGCCACGGGCCGGTGGCGCGCTCCAGGTCCTGCACCATGGCGTCCAGCATCAGGCCGGCATGCTGGCGCACGGACTTGGAGGCCGCCAGCATCAGTTCGCTGGAGATCGCATTGCGCTTTTGCGGCATGGTGCTGCTGGCGCCGCGGCCGGGCACGAAAGGCTCGAACACCTCGCCGAACTCGGTGGCCGACAGCAGCATCACGTCGTAGGCGATCTTGCCCAGCGAGCCGGTCACCAGGGCCAGGAAGTTCACCGCCTCGGCCAGGCCGTCGCGTGCCACGTGCCAGGTGGTGGCGGGCACGCCCAGCTGCAGCTCCTCCATCAGCAGGCCCTGCACCTCCAGCCCGCGCTCGCCCAGCGAGGCCAGCGTGCCCGCGGCGCCCGCGAACTGGCCGACGAGCACGCGCTTTTTCAATTCCTGCAGCCGCTCGGCATGGCGGTCGAACATCGCCAGCCAGATGGCGGCCTTGTAGCCGAAGGTGATGGGCAGCGCGTGCTGCAGATGGGTGCGCCCGGCCATGGGCGTGTCGCGGTAGCGCTCGGCCAGGCCGGCCAGGATTCCGCGCAGGGCCGCGATGTCGGCTTCCACCAGCGCCAGCGCGTCGCGCACCTGCAGCACCGTGGCCGTGTCCATGATGTCCTGGGTGGTGGCGCCCCAGTGCACGTAGCGGCCGGCGTCGCCGCACTGCTTCACCAGCTGGTGCACCAGCGGCAGGATGGGGTAGCCGACAATGTCGGTCTCCTGGCGCAGCAGCTCGAAGTCGAGCGCGTTCAGGTCGCAGCGCGCGGCGATCTCGCGGGCCGCTTCGGCCGGAATCACGCCGCAGCGGCCTTGCGCGGCGGCCAGCGCCACCTCCACTTCGATGTAGCGGGCGACGAGCGTGCGGTCGGCGAAGATCGCGCGCATGGCGGGCGTTCCGAACGCGTCGCGAAAGAGCAGCGAGTCGATGGCGGTGCTGGAGGCGAAGGCAGGGGTGGTCATGGTGTCGGTGGGTTGCGTCGGCGTCCGCAGGTGATTAAGTTCGGACATATGAATTATTGTGTTTATGTACGTACATAAAGAAAATCCGGGTTTACCCCGGATGGAAGGCTGCGCCCATGGCTGAGCCCCGCTACGCGCTGGTGGCGCGCCATCTGTCGGAACGCATCGCCGCGGGCGAATACGTGGTGGGCGCACTGCTGCCGACCGAGCTGGAGCTGTGCGACCGCTACGGCGTGAGCCGCCACACGGTGCGCGCCGCGATCTCGGAGCTGCAGCAGTCCGGCCTGGTGTCGCGCCGCAAGAAGGTGGGCACGCGCGTGGAGGCGGCCACGCCCAATGCGCATTACCAGCAGACGCTGGCCTCGCTGGACGACTTGGTGCAGTTCGGCGCCACCCACGTGCGCGAGGTGCGCCGCATCGAAGAGGTGGTGCTCGACCGCGAACTGGCCGCCGAGCTGGGCTGCGCCGCCGGCAGCCGCTGCCTTGCCATCGCCAGCCTGCGCCGGGACGGTGCCGCGCCGCACCTGCCCATCGCCTGGACGGTGGTCTATGTGGATGCGGCCCGCTTCGACGCGCGGGAACTGGCCGAACACGTGCGCGTCGCGCCCGACGTGCTGGTCAGCAGTCTGCTGGAGGCGCAGTACGGCCTGCGCATCGCCAAGGTGCGGCAGGACATCGTGGGGGCACTGGTGCCGGAGTCGCTGGCCGAGGAGCTGCAGGTGCCCGCCGGTTCCGCGGCGCTGAAGATCGTTCGCCGCTACGTGGACACCGGCGGCGAGCTGATGGACGTGAGCGTGACGCTGCACCCGGCCAGCCGCTACACGCTGTCGATGCAGCTCACCCGCGCGGCCGTCTAGGCGCGGCTGCGGGAGCGATCGGCGCGGGGGGGCGCGGCCCCGTGCGATTCATGAGGCATGGTTTGCTATTGTTTTGATAGCTAAATGCCCTAGAATTGATTGCACTGGTGCCCGATTTCGCTTGAAGTCCTACGTCAGCAATCAGCGCGGAACCCGCATGCATCCGTGACATCCATCCGCATAATCGGCGCCCATGGACAAGCTCAAGGCCTTCGAGTCATTCGTGTCGGTGGCAACGCGCGGCAGCCTCACCGCGGCCGCCAAGGCCGAAGGCGTGGCCCCGGCCATCATGGGGCGCCGGCTCGATGCGCTGGAAGAGCACCTGGGGGTCAAGCTCATGGTGCGCACCACGCGGCGCATCCACCTCACGCACGAGGGCAGCGCCTTCCTCGAAGATTGCCAACGCCTGCTGTCCGACGTGGCGAATGCCGAGGCCAGCGTGTCCGCGGGCGGCGTCAAGGCCACCGGGCACCTGCGCATCACCGCGCCGGCGGGTTTCGGGCGGCGCCACGTGGCGCCGCTGGTGCCACGCTTTCGCGACCTGCATGCCGAGGTGACCATCTCGCTCAACCTGAGCGACCGCGTGGTCGATCTGGCGGGCGAGGGGTTCGACTGCGCGGTGCGCGTGGGCGACCTGCCCGACTCTTCCCTGGTGAGCGTGCGCATCGCCGACAACCGGCGCCTGTGCGTGGCCACGCCGGCGTACCTGGCGCGCCACGGCACGCCGCGCCACCCGGGCGATCTGGCGCAGCACGCCTGCCTCACGCTCTCCAGCGACGCCTCGCAAACGCGCGGCTGGGCCTTTCGCATGCCAGCGGCCGAGGGCGGCGGCACCGAGGTCGTGCACTTCAAGCCCGGCGGTCCGCTGGACTGCTCGGACGGGCAGGTGCTGCACGACTGGTGCCTGGGCGGCTGGGGCATCGCCTGGCGCAGCACCTGGGAGGTCGAGGCCGAGATCGCCGCGGGCCGCCTGGCCGCCGTGCTGGAAGACTTCGCCGCGCCGCCCAACGGCATCTACGTGGTCTTTCCCCAGCGCAAGCACATGCCGCTGCGCGTGCGGCTGTGGATCGACTACCTCAAGCACCATTACGGCCAGCCCGAGTTCTGGCGTCGCACGGCGGGCCCTGCCGCCGCCCCATCCACCCAAGAAGGAGCCTTGCCATGACCCACCATTTCCCACCGAGGCGGCGCGGCGCGACGGCGCGCGCCGCGGGCATGGCCTGGCCGGGTCGCGGCCGGGCGCGCGCGTCGCTGGCCCTGCTGGCCGCCGCGGCCGTGCTGGCCGGCTGCGCGGGCGGGCCGCCATCGGCCCCAGCTGCGCCCCAGGCGCCCGTGGCGGGCCGAAGCCCGGCTCCGGAGTCCGCACGGCCGGCCGCTCCCGGCCCCGGGCCTGCCGCGGCACGCGGCGCACAGGCGATTCCTCCGGGCATCGTCAGCGTGGAGTACGACGATCCCTCCCGCTTCAGCGATGCCCGAATGGGCCCGCACGAGTCCGACCGCGCGCGCCGGGCGTGGGTCGATGCCCTGTGCCAGCACCTGTCCGAACGCGCGGCCGCCGCGCTGCCCGATGGCGAGCGGCTGGCGGTGCGCATCACCGACGTGCAGCGCGCGGGCGGGTTCGAGCCCGGGCGCGGCGCGCAGCTGGCGCAGGTGCGCATCGTGCGCGACGTGTATCCGCCGCGCATCGACCTGGAGTTCCAGCGAACGGCGGCCGATGGCCGCGTGCTGCAGTCCGGTCGCCGCGAACTGCGCGATCCGTCGTTCCTGTCCCGCGCGGGGCGGGGCGGCAGCGATCCGCTGCGGTATGAAAAGGCGCTGCTCGACGGCTGGGTGCGCCAGGACATCGGGGCGCCGGCGCCGCAGTGATGCGGCGCGGGCGGCGCCCCGTTGCGCGGCCTTCGCGGCCTGCGCGGGTCAGCGGCCGGGCCCGACGACCGCCGGGTCCTTCAGCGCCGTGTTGATCCGGTCGATGTAGGCGCTGGCGTTGGCATTGCCCGGGTCGGGGTTGCCCGACACGTAGTACGCCAGCCCCTGCTGCAGGCCGCCATGGTCGGCCACGCGCTGGGCCAGGTTGGACGCGGCCATGCGCAACTGCGTCGTCACGCTGCCCTGGTATTGCTCGGTGGACACCTTCTGGCCGCCGACCCGTTCGTTGCCGGGGCCGCCATCCGCCCATTCGCGGCCGTCCAGGAACTTGCGGGAAATCTGCCCCAGGCCGATGGAGGTGTTGTTCTCGCCGGCGCGGCCCAGGTCGCCTTCCAGCTTCATGGCGCCCTGGAAGCCCTTGGAGAAGGCGTTGGATTCCACCTCCAGCTGCGCGCGGAACAGGTTGGGGTCGAGGCCGTATTCCTTGGCCGTGGCATCGGCCGCCTTGCCGAAGTCCGCCTGGGTCTGGATCTGCGCGTCCTTTTGCGACTCGTCGCCGCGCAGCACCGGCTCGAATTTCGGGTGGACCTTGCCCGCACCTTCCGCCACGCTCTGCGTGCCGAAGTCGTTGCCTGCCGTGCCGCTGCCGGGGGCGGCAGGGCTGGCCGCGGGTGCCGGTGCGGGGGCCGTGCCGGCGGTGCTGTTTTGCGTGGGCGTAGGCGCCGGAGGGGCCGATGGGGTGCTGGCCGGGCCGGCCGACGGGCTGGGGGCCGGGCTGGGTGATGTGCCGGAGGACGGGCTCGCAGCGGGTGCGCTGGCGGGGCTGGCAGCCGGCGCGCCGCTGGATGGGCTGGACGGCGCATCGTCTTTCTTGCTGAGCTTTTCCAGCAGGCTGACGAGCAGCATTTCCAGGACCTTCTTGACCAGGTCCTGTGTGTCGGACTTGCCCTGGCCGTCCTTGAACAGGGTGCTGAGCTGAGTGTGGGAAATCGATGGGATCGGCATGGACATGCCTCGCAAGAATGGTGAAGCCTTCACTGTTGCGCCTTCCGCGGCGATCCCGCGCGTGCATCCGAAGCGCTGCACCGGCGAGCGAAACGCGGCGCAGGCGTTGCCCGTGGGCGCGCTACCATCGCGCCGCCCCTACTCCAAGGAACGCCACATGACCACCGAAGCCCTGCTGGCCTATGCCCATTTCCTGGCCATTCTCACCATGGTCACCTTCCTGGCCAGCGAAGCCGCGCTGTGCCGCCCGGCCTGGCTGAACGCGGCCGCGGTGGAGCGGCTGGCGCAGCTGGACCGGTTCTATGGCATCGCGGCCCTGGCCGTGCTGGCCACGGGGCTGGCCCGTGTCGGCTGGGGCATCAAGGGCGCGCAGTGGTATGGAATGCAGCCGCTGCTGCATGTGAAGGTGGGGCTCTTCGTGGTGGTCGGGCTGATCTCCATCGCGCCCACCCTGCGGTTCCTGCGCTGGCGCAAGGCCCTGCGTGCCACGGGGGCGCTGCCGGACGAGGCGGCGATCCGCAGCACCCGGCGCCTGGTCATGATCGAGGCGCACCTGCTGGTGCTGATCCCGCTGGCGGCCACGTTCCTCGCGCGGGGCGTCGGCACCCGCTGAATGCCCCGCGCCCAGCAAAAAAGCCCCGCATTGCGGGGCTTTTGGACGAGAGAGCGGGCCGGCGGCCGGATCAGGCGGCGGGCTTGTTGCTCAGGCACTGCTTCATGAAGGCCTTGCGCTCGTCGCCCTTGAGCGCCTTGGTCTTGGCGTCGGCGTTGCAGGTGGTCATCTTGCCCTGCTGGGCGGCCTGCTTGTCGGCGCTGAGGCAGTCCTTCATGAAGGCCTTGCGTTCGTCGCCCTTGAGCGCCTTGGTCTTGGCATCGGCGTTGCAGGTGGTCATCTTGCTCTGTTGAGCAGTGGGGGCCTTGGCCGGCGCGGAGGCGGCGGCTGCGGGGGCATCGGCGGCATGCGCCGTGGCGAAGGAGAGGGCGAGGCCGGCGGCGGCCACCACGGAGAGCAGATTCTTCATGTCGTGTTCCTGCAAAAAGTGGATAGGAAGCCCCCCGTCGACGCTCACCCCGCGAGGCTGTTCAGCATAACGTCATGGCCGAAAGTTTGGATGACGGGCGGCCCGTAGAATCGCCGCATGCTCTCCGTCAAACAGGAATTGCTCGCGGCGCTCGCCGGCGAGCTGGAAAAATTGTCGCCCGGCGCTGCCGGGCGTGCTGCTTTTGAATCCCCCAAGGTGGCCGCGCACGGCGATTTCGCCTGCACCGCCGCCATGCAGCTGGCCAAGGCCGCCAGGCAGAACCCCCGCCAACTGGCCGAAACGCTGCGCGAGGCCCTGCTGGCCACGTCGGCCTTCGGCCGCTGGGTCGAGGCGCTGGAGATCGCCGGCCCCGGCTTCATCAACATCCGCCTGAAGCCCGCCGCCAAGCAGGAAGTGGTGCGCGAGGTGCTGGCCGCCGGCGAGCGCTTCGGGCAGCAGCCGGACAACGGCCGGAAGGTGCTGGTCGAGTTCGTCTCGGCCAACCCCACGGGCCCGCTGCACGTGGGCCACGGCCGCCAGGCGGCCCTGGGCGATGCGATCTGCAACCTCTTCGCCACGCAGGGCTGGAAGGTGCACCGCGAGTACTACTACAACGATGCGGGCGTGCAGATCCACACGCTCACGCACAGCACGCAGCTGCGCGCCAAGGGCTTCAAGCCCGGCGACGACTGCTGGCCCACCGATCCCGAGAATCCCGCCAGCAAGGGTTTCTACAACGGCGACTACATCCAGGACATCGCCAACGACTTCCTCGCCAAGAAAACCGTGCAGGCCACCGACCGCGCCTTCACGGCCAGCGGCGACGTGGAGGATGTGGAGTCCATCCGCAACTTCGCGGTGGCCTACCTGCGCCACGAGCAGGACAAGGACCTGCAGGCCTTCAACCTGAAGTTCGACGAGTACTACCTGGAGTCGAGCCTGTACACCAGCGGCCGCGTCGAGGCCACGGTGAACCGGCTGGTCGCCAACGGCAAGACCTACGAGCAGGACGGCGCGCTGTGGCTCCAATCCACCGACTACGGCGACGACAAGGACCGCGTCATGCGCAAGCAGGACGGCTCGTACACGTACTTCGTGCCCGACGTGGCCTACCACATCTCCAAATGGGAGCGCGGCTACACCAAGGTCGTCAACATCCAGGGCACAGACCACCACGGCACCATCGCCCGCGTGCGCGCCGGCCTGCAGGCCGCCGACGTGGGCATTCCGCAGGGCTACCCCGACTACGTGCTGCACACCATGGTGCGCGTGGTCAAGGGCGGCGAAGAGGTCAAGATCAGCAAGCGCGCCGGCAGCTACGTGACGCTGCGCGACCTGATCGAGTGGACCAGCAAGGATGCCGTGCGCTTTTTTCTCTTGAGCCGCAAGCCCGACACCGAATACACCTTCGACGTCGATCTGGCCGTGGCGCAGAACAACGACAACCCGGTGTACTACGTGCAGTACGCGCATGCGCGCATCTGCTCGGTGCTGCGCAGCTGGGCCGAGCAGGGCGGCGGCGATGTGGCGTCCCTCCAGGGCGTGGACCTGTCCGCGCTCGAAGGCCCGCAAGCCCAGGCGCTGATGCTGCAATTGGCCAAATACCCCGAAATGCTCACCGCCGCGACCGAAGGCGAGGCGCCGCACGACGTCACCTTCTACCTGCGCGACCTGGCCGCGAGCTACCACAGCTACTACGACGCCGAGCGCATCCTGGTGGACGACGAAGCCGTCAAGCGCGCGCGCCTGGCGCTCGTCGCCGCCACCGCACAGGTATTGCACAATGGCCTGGCCGTGCTGGGCGTATCGGCGCCAGCCAGAATGTGAGTGTTTACGGATATGACAAAACAGCAACGTGGGGGCACCGCCATCGGCTTCATCCTCGGGGTGGTCGTGGGCCTGGGGGCGGCGCTGGGCGTGGCCGTGTATGTGACCAAGGTGCCGGTGCCGTTCCTCAACAAGGGCGGTGCGCGCAATGCCGACCAGGACGCCGCCGAATCCCAGAAGAACAAGAACTGGGACCCGAATTCGCCGCTGTACGGCAAGAACCCGGCGCGCCCGCCCGTGCCCGCCAGTTCGACGCCCGCAGTGGCCGGTGTCGCACCGGCCCCCGCGAGCACCGCTTCGGTGCCGGCCGCCGTGGCCGCCGCTTCGGCGCCCCGGGGTGCCGCCAGCAAGCCGGCCGCCTCGTCCGATCCGCTGGGCGACCTGGCCAAGGCCCGTGCCGCCAGCGCGCCCGGCGGCGCCGAGCCGTTCGACTACTTCGTGCAGGCCGGTGCCTTCCGCACCCAGGGCGATGCGGATGCGCAGCGCGCCAAGCTGGCCATGCTGGGCTGGGAGGCCCGGGTGAGCGAGCGCGAGCAGAGCGGCCGCACCGTCTTTCGCGTGCGCGTCGGCCCCTTCACCAAGCGCGACGATGCCGAAATGCTCAAGGACAAGCTCGATGGCGCGGGCGTCGAATCCGCGCTGGTGCGCGTGCAGCGCTGAACTTTTCCCGCAGGCTGCCGCTCACAACCCTCTGACCGAACAAGGAGTGTCTTTTTCATGAAACGCCGCGAGTTTTCCCTGTCCACCGCCACGGCCGTGGCCGCTTCCGCCCTGACGCTGCCCCTGGCGACGCCCGCTATGGCCCAGGCCCGCCAATTCAAGGAAGGCAAGGACTACGTCAAGCTCGCCAAGCCCGTGGCCAGCGACGTGCCAGCCGGCAAGGTCGAGGTCATCGAGTTCTTCTGGTACAGCTGCCCGCACTGCAACGCCTTCGAGCCCACGCTGGAAGCCTGGCTCAAGGCGGCGCCCAAGGACCTGGTCATCCGCCGCATGCCCGTGGCGTTCAACTCCAGCTTCACACCGCAGCAAAAGCTGTACTTCGCCCTGGAAAGCATGGGCAAGGTCGGCGACCTGCACGCCAAGGTGTTTCGCGCCGTGCACGTGGAAAAGCAGGCCCTCAACAAGGACGACCTGATCTTCGAATGGATCGGCAAGCAGGGCGTGGACGTGGCCAAGTTCAAGGAGGCGTACAACTCCTTCTCCGTGTCCAACCAGCTGCGCAAGGCCGCCCAGCTGCAGGAAGCCTACGGCGTGGAAGGCGTGCCCTCGATGGGCGTGGCCGGCCGCTACTACACCGATGGCACCATGGCCGGCAACATGCAGGGCGTGCTGCAAGTGGTGGAATACCTCGCTTCCACCGCCGCCAAGGGCGGTTGAGTCCCCCGCTCCGTGCGATGCAAGCCCGCGTTTGCGGGCTTTTTCTTTGCTGCTCCCGGATCGCGCCAAGGGGTGGCTACAATCTTTGCAAGATTCGTGCCCTATGAGAAAACGCCTCCTACCGATCCTCCTGCTTGCCGCCCTGGCTTTCGCCATGGGGGGCGCCCGCGCCGAAAAGGCCGACCGCAACAAGCCCATGAACATCGAGGCCGATGCACTGCGCCACGATGAGCTCAAGCAAACCAGCGTCTTCACCGGCCGCGTGGTGGTCACCAAGGGCACCATCCTGCTGCGCGGCGCGCGGCTGGATGTCCGGCAGGACCCCGATGGCTTCCAGTACGGCACCATGACGGCCGAGGCCGGCAAGCGGGCCTTCTTCCGGCAAAAGCGCGACACGGCGCCCGGCATGCCCGACGAGTTCGTCGAGGGCGAAGGCGAAGTCATCGAGTACGACGGCCGGGCCGATCTGGTGCGGCTCATCCGCCGCTCGGAACTGCGCCGCTACCGCGAATCCACCCTCACCGACGAGATGGCCGGTGCCCTCATCGTCTACAACAACCTGACCGACGTGTTCACCGTCGATGGCCAGAAGGCCGCCCCCGCCGGCAGCAACACCGCGGCCACGCCCGGAGGCCGCGTGCGCGCGGTGCTCTCGCCCAAGGAGACTCCGGCCAAGGCCGGGGCGCCCGCTGCGGCCCCCACCTCGCCGGCCCCCGCGCTGCGGCCCAGCGGCGAACTGGGCGGCGGCGCGAAGTGATGGCGGCGGCACACCCCTCCGACGCCTCGGCGGCCGGCAACACGAGCCGGCTGGAGGTCGAGCACCTGGAGAAGTCCTATGGCAGCCGCAAGGTGGTCAAGGACGTGTCGATGGTCGTGCAAAAGGGCGAGGTCGTCGGCCTGCTCGGCCCCAACGGCGCGGGCAAGACCACCTCGTTCTACATGATCGTGGGGCTGGTGCGCAGCGACGGCGGCGACATCCGCATCGACGGCCACTCGGTGGCCGACATGCCCATCCACCGCCGCTCGCGGCTGGGCCTGTCCTACCTGCCGCAGGAAGCGTCGATCTTCCGCAAGCTGACGGTCGAGGAGAACGTGCGTGCCGTGCTGGAGCTGCAGCGCGACGAAAACGACAAGGCCCTGAGCCGCGACGAGATCGAGTCGCGCCTCACCGCCCTGCTGCAGGAACTGCGCGTGGAGCACCTGCGGGCCTCCCCGGCCCTGGCGCTCTCGGGCGGCGAGCGCCGCCGCGTGGAGATCGCGCGGGCCCTGGCCACGCAGCCGCGCTTCATCCTGCTCGACGAGCCGTTTGCGGGCATCGACCCCATCGCCGTGATCGAGATCCAGCGCATCATCGGGTTCCTCAAGGCGCGGGGCATCGGCGTGCTCATCACCGACCACAACGTGCGCGAGACCCTGGGTATCTGCGACCACGCATTCATCATCAGCGATGGGCGCGTGCTGGCGCGGGGCACGCCCTCCGAGATCGTGGACAACGCCGAGGTGCGGCGCGTGTACCTCGGCGAGCATTTCAGGATGTGAGCATGGCGTCCACGCTGGTCATCGTGTTGACTGCGCTGTTCCCCGCGGGGGCTCTCGCGCCTCGGGGCGGCCCGGCGGCACCGGTGTGATGAAGCCGGGGCTGTCGCTGCGCGTCTCGCAGCATCTGGCACTCACGCCGCAGTTGCAGCAGTCCATCCGGCTGCTGCAGTTGTCCACCCTGGAACTGTCGCAAGAGGTCGAGCAGATGCTCGACGAAAACCCCTTCCTCGAACGCACCGCCGAAGAGGCCGCGCGCGAAGAATTCGGTTTGCCGCAGGCCGATGCGCCCGTGAGCGAGGACGACCGCCACACCGAAGAGGCCATCTATTCCGGCGCGCCCGCCGAGTCCAGCGCGGCGGTGGAGTCCTCTTCGGAGGGCGATGCCGCGAGCGCCGCCGAGGCGCCTGGCAGCGCCGACGCCCCCGACTGGGAAGGCGACGGCACCGTCGAGATGGCGCCGGACGACGGCGAATGGGGCGGCGACGCTCCGGCCCGCACGCGCACGGCCGGCGAGGGCGACGAAGCCGACGCCACCGAACTGGCCCGCAGCCACGAGTCGCTCACCGCCTACCTGCACCGGCAGGCGCTGGGCCTGCGCCTGTCCGAGGTCGACACCGCCGCGCTGCGCTTTCTCATCGAGTCGCTCAACGACGATGGCTACCTGGACGAATCGCTGCCGTCGCTCGCCGTGAGCCTGGCGGGCGAGGACGACACCGAGCAGGTCGAGGAGCTGGTGCACCGCTTCACCGTGGCGCTGGGACTGCTGCAGAGCCTGGACCCGGTGGGCGTGGGCGCGCGCGGACTGGCCGAGTGCCTGACCCTGCAGCTCAAGGCGCTGCGCGAGGACGGCGAGGGCGACCCGGAGGTGGTGCAGACCGCGCTGCGCATCTGCCAGCAGCCGCTGGAGATGCTCGCGCGGCGCGACGTTCGCCGCCTGGCGCAGGCTTGCGGCGGCGGCGAGGAGCGCACGCGCGCGGCCATGGCGCTGATCGCCCGCCTGGAGCCCCGGCCCGGCCGCGCCTTCGCCGAGGTGGAGCGCAACATCATCGTCCCCGACGTCATCGTGAAGAAGACCGGGCGCGGCACCCAGCAGAACTTCAGCGTGCAGCTCAATCCCGACGTGATGCCGCGCCTGCGTGTGCACGACATCTACGCCGGCGCGCTGCGCGGCAACCGCGGCGGCGAGGGCCACCAGGGCCTGCAGCAGCGGCTGCAGGAGGCGCGCTGGTTCATCAAGAACATCCAGCAGCGCTTCGACACCATCCTGCGCGTGTCGCGCGCCATCGTGGACCGGCAGAAGAACTTCTTCGTCCACGGCGAGCTGGCCATGCGGCCGCTGGTGCTGCGCGACATCGCCGACGAGCTGGGCCTGCACGAGTCCACCATCAGCCGCGTGACCACGGCCAAGTACATGGCCACGCCGCAGGGCACGTACGAGCTCAAGTATTTCTTCGGCTCGGGCCTGGGCACCGAGACCGGGGGCAACGCCTCCAGCACGGCGGTGCGGGCGCTCATCAAGCAGTTCGTCTCGGCCGAGAGCCCGGCCAAGCCGCTGTCGGACAGCCAGATCGCCGAGATGCTGAAGGAGCAGGGCATCGAGTGCGCGCGCCGCACCGTGGCCAAGTACCGCGAAGCGCTCAAGATCGCGCCGGCCAACCTGCGCAAGGCGCTGTAGCGCCCGCGCCGCGAAAGACGCCGGCCCCTCAGCCCAGCAGCTGCGGATTCAGCCGCCAGACCGTGAAGTTCAGCGCGGCGGCGAAGGTGATCCAGGCCAGGTAGGGCGCCAGCAGCGCCCCGGCCAGCGGCCTCAGCCGCCAGAACGCCACCAGGGTGGCGGCCACGCAGCACCACAGCAGGCCGATGTCGGCCAGGGCCCAGGCGCCCTGGTGCCACTGGAAGAACAGCCAGCTCCACAGCGCATTGAGTGCCAGCTGCACGGCGAACAGCCACAGCGCGCGCCGGCGCAGGGCCCCTGCGGGCTCGCGCCACGCCAGCCAGGCGGCGATGCCCATCATGGCGTACAGCGCGCTCCACACCGGCCCGAACAGCCAGGCCGGCGGCGCCCAGGCCGGCTGGGTGAGCTGGGCGTAGAACTGCGGCGCCTGGACCGAAGCGATGCTGCCGACCGCGGCGGCCACGAAGGCGATCGCGAGCCAGCCGGCCAGGGCGAGCCAGGTGCGTGGCGTGAGGGGGGCTCGGCCGGGGCGGGCTGGCGCCGAAGGGGTGCGCGAGGGCAGGGTGGGGGTCATCGCGGCCATCATGGCCGCCGCGGGGCCTTGGCGCCGTCAGCGAAGGCCGAAAGAAGGGCGCGCGCGGGCTTGAATGCCACCCGGCGCCCCTGTCCTTTATCGCTGATCGGGGCTGCCACGCCCCAGGCCTGAGCCCGATCGCCATGCGGTTGGGTGATTTGCTATCAAATATATAGCAATATGCCCTAGTGCTTATTGTTCTGGAGGCCGTTTTTTATCGCATGGTCAGGGCGCGGTTCGTTCCGGCCGCCGGACCGCCCCGCGACGGCGTTGCGGCCCCGTGGGCGTCGAGCTTGAAGCCGGCGACCGCGTCGGCCAGCTGCGCCGCCTGCTGCTGCAGCGACTGCGCGGCGGCGGTGGCCTCTTCCACCAGCGCGGCGTTCTGCTGGGTGGATTGGTCCATCTGGCTCACGGCGCTGCCGATCTCGGCGATGCCGGTGCTCTGCTCCTGGCTGGCGTTGCTGATCTCGGCCACGATGGCCGTCACGCGGCGCACGCTGTCCACCACCTTGTCCATGGTCGCCCCGGCGTCCTGCACCAGCTTGCTGCCGGCATCCACCTGGTTGACCGAATCGTCGATCAGCGCCTTGATCTCCTTGGCGGCGGTCGCGCTGCGTTGGGCCAGCGTGCGCACCTCGCTCGCCACCACGGCGAAGCCGCGGCCCTGCTCACCGGCGCGGGCGGCTTCCACCGCCGCGTTCAGCGCCAGGATGTTGGTCTGGAAAGCGATGCCGTCGATCACGCCGATGATGTCCACGATCTTGCGGGCCGAGGCATCGATGCCGCCCATGGTCTTCACGACCTGGCCCACCACGGTGCCGCCATGCGTAGCGATCTCCGAGGCGCCCGTGGCCAGCGTGTTGGCCTGGCGCGCGTTCTCGGCGTTCTGCTGCACGGTGGCGGTGAGCTGCTCCATGGCGGCCGCCGTCTCTTCCAGCGAGCTGGCCTGCTGCTCGGTGCGCGAGGACAGGTCCTGGTTGCCGCTGGCGATCTCGCTGGTGGCCAGGCGCACGGATTCGGACGAGGCGCGGATCTGCACCAGCACCGCCGCGATCTTGTCCACGAAGTGGTTGAAGGCGCTGGCGATCTGGGTGAGTTCGTCGCTGCCGTGGGTGGACAGGCGGCGCGTCAGGTCGCCGTCGCCCGAGGCGATGTCTTCCAGCGCATCGCGCACCACGCCCAGGCGGCGCAGCTGGTGGCTCACGGCCACGGTGACCAGTGCGACGGCGGCCACCACGCTCAGCAGGGTGATGACGATGGCCACTTTCAGCAGCGCGCTGACCGATTGCGTGGCCTCGGCGCGGTCGATGGCGATGGCCAGCGTCCAGGGCGTGCCCTGCACCTTGGCGGCGTAGAGCATCTGTTCGGCGCCGTCGATCTGCACGTCGGTGCGCTCGTTGCGCTCGGCCAGGCGCTTGATGAGCGCGGCGTCCAGGCTGCCCGAGATCTCGGAGACGGGCTTGAGCGCCATGCCGGGCTTGGCATACGCCAGGATCTTGCTGTCGCCGTCCAGCAGGAAGGCGAAGCTCTTGGCGATCGGGTGGATGGCGTTGACCTTGGCGGTCACCGAATCCAGGTAGATGTCGGTGGCCACCACGGCCGTGGGCTGGCCGGCCGGGCCGGCGGGCTCGGCGAAGGTGATGGTCAGCTTGCCGCTGCTCGCGCCCACGTAGGCGGGGGTGATGACGGGGCCGCCCGCCTGTGCCGCCTGCTTGTACCAGGGGCGCGAAGTGCCGTCGTACCCGTCCGGCACCTTGGTGAGCGCCATGTGGCGCTTGTCCGCATAGGTGAAGTACACCAGGTCGAACGCGCCGGCCTGCTTGATGGCGCGCAGCATGGGCAGCGGGTCCGGCTGCTCGGTGGCGACCTTGAGGGACGAGGTGATCCGCTGCTTTTCGCGCACCCATTCGGCCACTTCGTCGGCATGCAGGCGGGTGAGCCCGCCGACGTGCTCGTCCAGCTGCGCCAGCGTGTCGTTGCGCACCACGAAGAAGGTCACCAGCGCCAGGGCCAGCAGAGAGAGCACGGTGATGGCGACGCAGATGCCGATGAGGCGCGCACGCAGGCTTTTGAACATGGGGTACCTTTGCAATTGGATACACACAAGGGTTCATTCTGACCATCGGTTGACGCATCTCAAATGCCAAGCCGGCGGTTCTGCTAGGTGGAAACCCTGATGCCCCGATTCGCCCGAATTCGCGGGGCTTCCCGCATGCCCTGCCGCGCCCTTGCCGGGCGGCGGGGGCCTTCGGCGCCGCAGCGGGGCTGCCAGCGCGTATCCTCGGGGCCGTCTATGAACCAACTGCAATTTTTCCTGCCCTGCGCCGCCGGCGTCGAGGGCTTTCTGGCCGACGAGGTGCATGGCATCACCGGCCTGACCGGCCAGGACCTGCTCACCGGCCGGGGCGGCGTGCTGCTGCGGGCCTCCTGGCGCGACGCGCTGATGCTCAACCTGCACAGCCGGCTCGCGCAGCGCGTGCTGGTGCAGCTCGGCCAGCGGCCGTACCGCTCCGAGAACGACCTGTACGCCGCCGCGAGCGAGGTCGCCTGGGAGATCTGGTTCACCCCGCGCCAGAGCTTCAAGATCGACGTCACCGCCCAGCACAGCCCGCTCACCAGCCTGAACTTCGCCGCATTGCGTGTGAAGGACGCCGTGGCCGACCGCTTTCGCGCCAAGACCGGCGTGCGCCCGGACGTGGACACCCAGTGGCCCGACGTGCGCATCCACCTGCACCTGACCACCGACGAGGCCACGGTGTACATCGACACCTCGGGCGAGCCGCTGTTCAAGCGCGGCTGGCGCGAGGACAAGGGCGACGCCCCGCTCAAGGAGACCCTGGCCGCCGCCATGATCGCGGCCACCGGCTGGGACCCGCAGGGCGAAGTGCCGCTGTACGACCCCTGCTGCGGCAGCGGCACCGTGCTGATCGAGGCAGCGCAGATGGCCTGCCACATCCCCGCCGGCATGCAGCGGCGGTTCGCCTTCGAGAAGCTGCTGCCGTTCCAGGCCCATGTCTGGTCTGCTATAAAAAATGAAGCAGAACAGGCAATCAAACCGCCGGCAGTGGGCATCTTCGGCTCGGACGTGTCGCACCGCATGGTGGACTTCGCCCAGCGCAACGCCGAGCGCGCGGGCGTGGCCCAGGCCATCGAGCTGCGCGGCGGCGACGCGCTGCAGCGCATGCCGCCCACCGCCCAGCCCGGCGTGATGCTGCTGAACCCGCCCTATGGCGAGCGCATTGCCGCCGCGGGCACGGCCGGGCGCAGCGCGTCCGAGCGCGCCGGCCACGTGGAGCGCGCGGGCCGCGAGACGGCGCAGACCGAGGACGGCGGCGAGTTCTTCAGCCAGCTCGCCACGCACTGGAAGAAGAACTTCTCCGGCTGGCAGGGCTGGATGCTCACGCCTGACCTCAAGCTGCCCGGCAAGATGCGCCTGAAGGAGTCGCGCCGCGTGCCCATGTGGAACGGCCCCATCGAGTGCCGCCTGTTCCGCTTCGACATGGTGCGCGGCTCGGCGCGCGAGCGTCCCCCCCGGCCCGTGGAAAGCCCGCCCGATGCGGGTTGAGCTGCGCCTGCCGGCGCAGGCCGCGGGCGCAGACGCACCGCGTGCCGTGGTGGTGGACACCAACATCGTGCTGGACCTGCTGGTGTTCGCCGACCCCGCCGTGGCGCCGCTGCGCGAGCTGCTCGCCCAGGGGCGGCTGCAGTGGGTGGCCACGCAGGCCATGCGCGACGAGCTGGAGCGCGTGCTGGCCTACCCGCAGATCGTGCCGCGCCTGGCGTTCTACGGCCTGGATGCCGCGGCCGTGCTGGCTGCCTTCGACGCCCGGGTGCGTGTGGTGCCCGAGGCGGCGCGCGTGCCCTCGGTGTGCAAGGATGCGGACGACCAGAAGTTCATCGACCTGGCCGTGGCGCACCGCGCCATCCTGCTGTCCAAGGACAAGGCCGTGGTCTGCATGCGCAAGCGCCTGCTGGCGCAGGACGCGCACGTGGCGACTGTGCTGGTGCTGGAACCCGCGGCGTGCGCCGCTTGAGCCTGCTCACGCCACCCGCCGCGAGCGGCGCCTCACCCCCTCACGCCTCGAACTGAAAGCCCTCGGCCGGGTGCAGGGCCCAGCGGCCTTCGCCCAGCAGCTGCAGTACGTGCGTGTGGTGCGCCAGCACCGCCGGCCGGTGGGCGATGCTGATGATGGAGGCGCCGCTGGCGCGCAGCCGCTCGTACAGCGCCGCTTCGTTGGCGCCGTCCAGCGCGCTGGTGGCTTCGTCCAGGATCACGGTGCGCGGCTGGCGCACCAGCACGCGGGCGAAGGCCAGGCGCTGCTGTTCGCCGACCGACAGCTGCTTTTCCCAGTCGCGCGTGGCATCGAGCCCGCCCACGCGGTCGGCCAGCTCGGGCAGGTGCACGTCTTGCAGGATCTGCAGCAACTGCGCATCGTCCAGCGCGGTCGTGCGCGCCGGGTAGATCATCTGGCTGCGCAGCGTGCCGGGCTGCATGTAGGGGCGCTGGGGCAGGAAGAACACCTCGTCCAGCGGCGGGTGCTGCACCACGCCGTCGCCCGTGCGCCACAGCCCGGCGATGGCGCGCAGCAGCGAGCTCTTGCCGCAGCCGCTGGCCCCGGTGATGAGCAGCGCATCGCCCGGCTGCAGCTCCAGCGTGAGGTCCTTGACCAGCAAGCGGCCGAATTTCGGGGTGTAGAGCGTGAGCCCGTCGATGGCCAGGCGTTCGCCTTCCCGCGCCTGGATCTCGCGCGAGGTGTCCGGGGCTGCCGCTTTGGTGGCGGGCGCGGGGGGCGTTGCTTGCGAGGCCGGGGCGGCCGACGGGGTGCCGCGCTGGCGGCGTGAATCGCGCTTTTGCTGGCGGCGCAGCTTGCGCGCAGCGGACACGGCCTCGGGCGCCGCCGGCTCCTCGCGCCGGGCCGGTGCACCGAGCAGGGCCTGGGCCAGCGTGTCCAGCCGGCCGATGCCGGCCACGAAGCGGCTCAGGCTCTCGAAGTTGTCCACGATCAGCGAGACGGCGGCGAGCACCGCCGCGAACGCGCCGGCCGCCTGGATGGCGCGGCCCACCTCCATGTCGCCGGAGAGCACCGCATCGGCCAGGATGATGGCGGGAATCACCACCGTGAGCTGGCTGAACGCGCGCTGGAACAGGTTGAGCGAGCGCTGGCGCTTGATGAGCCGCGCGTAGTTGGTGAACACCGCCTGGAAGCTGTGGTCCAGTTGCGCGCGCTCCTGCGACTCGCCGCGGTAGAACGCGATCGACTCGGCGTTCTCGCGCAGCCGCATCAGCCCGAAGCGGAAATCCGCCTCGCGCCGCAGCTGCCAGAAGTTCAGGCGGATGAGCGGCGCGCCGAACACGTACAGCGCCACCACCGTGCCCAGCAGGGCATACACCGCCAGAAAGGCCACGAGCACCTTGGAGATCGACCACAGCACGGTGCTGAAGGCCACCAGCTGCATGCCCGCGCCGACGAAGATCAGCAGGAAGTGCGTGGAGCGGCCCGTGAAGGTGTTGATGTCCTCGCTGATGCGCTGGTCGGGGTTGTCGATGCCGCCCTGCGTGTTCAGCTCGTAGTAGCGCCGGCCGCCCAGGTAGCCGTCCAGGAAGCGGTGCGTGAGCCAGCGCCGCCAGTGGTTGGAGAACGCATCGCGCATGTAGTAGTAGAAGGCGTACACCGGCACGGCGAAGCCCAGCACCAGCAGGCAGGTGCGCACCGCGTCCCAGAAGCGGTCGCGGTCCTTGGCGGCCAGGGCCGAGGTCATCTCGCCGGTGCGGTCGATCAGCATCACGGCCAGCTGCGTCTCGCACAGCATCAGCAGCACCAGCAGGCCGAGCAGGGACCAGGCCGCGACCTTCTTGTCGCCGAGCCAGTACGGCTTGGCCACGCTCATGAACTGGCGCCAGGCGGCGGCGGAAAAAGTGGGGGCGCGCCGGGAAGCGGCGAGGGGGGCGGCAGGGGCGGGTGCCGCGGTGGCTGCCGCGGGGTGCGCAGCGGCAGAAGCAGAGGAAGACATGCAGGCGGTAGGAAAGGAACGGCGGGAGCGCTGCGGCGAAGATAGGCCGCGCGCAGGCCGGGCCCTGTCGGACGCGGCCCACGGCCGGCTACGGAATCGCACGCGACCCGGGGGGCCGCGGCCGGCCGGGCGCCAAACGGGGGAGGGGGTTACAGTGCCGGCTGTTTTCTTTTCGGGTTCCCCCCGCATCCCGCCCATGTCCAATCTCATCGTGCACGGAGGCACGCCGCTGCGTGGCCGCATCACGCCCTCCGCCAACAAGAACGCCGTGCTGCCGGTGCTGTGCGCCACGCTGCTGACCCAGGCGCCGCTCACCTTGCACGGCGTGCCCGACATCACCGACGTGCGCAAGATCCTGGACATCTTCCGCACCCTGGGCAGCGACGTGCGCATGGACCACGCCAGCGGCACGCTGGAACTGCACCACAAGGACACCGCGTTCGACGCCGCCGCCCACCGCCTGCCCGAGGAGATGCGCTCGTCCATCATGCTGGTGCCGCCGCTGCTGGCGCGCTTCGGCGTGGCGCGTCTCGAAGACAACGTGAAGGGCTGCACGCTCGGCGTGCGCGAGATCGATCCGCACGTGGAGGTGTTCCGCAGCTTCGGCGGCGCGGTGGAGCGCGCGCAGGGCTCGCTGCTCGTGCGTTGCGACGGGCCGCTGCACGCCACGCACCACTGGCTCGACTACGCCTCGGTCACCACGACCGAGAACTTCGTGCTGTGCGCGGCCTCGGCCCGCGGCGTGTCCACGCTCAACAACGCCGCGTCGGAGCCGCACGTGCAGGAGTTCTGCCGCTTCATGGCCATGCTGGGCGTGCGCATCGACGGCATCGGCACGTCGCGCCTCACGGTGCACGGCGGCGCGGCGCTGGGGGGCGGCGAGTTCCGCTTCGACGAGGACTTCCACGAGATCACCACCTTCCTGGCCCTCGGGGCCATCACCGGCGGCGACGTGGTGGTGCGCAACAGCGCGCCGGAGAACTTCCCCCTGATCGACCGCACCTTCGCCAAGTTCGGCGTGCGCATCGAGCATGCGGACGGCTGGTCGCGCGCGCACCGCGAGGGGCCGCTCACCGTGCAGACGCCCTTCACCAGCAACGTGCTGACCAAGGTGGAGGCCGCGCCCTGGCCCTACTTTCCCGTGGACCTGCTGCCCATCTTCATCGCGCTGGGCGTGCGGGCGCAGGGCAACGCGATGTTCTGGAACAAGGTGTACGACGGGGCGCTGGGCTGGACGGGCGAGCTGTCGAAGTTCGGCGCGCATGTGTTCTCGTCCGACCCGCACCGCATCGTGACCTTCGGCGGCAACGCGCTCACGCCCGCCGTGGTGGAGAGCCCCTACATCATCCGCGTGGCCATCGCGCTGTTCATGGTGGCCGCCAGCATCGACGGGCGCTCGGAGATCCGCAACGCCACGCCCATCCGGCGCGCGCACCCGCGCTTCGTGGAGAACCTGCGCAGCCTGGGCGTGCAGGTGGAGTGGACGAGCGAGGAGTGACCGCGCTCAGGCGCCCTCTGCGCCTGGGTGGGGGCGGTCAGGGCGCCAGCAGGTCGTAGGCGGCGCGCACGCGCTGCAGGTCGCGGCCCAGGCGCCGGCTGGGCGGCAGGTGGCGCAGCCAGCGCAGGCGGCGCACCGTGGTGGCCAGCACCGCGCGCATGTCCGGGCCCTGGGCGCCCAGCCAGGTGGCCCACAGCGCGCGGGCCGCGTCCAGTGCGCCCGCCTGGCGCAGGTAGAGCGCGGTGGACTGGGCGTAGCACAGCGCATCGCGCGCGTGGCACACGGCCAGCGGCAGCGCGGTGGCGGGGTCGTCCTCGAAATCCACATAGCCCACCACGCCGTCGGGGCAGCGCACGAGGTTGCGGGCGAACGCCTGGCTCAGGCAGGTGCCGCTGGCGTGCACCCGGGCGATGGCGTCCAGGCCCTGGCGCCACAGGGCCAGCACGGCCTCGGGGCCTTCGGCCACGGCGTGGTCGATCTCGTTGCCCAGGGAATGGGTTTCCTCGTCGGGGGCTCCCAAGTGCCGCATCAAAAAAGCGTCGTGCTGCACCGCCAGCACCTCGGGCGCGCGCAGGCCGCGCGCGGCGAAGTCCTGCAGGCGCCGCACCTCGATGGCGATGGCCGCGGGCCCGCCCGGTGTCGGCACCGGGCGCAGCACCGCCAGGCCCAGCAGGCGCGCCAGCACCGCCATGGCGCGGTAGCGCCCGGCGCCGTGGCTGGCGCCCGCGCGCTTGAGCCACCACTGCTCGCCGGGCAGGCGGTAGCTCTGCACGTTGGGCGCCTGGGTGGCCGCATGCTCGCGCAGGAAGGCCGCGGGGTCGGCGGGGGCGGGCGCTGCAGGATCGGCGTGGGTCGGCATGGGGTCGGTGCGAAAGAGGGGGAACGGGCCGGGCCCGGGGTTGCGAACGGGGTGCGAACCGAGGCCGGCAGGGCCGGCCGGGGCCGGGCGGATAAAATCGCCGCCTGCGGCCCGGCCGTGGCCCTGGGCGGGGCTGTCTGCACCTGCCCCCGGCGCCATGCCGCGCCCGCCCCGGTTCGCCGCTTTGCGCGGGCTGCGGCATCATAACGAAGCCTTTTTCTCCCCCCGCCGCGCCCTGGAGCCGCCCCATGACCGAATCCTCCCACGACACCGCCGCCGCCGCTGCTGCCGCCGGCACCGAACCCGCCCTCGACAACGATGCGCTCGACGAGCTGGACACGCTGCTGGACGACCTGCGCAGCCGTGCCGAAGAGATCCCGCAGTGGGAGTTCTGCGACGGCTTCCTGACCGCGCTGGCCTGCACGCGCCGCGCCATTCCCGCCGCCGAATACCTGCCCATGCTGCTGGACGACGGCGGCCCCATCGATGTGACCGAGGGCGCGGGGGCCCCGCTGCCGCTGCTGCCGGCCTTCAAGGACGAAGCCCAGCAGGCGCGGTTCATGGAGTTGTGGACGCTGCGGTTCGACGAGGTCAGCCGCCAGTTGGCCACCGAGGTGGAATCGCTGGAGGACGACCGTGCCTTCCAGCCCGAGGTGATGGACATGCGCGGCGCCGTCGCCTGCCTGCCCGAGGAAGAACGCGCCGAGATGGCCGGCCAGGACATTCCCTCGTTCGGCCAGGTGTGGGCGCTCGGCTTCATGTTCGCCGTGGAGAACTGGCCCGAGGAATGGGCCGCCCCGCGCGACAAGGACGCCGCGCAGTGGCTGGACGGCGCGCTGGAGAACATCGTGGTGCTCACCGAGGACGACACCGGCAAGCCCGAGCACAACCTGTATGCCGAGGACGGCCCGGCCAGCGTGAGCGAGGCCCGCCTGGAGTCGTTCAGCGAAGCCGTCTGGGCCGTGTACGACCTGCGCCAGCTCTGGAAGAGCATCGGCCCGCGCGTGGAGGCCGTGCGCCGCGCCGACACCCCCGGCCGCAACGACCCGTGCAGCTGCGGCAGCGGCAAGAAATACAAGAAGTGCTGCGGCGCCTGACGGGCGCCGGCGCGGCCTGACCGGGCGCTTCTTCTTCCCCTTTCCTTTTGCTTTTACGCGCGCTCCGGCGCGCGTTGCCGTTCCATGACCCCTGCTTTCCTGGCCCGCCTGCGCGCCGAATGGGCGCCCAGCATTCCGCGCGAACTGCTCGCGGGTGCCGTCGCCACGTTTGCGCTGATTCCCGAGGTGATCGCGTTTTCGTTCGTGGCGGGCGTCGATCCCTCCGTGGGGCTGTTCGCCTCGTTCGTCATCAGCATCGTGATCGCCTTCGCGGGCGGGCGCCCGGCCATGGTGTCGGCAGCCGCCGGTTCGGTGGCGCTCGTGGCGGCGCCGCTGGTGCAGTCGCACGGGCTGGGCCATCTGCTGGCGGCGGGGCTGCTGGCGGGCATGGTGCAGGTGGCGTTCGGGCTGCTGCGCATGGGCGTGCTGGTGCGCTTCGTCTCCAGCTCGGTGCGCACGGGCTTCGTCAATGCGCTGGCGGTGCTGATCTTCTCGGCGCAGCTGCCGCACCTGCGCGGCGCGGGCGCGGCCACCTGGGGCATGCTGGCGCTGGGGCTGGCCCTTATCTACGGCCTGCCGTGGCTGGGCCAGCGGCTGCGGGTGCGGGCGCTCACCGCCATTCCGTCGCCGCTGATCTGCGTGGTGGCGCTCACGCTCATCGCCTCCGCCATGGGGCTGCAGCTGCCCACCGTGGCGGACCTGGGCCGGTTGCCCGATGCGCTGCCGCTGTTCGGCCTGCCCGCGGTGCCGGTGTCGCTGGAGACGCTGCGCGCCATCGCGCTGCCGGCGCTGGCCATCGCCATGGTGGGGCTGCTTGAATCGGTGCTCACCGCCGCCGTGGTGGACGAAATGACCGACACGCCCAGCGACAAGAACCGCGAGTGCGCGGGCCTGGGCCTGGCCAACATCGCGGCCAGCTGCTTCGGCGGTATCGCCGGCTGCGGAATGATCGGCCAGGCCGTGGGCAACGTGAAATACGGCGGGCGCGGGCGCCTGTCCACGCTCTTCGCCGGCGTGTTCCTGCTCATCCTGATGGTGGCGCTGAAGGACTGGGTGTCACGCGTGCCGGTGATCGCGCTGGTGGCCATCATGGTGATGGTGTCGGCCTCGACGTTCGACTGGAAGTCGCTGGGCGCGGTGGTGCGCCATCCGCGCCTGTCCAGCGCCGTGATGCTCGCCACCGTGGCCGTGACGCTCGCCACGCACAACCTCGCGGCCGGGGTGGGCGTGGGGGTAGTGCTGAGCGGCGTGTTCTTCGCGTTCAAGGTCGCGCGCCTGCTCGGCGTGCGGGCCGAGGACGATGCCGCCACCGGCCTGCGCACCTGGCACGTGTCGGGCCAGGTGTTCTTCGCCTCGGCCGATGCGTTCATCGAGGCGTTCGACATCCTCGCGGCCGAAGGGCGCCCCGTGCGCATCGACGTGTCCCGCGCGCATTTCTGGGACGTGACGGCCGTGGCCGCGCTGGAGAAGGTGGTGCAGCGGCTGCGGCACCACGGGGCGGTGGTGGAGGTGGTGGGATTGAACGAGGCCAGTGCGGGGCTGGTGGAGCGGCTGGGGCCGGGTGCGTGAGACAGCAGGATTCCTTGATGGCGGGTCAGGCACTGGAAGAAATCGAAGCGTTCGCCAGAAGAGCGTCCGGGGTTCTGCCGCGGCGCGACCTGCATTCAGTGACCAGGATCGAGGACGATCTCAGCATCACGGGCGACGATGCGGTGGAGTTCATGGAGACCTTCTTCGCGGAGTTCGGCGTCGATTCCAGCGGGTTCGATTTCGGACGGTACTTCCACGACGAAGGATTCAATCCATTGCAGTTGTTTTGGATGCCTTTCCGCCGCTATCGGGATCGACAGAAGAAGGTGCCGCTCACCTTGGGCATGCTCGCGAAGTCCGTTGAACTGAAGCGCTGGGATGCCGCCCGCATCGAATCCTCCGGCCCTAGAGAGACCGCCACTTGAGGCGCACAGGCCCAAGGTCTTGAGGCTTGGGCGTTTGCTGTCAAAGCAGAAGATCGGCCAGCCGCGCCAGCGCATGCCGCACAGTGGCGGCGCGCACGGCCGCCCGGTCGCCTGCGAAGCGCACCATTTCGCTGTGGGTCTGCCCCGCCACCGACCAGCCGAACCACACCGTCCCCACCGGCTTGTCCGCGCTCCCACCCCCGGGCCCGGCCACGCCCGTCACGGCCACGCTCACCTGCGCCAGCGAGCGCGCCACGGCGCCCTCGGCCATGGCGCGCGCCACGGGTTCGCTCACGGCGCCGTGCGCTGCGATGAGGGCGGCGGGCACGCCCAGCAGGTCGGTCTTGGCTGCGTTGGAGTAGGTGACGAAGCCGCGCTCGAACCAGCGGCTCGACCCGGCCAGATCGGTGCAGGCACCGGCGATCAGCCCGCCCGTGCAGCTTTCGGCGGTGGCCAGCATCGCGCCGCGCGCCATGAGCGCCTCGGCGATGTGGGCCAAATGGGCCTCCAGTGCAATATTTCCTAGGGCATCATGCTCTGATTTTGATAGCATGCCGTCCGGTGTCACCACAGATGCCTCCAGAGCGCGATCACCACCAGCGTGCAGAAGGCCGCCACCAGGTCGTCGAACACGATGCCCCAGCCGCCGCGCCAGCCGAAGCCCTTGAACAAACTGTCGGCCCAGGCCACGGGGCCGGGCTTGGCGGCGTCGAAGAAGCGGAACAGCGCGAACGCTGCGCACTGCCCCCAAAAGCCCATGGGCATGGCCAGCCACAGCACGAGCCAGAAGGCGATGACCTCGTCCCACACGATGCTGCCGGGGTCGGCCACGCCCATGTGGCGCGCGGTGGTGGTGCAGGCCCACCAGCCGACGAGCGTGCCGGCCAGGATCAGCACGCCGAAATGCAGGGGTGCGAGCCACTGCTGCAGTACCAGATAGGCCAGCCACGCCCACAGCGTGCCGACGGTGCCGGGTGCCTTGGGTGACAGGCCCGCGCCGAAGCCCAGGGCGATCCAGTGCGCCGGGTGCGACCGCATGAAGGCGGCGGTCGCGCGGCGCGGTGCGGCGGCGGGCGTGGCCGCGCCGAAGGGGGCGGCGTTCATTCCCGCTCCCTCAGCGCGATCTCTTTCGGGTAGCGCACGGTGTGCGTGGCCGTGAAGCGCGCGGTGGCGCCGGCGGCCAGCGGCTGCTGCCAGGCGATGGTGCCGGGCGTGCGGTTCCAGGCCGTGTCCTGCGGCGCGGGCGTGTAGCGGGATTCGACCTCGATCTTCTCGTTGCGCGAGACCGGCGCCGCATCCAGCACCTGCAGCGCGATGGCCCGGGCGTGGCGGTTCTCCACGCGGTAGGCGCGCTCGGTGCGGCGCTCGGTGCGCCCGCCCGTGAAGCCGGCGCTGCCGGTGGTCTCCTGCGGCGGCTCGGCCTGCACGATCACCTGGTCGTCGGCCCCGAACCACAGCGTGGCCCTGCCGCCGGCCGTGGCGTCCTGCGCGAAATCCAGCGTGTCGTTGCCGATGAAGGCGCCGTCGCGGTACAGCCCCACGGGCCCTGCGGGCCAGGCGCCCGGCGGCGGCGCGATCTCGGCCACGAGATAGGCCGTCTCCTGCCGGGCGGGCACGGCGCGCGTGAGCAGCGTGGCAGCCGCGTTGTGCGTGCCCAGGGCCAGCGTGGTGCGCTGGCCGTTCGAGGGCACGGTGATGCGCTGGGGCACGGCGAACTGCGTGGCGTAGGTGCCGGCGAACGCTGTGACGTCGAAGCTGGGCGCCTCGGCTTCCTCGGCCACGCTGGCGGGCGCGGCCATCGCGGCGGGTGCCGCCGGTGCGGGCAGGCGGGCCATGGCCATCTGCGGCTGCGGGGGCGGCGCCACATCGAGGGTCCAGGCGCCGGGCGCGGGGCCGCGCGTGGCGCGGGTGGCGGCTTGCGTGGAGAGGGTGAGCCGCACGTCGGTCCAGTCCTCGCCACTGTTTTGCGCGACGAGCGCCAGGCGCTCCAGCACCACGGCGCCGGTGTCGCTGTTCAGCACGGCGCGGTAGGTGGGCTGCCAGCCGGGGCCGCGCACCTGGTAGGACAGGCGCAGTTCGCCCTCGCGCTCGGCCGCCAGATTGACGGCGACCGACACGGCGCGCGCCCGGGGCCCGCCCGCATTGCGGTTGCGCTCGGCCACCAGGGGCTTGAGGGCCAGTTCCAGCGCTTCTTGCCGGCGCTTGAGCGCGTGCGAGCGGGTGAGGGCGTCGAGCGAGGTCTTGCGCAGCGCATCGGCCGTGGCGCCGATCTGGCCCGGGCTTACCGCTGCGGCGGGGCCCGCGGCCGGGCGGCGGTCGGGCGGCGGCGTGTCGGCCGCGCTGCCGGCATTGCCGGCCACGCCTTGCAGGTAGCGGTTCACGAGCTGCAGCGATGCGGTCTCGGCACGCACGGCGGCCAGCTGGTCTTCCAGGTCCTGGATGCGGCCGTCCAGCGGGCTGGCGCAGCCGGCGGCCACGTCGCGGTCTTCGGTGGTGATCTTGAATTCGCCCACGCGCACCCCGGTGCCTGCGGCGATCTGCAGGCTGGCGGTATCGATGGAGGCGGGCAGGCAGCGGAACACGGCGCTGCGGGCGCCGGCGGCCACGCGCGCGGTGCGCTCCACGGTGGCGCTGCCGGGGGAGACGGTGACCTGGGTGATGCGCGAGGCCACGCTGTCCTGCGCCAGGGCGCCGCCGGTGCCCAGCAGCGCTGTGGCGCTGGACAGACAGGTCAGCAGCGCGGCCAGGGAAGTGGTCGGCCGTGCGGCGGGCGCGGGCCGCAGGGAGGGCAGGGAATGGATCAAGTGCGGCTCCTGGGTGGGCTGGCGGATGCAATCGTGGGGCGGGCGGCAGGATACCGCGCCCGGCGATTATTCACCCGTGCCCGCCGCAGCCGCGGCCGCAGGCGCTCGGTGATCAGTCGGAGAAGGCCGCCGCGGCCGCTGCGGCGGCCCTCATGTGGGTCGGCCGCATGCGGCCCAGCGTCTCGCTGCCCACCAGGCCCTCGATGTCCACGAGGATGAGCATGCGGTCGTTCACGCTGCCCAGGCCCAGGATGAATTGGTCGTCCACGCTGGAGGACAGCTGGGGCGCGGGGCGGATCATCTCCGCCGTCAACTCCACCACATCGGAGACGGCGTCCACCACCGCGCCCACGGTGTACTGGCCGACATTGAGCACGATCACCACGGTGGAGTGGTTGTACTCGGCGCTGGCGCAATGCAGCCGCAGACGCAGGTCCACGATGGGAATGATGATGCCGCGCAGATCGACCACGCCCTTGATGAATTCCGGCGCGCCGGCCAGCCGCGTCGGCGGCTCGTAGGAGCGGATTTCCTGTACCTGGAGGATGCCGATGCCGTACTCCTCATCGCCCAGGCGGAACGAGAGGAATTCGCCGCCCTTGCTGACGGCATTGGCGGCGGTGGTGTCGGTGGGCGATGAAGAAAGGGCCATGGCGGATCTCTTGCAGGCAATGGAGGAAGAAAAGGGGTCCCGGCGGCGTCCGGTGGCCCATCGTACCGGGGCGGGACGATGGGCCGTGGACGGTGCGCGGGGGCGGGTCAGAAGTTCTGCCAGTCGTCTTCGCTGCCGCCGCCGGCCATGGCGAGCGACGGCTGGCTCGGGCTGGGCGCGGCGGCCTTCTTGGGCGCAGCCGCCATGCGGGCCGGCGCGTGCGGTGCCATCGCAGCGCGCAGCGGGGCGGGCTTGGGCGCTGCGGCGCGGGCCGGGGCGGAGGCCGCCACTGCGTGCAGGCTGGGGGCTTCGTGGTCCAGGCGGAACACGCTCACCGCCTGCACCAGCTTGCCGGCCTGGGCCCGCAGGCTGTCCGCCGCCGCGGCGCTTTCCTCGACCAGCGCGGCGTTCTGCTGCGTCACCTGGTCGAGCTGGCTCACGGCGTCGCTCACCTGGCCGATGCCCAGGGTCTGCTCCTGCGTGGCGGCGCTGATCTCGCTGATGAGGTCGTTCACGCGCTTGACCTGGGCCACGATGTCGGCCATGGTGCGGCCGGCCTCTTCCACCTGCTGGCTGCCCGCGTCGACCTTCTGCACGCTGTCGGTGATGAGGCCCTTGATCTCCTTGGCGGCGTCGGCGCTGCGCTGCGCGAGGCTGCGCACTTCGCTGGCCACCACGGCGAAGCCCCGGCCCTGCTCGCCGGCACGGGCGGCTTCCACGGCGGCGTTGAGCGCCAGGATGTTGGTCTGGAAGGCGATGCCGTCGATCACGCCGATGATGTCCACGATCTTCTTGCTGGAGGCGGTGATGGCCTCCATGGTGTCCACGACCTGGCCCACCACCACGCCGCCGCGCTGCGCCACGGCGCTGGCGGAGTCGGCCAGCTGCGTGGCCTGGCGGGCGGTATCGCCGTTGTTCTTGACGGTGGCCGTGATCTCTTCCATCGAGGCGGCGGTCTGCTGCAGGTTGGAGGCCTGCTCTTCCGTGCGCTGGCTCAGGTCGGCGTTGCCGGTGGCGATCTGCGTGCTGCCGGTGGCGATCGAGTCGCTGCTCTGGCGGACCTGGCCCACCACCTGCGCCAGGCTGTCGCGCATGGCCTTCATGCCCACCAGCAGGCTGGCCTGGTCGCCTGCGCGGGTGCTCACGTCCACGGCGAGGTTGCCCGCGGCGATCTGGCGCACCACCTCGGAGGCGTAGTCCGGCTCGCCGCCGAGCTGCCGCGTGATGGACCGCGTCACCCACACGCCCAGCGCACAGGCCAGCCCGATGGCGAGCAGGGAGCCGGCCACCACGGCGTTGACATTGAAGGCGCGCAACTGCTCGGCCTGCGCGGAGCGGCGGGCCAGCAGGTCGCTCTCGGCCTTGTCGAGTTCACCCTGCAGCGCGCGAAAGCCGTCCATGGCCGCCTTGTCCTTGCCCTGGCCGAACTGCGCGACGACGTCCTGCATGGTCCTGGTGCCTGCCGCCACGTCGCGCCGTGCCTGCATCAAGGCGATCACCACGGCGGTGAATTCGGTGTTGCGGGCCTTCATTCCGTCCAGGCGCTGCTGCTGCGCGGGGTTGTCCGCGGTCAGCTTCTTGACCTCCGTCCAGGCCTGGTCGAACGCCTGGGTGCCGGCTTTCCAGGGCTCCAGGAACCGGTCTTCGCCGCTGAGCAGAAAGCCGCGCGTGCCGGTTTCCATGTTGACCATGCTGTTGAGCAGCGTGTTGGAGCGGTCCAGCACCTGGTAGGTGTGGATGTTCCATTTCTCCGCCTCGGCCAGCTTGGCGCTGCTGTACAGGGAGGTGGCGGCGACCGCCAGGAAGATACCGATGACGGTACCGAAAGCGATCAGAAGTCGCCGGGAAACGGTCAGGGTGCTGCGCGGGGTCATGTCATTCCTCTCTGGTCTGGCTGGGAAGATGGAAATGCAATATTTCGCAGAAATGATAGATTTGAAACCCAAAAATGTGTATCAAAAAATATCTGAATTCCGGACATTTCGACCTGTGGGAAGAGAAATGCGTCGCGTTGAGCCCTTCTTGCTCCCTTTTTTATTTGATAAATATGATAGTTTGTGCGCCAATCCATTGGGTGCGACCCAATGAAAGGCAGCTTGCCGGCACGGGGTCCGATCCCGGGCCGGCAGGCTGCGGCAGGTGGCCACAGCGGTGGACGCTGGTGCGAAAAAACGTCAGTGCCCGCGCTGCATCACGCCTGCGGTGCGACGTAGGCGATGAGCCGCCCCATGCGGCGGATCCACTCCGAGGTGACGATGAACTGCGGCTTGTCCCGCTTCACGTAGGGGCGGGACCTCCGGCGGGTTGTCGGCCGGGTAGGGCGACGTGTCCCAGGCATCGCCCACGTGCTTGCTGCGGTAGGCGGTGCCGGTGTAGGCCGCCGAGGTGCCGTCGCCCTGGTAGGGGTTGACGACCTCGGGCACGGGCGAGGTCCAGTAGCCCTTGGCGCCCAGCTCGTCCACCAGCGCCTGCGCCTCGCTGTCGGGCACCTTGGGCGTGGCCATGGTGGCGCCCGCGAACAGGTCGGGAAAGTCCACCTCGCGGATCGAGAAATACCGGGGCAGCGCGCGCGTGGCCGTGCCGGCCTTGAGGGGCGAGCGCGCCGCCATGGCGGCCACGGCCGCATCGCTCATGCCATCGAGCTGCTGGTAGGTGGACTCCAGCCCCGCGATGTCGATGGCGCGGCCCGCCGAGTAGTGGCTGACGGTGTTGGCCCAGTCCTTGTCGGCGTAATAGCCGCCGTTGTGGATGTTGGAGCCGTAGCGGTGCACGTACAGCGGTGCGTTGGTGCCCAGCTCCACGAACGTGGGGTGGGTGCGGCCGCCGCCCAGCAACGGGCTGCCCGCGATGGCCGCCGCCGGCAGCGGGCAGGTCTTGAGCCAGGCGATGGCCTCGGGGATGCGCGCGAGATAGCGGCGCTCACCCGTGAGCTGGAAGTAGTTGAACAGCTGGCGGATGTTGGTCTGCGTGGTGTGTGTGGCCAGCGAGCGGGGCTCGTAGCTGCGCGCGCCGGCCGGTGCGCCGGCCGGGCGGCCGGCCATGGGGCGCGACAGGTGCTGCAGGCTCCAGCCAGCCTGCGGGCCGCTTTGCTGCATGAGGCGCATGCACTCCATGGCGCGTGCGATGGGGGCCAGCAGGCGCGTCTCGCCCAGCGCCATCACGCACATCGTGAGGAACTTGATGTTCTCGCCCATCACGTCGTCGTTGAAGGTCACGTGCAGCGTGTAGTCGCCGTCTTCCATGCCCGAATGGGCGCCCGCGGGCACCTGCTCGGGGTGGGGCGAGGGAATGGCGCCGACCGAGCCGGGAAAGTGCGGGAACCGCTGCGGCCAGCCGCCGTTCGCCACGCCGTATTCGGGGCCGAACTGCGCGTTCAGCACGAAGTCGATGGCCTTTTGCAGCGGCGCGAGAAAGCGCACGTCGCGCTTTTCCACATACATGCGCAGCAGCAGCTGCGAGGCCACGGCCGTGCCCGCATCGTCGAACGTGGCGTTGCCGTAGTAGTGCTGGAACTCCTCCAGCCGCCAGCCGTTCTTGCCGATGGTGTCGTACCACTGGCGCAGCGACGCCTCGCCCGCGAAGTCGTGGATGTAGTTCCAGCCGCCCGAGGCGTGCTGCGCCGCGACGATGGCCAGTGTGGTGCGCTCGGCGGCCTGCAGGAAGCGCTCGTCGCCGGTGGCGTGGTAGGCGTCCAGGTACACGTGGCCGACCGAGGGCGTGCCCGGCGGCTGGATCCAGCACATGGTGCGGTAGGCCTCCATCTCGCCGAAGGTCTGCTTCAGGTCGGGCGAGTACGACCACACGTAGCCGCCGCGGTACGAAACCACCTCGTCCATGTCGTCGGCGGCGCGCCGCAGCGCGGTGGCCGCCTCTCCCTGCGGGCCGGATGCGCCGCCCGAACCGCCGCCACAGGCGGTGAGCCACAGCGGCGCGAGCGCTGTCAGCGCGAAATCTCTGCGTTTCATGGAATGTCTCCTCTCGTCTTCGATGCAAGGAATGCACGCGCCGTCGGCGCGGCGATCGCAGCCTGGGGATCCCGGCTGTCTTGTTGTGTAGATCATCTTGAAGGATGTCGTACAACTTGGCGGCGATTGTGGGAGGCCGGGGAGAGGAGGCGATGCGTGTTTACCCGGTCTGCCACGCTCCAGAGGGCTTGTAAGCCTTTGGTAAGGCGCTTCGAGTTAGTACCTACTTAGGCGCAAACGATTGCGCGGCCGGTATCGGCCGCCAATGTCGGGACGGCCGAAAGCGTGATTTCAGTGGCATTTCGTCACAAAGTGGTACGACAACTGCCGCTTTGCCGGGGCGGCGATGTCCCGCAAGTGATTGCGCTGCCGATCAGCGGAAGTGGTCGTATGACGAGTACTGGTGAGGGAGGGGCTGGCCTTGGGCATCCACCAGCCGCAGGCCGGGCGCGGCCTCGATGGTGCCGATGCGGGCCACGGGCGTGGCCGTTGCCTGGCCAGCGGCCTGGACCTCGGCGCGGCGGTCAGGCGCGGCAGTGAACAGCAGTTCGTAGTCGTCGCCCCCGGCCAGGGCGCAGCGCAGCAGGGTTTCGTGGTCAAACGCCCCCGATGCCCTAGTACTTATTGTCCCTGCTGCTATTAATTCAATAGCATTCTGGGTGTCGATGCGGGCCCCCACGCCAGAGGCCTGCAGGATGTGGCCCAGGTCGCCCACCAGCCCATCGCTCACGTCGATGGCGCTGCGGGCCAGCCCGCGCAGGGCCTGCCCCAGTGCCACGCGCGGCGTGGGGCGCTCCAGCCGCTCGCGGGCCTGGGCCAGCCAGGGCGCGGGCAGGGTGCGCTCGCCGCGCAGCGCCTCCAGCGCCAGCCGCGCGTCCCCGAGCGTGCCGCTCACCCACACGTCGTCGCCCGCGCGCGCGCCGCTGCGCAGCAGGGCCTGGCCGGCGGGCACTTCGCCGAACACGGTGATGCAGATGTTGAGCGGCCCGCCCGTGGTGTCGCCGCCCACCAGCTCGCAGCCGTGCGCATCGGCCAGCGCCAGCAGCCCGCGCGAAAAGCGCTCCAGCCAGTCGCTGTCGGCACGCGGCAGCGACAGGGCGAGCGTGAAGGCCAGCGGCCGGGCGCCGCACGCGGCCAGATCGCTCAGGTTGACCGCCAGCGCCTTGTGGCCGAGCGCCTCGGGATCGACGTCGGCGAAGAAATGGCGGCCCTCCACCAGCATGTCGCTGGAGACGGCCAGGTGCATGCCCGGCGCGGGCGCGAGCAGCGCGCAGTCGTCGCCCACGCCCAGCGCGGCACGGCGCACGGGGCGCTGGAAGAAACGGCGGATCAGATCGAATTCACCCATGGCAGGAGCATACGGTGCGGCAGGCCACGGCCCGCGCTAGGTCTGGTAGTCGCCGCTGGCCTCGGGCTGAAAGAGGATGGCGACCACCTGCGCCGCGCAGGCGTCGCCGTTCGGCGTAAGCCACTTCGCGACGTCCCCGACCTTCAGGCCCAGCAGGCTGCTGCCCACCGGCGAGAGCACGGAGATGAAGCCGGCCGTGGGCTCGGCATCCCGCGGATAGCAGACCGTGAGCGTCTGGCGCCGGGCGGTCTGCACATCGACCAGCTCCACGCGCGAGTACATCGTCACGACGTCGCCGGGGACGGCGCGCGAGCCGGTCACCTCGGCGCTGGCCAGCAGCGCGGCCAGGGCGGGGGGAAGCTCGCGCCCGGACAGTTTGCTCAGGCGGGCGAAATCAAGTTCGGTGAGCGTGCGCTCGCCGTGAATCGTTGCATGCATCGACACACTCCATCGAATCAATGCGGGCACCGCCCAAAAGAGGGTGCACCCGCGGCCGCGCGAGGCGGGGGCCCGGCGGCGGAGGGTTGCGCTGAAAGAGGAAGAGAGGGGAGCGGACCGCCGGGCTCAGGAAGGTGCGGGGGGCACCGGCCGATGCGCTCTCTTGGCGGCCGCGTGCGCGCCGGCCGCTGCGCTGGGCAGTGCGGCCAGGGTGGCGTGGGGGCCGGAGAGGGGGAAGGGCATGCGGGCAGTGTAGGCCGTCATGCAGGCGGCACCCGCAATGGCCTCACGCCCTTTGCCAGATTGGATGCCCCTTCGCGCTGCGGCGCGCGCCGAGGGGCGGCAGGCAGGGCCGGGCGAAAAAAAACCGGCCCAGGAGGGCCGGTCTTGCGCGGAGTGCGGCAGGGCTCAGTAACGGCCACCGCCGAAACCACCCGTGCCGTAGCCCACGTCGGAGCGCTTGTTCGCGCCGTAGCCCGCTGCGCTGTAGCCACCCGAGCCGCCGCCTTCTTCGCGGGGACGGGCCAGGTTCACGACGATCGAGCGGCCGTCGACGGACATGCCGTGCAGGCCGGTGATGGCCGCCTGGGCGACTTCGGCGGACGCCATTTCCACGAAGCCGAAGCCCTTGGAGCGGCCGGTTTCACGGTCCATCATGACCTTGGCCGAAGAGACGGTGCCGAACTCGGCAAAGTTGCTTTGCAAGATGGCATCGGTCACGGAGTAGGGCAGGTTGCCCACGTAGATTTTGCTGCTCATGGAAAGAGCCTTTCTGAAAGAGGTGCGCAACGAATGGCGCGCCGTTGGAGGACGGTGGTGCGAAAGGGGAAAAGGGATCTGCCTTGGCGGACCCTTGGCCTCAGCACGCCGGAGGATGCGGCATGCTCGTTTGCAGCCAGCCCTGGGTGATGGCAAAGAGCCGGGCGGCTTCGCGGGATGCAAAGGCTTTGTCGAAACGGAATACGCGGCAGTAGCTGCCGTTACCCTGGGATCGATGGACCGAGAAGGAGGCGCGGAAGCGGCCACAGTCGGTCGGGTGTGTCGAGGGCGAGACGACGTACTGGCCCATGGGAATGGCGGTCTTGGAAATCTAATTCATTCAGGATCGCAGGCGGGAGAGGGCCTGCGTGAGCATCGAGGAACTCGGTCGGCTGCAGCTCGGCAGATCGACAGGGCGACGAAGGTCGCAAAAGGCGGCCTGCCGGGGGCCGATGGCCGGTTCCCAGCAAGCGTTGCGGTGACGGCACGGGTCAGGCGCCAGGACTGCAACAAAGGGCATTATATCACCATTGAGAATTTAAAAATCAATCAATATTCTCATTGGTTTTAAAGATGCCGCCTCCAGGGGCATCCCGGGGCTATTCGGCTTGTTGTGCGAGCACCGCCCGGTACACGGACAGGTCTTGCTCCGAGAAGCAGCAGAAGGTCACCTCCCGAACATCCGGCGTCTGTTCGAGGGTGGCGCGCACTGCATCGACGGACACCACCGCCGCCTGCTCGATCGGGTAGCCGTAGATGCCCGTGCTGATGCAGGGAAACGCCACCGTCCTCGCCCCGCGTTCGCTCGCCAGCAGAATCGACTTGCGATAGCAGGAGGCCAGCAGCTCCGCCTCGCCGTTCGAGCCGCCGCGCCACACCGGGCCGACCGTGTGCACGATGACGGGGGCCGCCAGCCGGTAGCCCCGGGTGGCTTTCGCCTCCCCGGGCTTGCAGCCGCCCAGCAGGCGGCATTCGTGCAGCAGCTCCGGGCCGGCCGCGCGGTGGATGGCGCCATCCACCCCGCCGCCGCCGAGCAGCGACGAATTGGCCGCGTTGACGATGGCATCCACCGCCAGCCGGGTGATGTCGGCGCGCAGCGCGCGAAGCGTGGCGTTCGCCATGGGCGCGGCCTGCCGTCGGCCCGTCAGGACACCGCGCCCCGAAAGCGCTGCGCCGCCTGCCGGCTCACCTCGCCCAGCAACTGCTCGTTGCGCTGGCGCTCGCGCAGCCAGCGCGCGTCGTTCTGGCCGGCGTCGGCCTCGCTGCGCAGCATGTGCAGGGCGCTCGACGCCCCGGTGACACCCGCGTGCCGCGCGATGTGGTCGATCGTCTGCAGGATGTGGTCGCGCAGCGGCATGTGGCTGCCCGTGGCCGGGTCCACATAGACCGCGTCCATGCCGAAGCGGCAGGCCTGGAAGCGGTTGTAGGTGTAGACGAGGTAGTCGTCCTCGGTCGGCATGAAGGGCTGCTCGGCGAGGAACCACGCACCCAGCGACTGCACGAAGCCGGCGAGCGCGGCGGCGCGCTCCACGGTGAGCGGCGTGTCGAACACGCGGATCTCGATGGTGCCGAACTCGGGCTTGGGGCGGATGTCCCAGTAGAAGTCCTTCATGCTCTTGACCACGCCCGTGCGCGTCATCTTGTCGAAGTAGTGCTCGAAGTCGGTCCAGGTGAGCGCCATGGGCGCGCGGCCGGACAGCGGGAACGCGAACACCGAGTTGAGCCGGGCGGAATCGAACGCCGTGTCCTGCCCCTGCACGTAGGGGCTGGAGGCCGACAGCGCGATGAAGTGCGGGATGTAGCGCGACATGCGGTGCAGCATCAGCAGCGCCGCGTCGGCGTCCGGGCAGCCGATGTGCACGTGCTGCCCGAAGATCGTGAACTGCTTGGACAGGTAGCCGTACAGCTCCGACAGCTCGCGAAAGCGCGGCTTGTCATAGATGCGCCGCTCGTGCCATTGCTGGAACGGGTGCGTGCCGCCGCCGGCCACGGCGATGTTGAGCTTGTCCGCGCTCTTGACCAGCGCATCGCGGATCTGCGTGAGCTGGCCCAGCACCTCGCTGCTGCTATGGCACACGCCGGTGGAGATCTCGATCATGCTGTTGGTCATCTCGGGCACGACGCTGCCGGGCAGCGGCGTCTTGTGCATGAGGCGCAGCATGTCCTCGGCATAGGGCGCGAGGTCGTAGTCGTGCGTGTTGACGAGCTGCAGCTCCAGCTCGACGCCCAGCGTCAGGGGCTCGGAATGGTGGAAGGCTTCAAGACTCACGGCTGTTGTCTCCGTTGGCGGCGCGCGAGAGCGGCGCCCAGGGTTTCGAACTCTCGCCCGCGCGGTAGATGGCGACGGTGGCGATCACGGCCCCCAGCACTTCCATGACCAGGATGGCCGGCAGCGCCACGCGGGCGATCAGCTGGCCGGTGGAGGCCGAGGCCACCACGAACTGCGATGCGATCAGCAGCGCGATGGACGACATCGGCGTCATCGCGCAGCCCACCCACAGGGCCTGGCGCCAGCTGGCGCCGCTGCCCACGTTGCCCACCGCCACGCCCAGGGCCTTGGCCGCCAGGCGCACCACGATCAGGGCCAGCACGACGCCGGCCACCGGGCCGCTCCAGTCGGCTTGCGCCGCCACGGTGGAGACCAGCACGAACATCAGCATGGTCAGCAAAGACGAGGCCGTGCCCATCTGGCGCGGCCAGGCCCAGGGGCGCGGATTGAGCTGCTTGAGCAGCATGCCGGCCAGGAGCGCGGCCAGCGGCGCGGAGCCGCCCATGTGCGCCGCGACGGCCGTGCCGGCGGCGATGAGGGTGAGCAGCAGGAACGAGGTGTTCTCGCTGGTGGGGCTCATGAAGCGCAGCGCCATGCGCAGCACCAGGGCCAGCACGGCGCCGACGATGATCGAGACGCCCAGCACCACCATGACCGGGTAGATGGTGTCCATGATGCGCGCGGCGGGGCGGTTGATCAGCTCCGCCGTGGCACTGCCCAGCGTCAGGGCGTACAGCGTGGAGAGCGTGGCCAGCACCATGGCGCGGTCGGTCACCGGGCCGGCGGCGCGTGTGTCGGCCACCACGCGGCTGAGCACCGCGGGCGAGGCGGCCAGGGCCACCAGGGCGAGCGGTCCGGCGGCGCGCTGGGGCACGTCCAGCCACATCAGCACGTAGTACACGGCGAAGTAGGTCAGGGCCGATTCGGCGATGCTCTGCACCAGCACCATCGGGTTGTGGCGGAACCAGCGCAGCGGAATGCGCCCGCCCGCCTCGAACAGCACCAGCGCGATGCCCAGCTCCAGCAGGAACAGGCTGATGCCCTGCAGCGGCCACACGGCGCCGGTGAAGCCCAGCAGGCCGGCGATGGTGCCGACCAGGGTGTAGCCGACCACCTTGGGCAGGCCGATATGGCGTTGGAAAAGGTAGCCCGATACCGCGGCCACTGCGAGCAGCAGCGACCATTGCACGGTGGGCAACCCGGCCGAAGGGCGCAACCATTGCGCCCAGAAGCTCAGGATTTCATCCATTCTTTGTATGTCCTCTTCGCGCAGGCGCCAGGCCTGCAGGGTTGGGTCGGCCTTCGCGAAGCCCCCTCGGCGCGCAGCGGCCCGACCCCGGGGTCGCCCGAATTTACCCGTTAGGGTGGCCCCACCCTGTAGGACGGAGGCCTCCATTCCGGGGCGGATCCAGGCGGCGGAAAAGACCTTTTAACAGGGCTCAGGCCGCGCGCCGGGCGGGCATGAAAAACTCCAGCGGCGCGCGCCGCAGGCGCGAGCGCAGGGCCGCATAGACGCGGGCCCGCTCCACCCCCGTCACGCTGTGCGCGCGCAGGGCGAGCCGGAAGGCCAGGTAGAAGCTCACCGACACGTTCAGCGCGCCCAGCAGCGGTATCGTGGCCACGGCCCACCAGAACTGCGGCATGTGCAGCACCGGCAGGCCCAGCGCCGTGCTGGCCGCGCCCAGCTGGCCCGACGACAGCGTGACGTGGCGCACGTCCAGCCCCAGCCCGAAGAACGAGGCGATGGGCGGCACCAGCCCCAGCATGAAGCCCAGCGAGATGTTGGCGGCGAAGCCGGACAGGTTCTCGCGCAGGAAGTGCGCCCAGCGCGCGGCGCGCGCCGTGCCCAGCAGCCGGGTGATGCGCGGGTTGTACTGCACGGCCGAATCCAGGCGGTGCAGCACGAACCAGTTCTCCGCCCAGCCCGCGATGATGCTGGAGGCGAAGAGCAGCACACCGGTGAAGGCCGCGAACAGCAGCGAGGGCCCGAGCAGGTGCAGCGACTCCAGCACGTGGTGGGCCTGGGCCGTGCTGATGGCCGTCTGCCCGGTTCCCTTGGCGATCAGCAGCGTGATGCCGATCACGGTCGGGAACACCACGAGCACGTTGCCCAGCACCGCGGCCACCTGCGACCGCACCAAGTGCGTGACCTCGTCCACGAAGGACACCACGGCCTCATCGGAGTGCAGGTCCTTGAGCTTGGCCGCCATGGCCGGCGCGGTCATCGCGGGCTGCTTGGTGGCCACCGTGAAGTGCAGCAGCAGGATCAGCACGAAGCTCACCGAATAGTTCACGCCCGCCCAGAAGCCGCCCCAGAAGGCCGACAGCGCCAGTGCCGCCAGGCCGAACTTCATGAGGGTGGTGAAGGCCATCACCAGGCCGCCGCCCGCGGCCTTGCCGACCATGGCGCGGTATTCGGCGCCGGTGCGCGTGATGTAGTGCTCGCCCGTCTCGGCGCTGCGCTCGGCCACCTTGGCCGCCAGCAGCGACGAGTTGGACGCCAGCAGCGCGCGCAGGCTGCGCCGTTCGCGGCCCACGGTGACCAGCCGCGCCATCAGGCGGGCGGCGGTGGGGGCGGGCGTGGGCGAGAGCAGGCAGTCCAGCAGCTCGCGCACGCGCAGGATGCGCTCGCGCAACTGCCGCAGCCGGAACACCAGGCCCACCGAAATGCCGTTGTCCTCGAAGTGCGAATACACGGTGGCCGCGGCGGCGCGGCAGGCATCGAGCCGTTCTCGCAGGCGCTGCACGGATTCGTCGAGCCGGTCGGTGGTGCGCAGCTGGTGCAGGACCTCCACGCGCACGCTCTCCACGTCGCGGATCAGGGCGTGGAACGGCTGCGCGTCGCGCGCGGCCTCGCTCATGCGCAGGCGCAACTCGGGCGCGAAGCCGGTGGACAGGATCTGCCCTGCGCAATAGGTGATGGCGTCCAGCAGGGCGCGCTGCCAGCGGGTGGCGCCCGGCGCCTCGGCCGGCGCCATGGCCGACAGCAGCCGCGCGAGCAGGGCCTCGTCCAGGGCCGCCAGCCACAGCGCATCGAAATCGTAGGGCAGCGCCAGCATGAACAGCTCGGACGCGTCGATGGTCTCCGGGCTGCCGGGCAGCAGCTTGTAGCGCAGGCGCTCCGCCACCTCGCTGGCGAGGGCCGTGCGCGGCGCGAAGCCGAAATCGGCCAGCAAGGTGGTGATGTCCACCGTGCCGACGAGCGCGCTCCACCAGTCCTGCAGGCGCTGGCGCGCGGCATCGTCCTTTTCGATGGCCTCCACGAACAGCTGCATGCGGCCGACCGCGGCCTCGACCGAGCGGCGGTTGCCCCGCACCCAGTCCAGCAGTGAGATCAGCCAAAGGTGGCGCTGCGCCAGCGGCGCGCCCGCATCCAACTGGGCCAGCAGGTGGCCCAGGTCATTGGATTGGCGCTTCAATGCAGCACTCTGCCGTTCAGGGGAGCGCCCGAGGCGTCGCCGGACACGGCTTCCAGCACGAAGAGCGCAATGGGGCATTCGAACGGCTCGCCGTCCTCGGCCACGCAGAAATAGCGGCCGTGCATGCTGCCGCTGGCCGTGCGCAGGCGGCAGCCGCTCGTGTACTGGAAGGATTCCCCGGGCTTGAGCAGCGGCTGCTGCCCGACGACGCCCAGGCCCTTGACCTCTTCGGTGTGGCCGCGCGCGTCGCTGATGACCCAATGGCGGGAGATCAACTGGGCGGGGATGTCGCCCGTGTTCGTGATGGTGATGGTGTAGGCGAAGCCATAAAAGCCCTCGTCGGGCGTGGATTGCTCGGGCAGGTACTGGGATTGCACCTCGGCCTGGAACTGGTACTTCGGCATGGGCGCAATGGTACCCGGGCCGGCGGCCGTGCCTTCCGGAGCGCCGCGGGCTGCTGCGACAATCGGGGGATGAGCCGCACCTACCGCATTGCCCCCTCGATCCTGTCCGCCGATTTCGCCCGCCTGGGCGACGAAGTGAAGAACGTCATCGCCGCCGGCGCCGACTGGATCCACTTCGATGTGATGGACAACCACTACGTGCCCAACCTGACGTTCGGGCCCATGATCTGCCAGGCGCTGAAGCCCCACGCCAAGACCCCGAACGGCCAGCCCGTGCCGATCGACGTGCACCTGATGGTCCAGCCCGTGGATGCGCTGGCCGCCGCTTTCGCCGATGCCGGCGCCGACTACATCAGCTTTCACCCCGACGCCTCGGCCCACGTGCATCGCAGCGTGCAGGCCATCCGCGCCAAGGGCGCCAAGCCCGGCCTGGTGTTCAACCCCGCCGAACCGCTCGACGTGCTCGACTGGGTGATCGACGACATCGACCTCATCCTCATCATGAGCGTGAACCCGGGCTTCGGCGGCCAGAGCTTCATCGACTCGGCTCTGCGAAAGATCGAGGCCGTGCGCAGGCGCATCGACGCCTGCGGCAAGGACATCCGCCTGGAAGTGGACGGCGGCATCAAGACCGACAACATCCGCCGCGTGGCGGATGCGGGCGCGGACACCTTCGTGGCGGGCAGCGCGATCTTCGGCAAGCCCGACTACGCCGGCGTGATCGGCGCCATGCGCACGCAGCTGGCCTGACGCGGCTCGGCCGCGGGCTCGGCCTGCATCCACGGCAATCAACGCGCTGGTGGCGTGGCGGGGGCCGGCACGATGGTGGTCGTGGTGCTCTCGCGCAGCACGCCGCCCGCGGCGGGCGAGCCGGACACGGCACTCGGGCCCTTCACGCGGTCCAGGCAGGCGGAACGTTCTTCGGGCGTCTTGAACACGGCGCAGCGGTCCACCGCATTGCTCTGCTCGGCCTGGGCGCCCGGATTGGTCAACTGACCAGTGCGCGACGATTCGAGGGCCGCACCCGCTTCCTGCAGGCACACGGCCTGGGACTGCTGCGTGTTGCCGCTCAGGCAGGCCTGGCGGTCGCGCTCGTAGCGGGCCCGGGCGGATTCGTCCGGCGCGGCGTGCGCGGTGGCGGCGGCTGCTGCCAGCAGGGCGGTGGTGGCGAGAGCGGAAAAGCGGCGAAGAGAAGACATCGGCATGGTGATCCTTTGGTATGCGAACCGCCCCTGGCAGCCGGGCGAAGGCCCGGCCGGGGCAAGGTTTGCAGACTAGGCGTACACCGCGGTAGCGTCTGTCGGACGGTGCGCAGCCGCCGTGCGGGCCGTTCGCCCGCCACAGGGCGGCCCAGGCGTCAATCCACGATGAAGAGCTGCGCGCCCGTGGCCGTCGACGACCGGTGGGCCGCATCGCCGAAGTCGGACACCTGATAGCTCATGCCGGCCGTGAGCGTGACACGGCGGCCATCCTTCAATTCGGTTTCCAGCGTGCCTTCCAGCACGAACAGGATGTGGCCCCGGTCGCACCAGTGGTCGGCCAGGTAGCCGGCGGAATAGTCGACCCGGCGAATGCGAATGTCGCCCACGGTCTGGGTGCGCCACAGGGCCGTTCCGGTCTCGCCAGGGTGCTCGGTGGGTGCGATGAGCGACCAGTCCGTCGTCGTGAAGGGCAGTGCAGGAATTTTCATGTCAAAGCGGTGGGGCCGGTGAATCTGGAAACGGTCGGCCGCTTACCGCAGGCCCTTCGCCAGCGCGCGCGTCAGGTCGGCGGCGGACGCCTCCCGGCACCCGCTCGCGTTCTGTCCGGACCACAGTGGTGAAAAGTCGCTGCGCCCCAAGGCTTCCGCCTTGGCGCGCAGCGGGGCCAGCGCGGCCGTCGCGAGAGGGAATTCCGGGGCCGCGGGATTCAGTGGCCCCAATTCGTGCATGACGCGGTTCATGATGCCGCGGGCAGGGCGGCCGGTGAACAGGTGGGTGAGGGCAGTGTGGCGCGCTGCGTCGCTTTGCAATGCGGCGCGGTGCACCGCGCTGGTGGTGGCCTCGGTGGCCAGCATGTAGGCCGTGCCGACCTGCACGCCCGAGGCCCCCAGCGCCATGGCCGCGGCCACGCCCTGGGCGTCCGCGATGCCCCCGGCCGCGATGACCGGGCACTGCACGGCGCCGACGATCTGGGGCAGCAGCGCGAAGGTGCCGGATTGCTTGGTCAGGTCGTGCGACAGGAAGTGCCCGCGGTGCCCGCCGGCCTCCAGGCCCTGCGCGATGACCGCGTCCACGCCCCGCGCCTGCAGCCAGAGCGCTTCTTCCACCGTGGTGGCCGACGCGAGGACTTTGGAGCCCCAGCTTTTCACCTGCGCCAGGAGGTCGTCCGGCGGCAGTCCGAAATGGAAGCTGACCACCGGTGGCCGGAACTCCGCCAGCAGGCCGGCCACCTCGGCGTTGAACGGATGGCGTCCCGCACCGGCGGGGATGTCCTCCGAACGAAGGCCGAATTCGGCGTAATAGGGCGCCAGCGCCGCACGCCATGCCGCCTCCCGCTGCGGATCGGGCTGGGGCGGCGTGTGACAGAAGAAGTTGACGTTGTAGGGCCGGCGGGTGGCCGCGCGGATGGCCGTGACTTCCTGGCGGATCAGGTCGGGCGTGAGCCCGGCGCAGGGCAAGGAGCCCAGGCCCCCGGCTTCGCTCACGGCGATCACCATGGCGCTTCCCGACACCGCCACCATGGGCGCCTGGATGAGGGGAAATTCGGTGCCGAGGAGGTGTTGGAGCGTGGTCATCGGTGGGGTCTGTAGGGACGTGGTGGGCATTCTGCACCACCTCCCTGCAGCCGCCAGGCGCGGCGGTTCAGCGGGCGGGGCCGAATCCGAACAGCGAGGGTTTGGAGGGGGTTGGGGGATCGGCCGGCGCGCGATCCGTCTGGGGCGCATCGTCCGATGGCGCCACCGCTTTTGCGGCCCGCTTCACGGCAAGGCGAGGGCCGATGTCCAGGTCTTCGATCATGGCTTGCAAGACCCGAAGCCCATCGGCCAGGGCTTGGTGGTAGGTGCCTGCGGCCGACGCGGACCGTTCCATCTCCGCCCAGGCACCGCCGCCTTCGCGCTCCATCAGCACCCAGCGGAAGTCCCCGGGGGACGGCTCTTGCACATGGATGGCGATGGGGCGAAGGGCGGACGGCATCGCTCCAGCATAGGGGATTGCAGGGGATGGCTCAAGGCCGTGCGTGCCGCCACCCGATTGGCAGGCAATGCCTACCGCTGTGGCAAGCGGCCGCCTACAAGGGTGACAGACCGATCGACGCAGACTGGGAAGAACGGGGTTTCCCCCTTCGGAGAAAAGTCACATGGCAACTGGCAGTCGCACGCTCTGGAAGGGCGCCATCACCTTCGGCCTGGTCCATATCCCTGTCGGGCTGCACACGGCGGCGACGGAGCAGGGCGTGGACTTCGACTGGCTGGACAAGCGGTCCATGGACCCGGTGGGCTACAAGCGCATCAACAAGAAGACCGGCAAGGAAATCGACAAGGACCACATCGTCAAAGGGGTGCAGTACGAAGACGGCAAGTACGTCATCATCAGCCCGGAAGAGATCGAGGCGGTGTTCCCCAAGACCACGCAGACCATCGAGATCGAACGTTTCATCGATGCGAACGACATGCCGTTCATCTTCCTGGAGCGGCCGTACTACGTAGCACCCGTCAACAAGAGCGACAAGGTCTATGCGCTGCTGCGCGAAACCCTCATCGCGACGGGCAAGGTCGGTCTCGCGAAGGTCGTCATTTCGACGAAGCAGCACCTGGCCGCGCTGGTGCCTTCGGGGCCGGCGCTGGTGCTGAACCTGCTGCGCTGGGGCGACGAGGTCAAGACGCTCGACTCGCTCGAACTGCCGGCCGCCGGCAGGAAGAGTGTGAGCGTCGCGGAACTCAAGATGGCCAGGCAGCTGGTCGAGGAGATGTCCGGAAAATGGGACCCCGCCGACTTCAAGGACGAGTTCCGCATCCAGGTGATGAAGCTCGTGGACAAGAAGGCGAAGGCGGGCGAAGGCCATACCGTCATGGACCCGGAGGAAGAAGCGCCGCAGACCGGCGAAGTGATCGACCTCACGGCCCTGCTCAAGCGCAGCCTCAAGGGGGGCTCCGCGCCTGCGCGCAAGGGGGCGGGCAAAACGGCCGGCAAGGCGGCGGCCAAGGCGCCTGCCAGGAAGGCAGGTGCCAAAAGCGCCGCCGCCAGGAAGAGCGCACCGGAAAGAAAAGCGGCGTGAGCGATTGCTCGCCCGCGTGTCCAGGCCGGTGACGCCATGCGCGTCGCCACGTGGAACATCAACAACGTCAACAAGCGGATCGACCGGCTGGTCGATTGGCTGCAGCGCACGCGGCCCGATGTGGTCGCGCTGCAGGAACTCAAATGTCCCACGGCGCAGTTCCCGGATGAGGCGCTGCGCGCGGCGGGCTACCGGGGCGTGGCCGTCGGCCAGCGCACATGGAATGGCGTGGCGCTGCTCGGCCGCGGGCACGATCCGCTGCCCGTGTTGACCGCGCTGCCGGGCGACCCGGCCGACAAGGAAGCCCGCTACCTCGAAGCGGCCGTCAACGGCGTGCTCTACGCCTGCCTGTACCTGCCCAACGGCAACCCGCAACCCGGCCCCCGATTCGACGCCAAGCTGCGTTGGTTCGAGCGGCTGAGCCGCCGCGCCCAGGCGCTCTGGGCGTCTGGCCATCCCGTGGTGCTGATGGGCGACTGGAACGTCGTGCCGACGGATGCGGACATCTACCGACCCGACACATGGGCGGACAACGCCCTTTTGCAGCCGGCGCCCCGGCAAGCCTATGCCGACCTGTTGGCCCAGGGGTGGACGGATGCCATCGCCACGGTGCACCCGAAGGACGTGCCGTTCACCTTCTGGGACTACCGGCGCCGGCGCTGGGAGCGCGATGCGGGGCTGCGCATCGATCACATCCTGGTGAGCCGCATGCTCCACGTGGCGGACGCCGGCGTGGACCGGGACGAGCGCGGAAAGGACAACGCCAGCGACCATGCCCCCGTCTGGGCGGAACTGACGGTGGCGAAGGCGCCGGTGCGGCGCCGGGCGGCCGGGCCGACTGGCGTTTGAAACCCCTCGCAGGCCGGCGATCGCTGCCAGAATCCAGGGTGCCTCGACCCCTGAGGCCGCAAACACCTGCTTCAGAAGGAAACGATGCCATGAACGACCCCAGCGGTTTTCCCGATCTCGAATATGTCGGCTTCTGGGCGCGCGTGGGCGCGACGCTGATCGACACCCTGCTGCTGATCGTCGTGACGGTGCCGCTGCTGGTGGCGTTCTATGGCTGGGCATATTTCGAATCCGAGCGCCTGGTCATGGGGCCTGCGGATTTCGTCATCTCCTGGGTGCTGCCGGCCGTGGCCGTGGTGCTGTTCTGGCTGAGCCGGCAGGCCACGCCGGGCAAGATGGCCATCGGCGCCCGCGTGGTGGATGCCGCCACCGGAAAGCCGATGACCCCCGGGCAGTCCGTAGGCCGCTACGTGGCGTATTTCGCCTCCGCGATTCCGCTGGGCCTGGGCCTGCTGTGGGTGGCGTTCGATGGCCGCAAGCAGGGCTGGCACGATAAGCTGGCGGGCACGGTGGTCGTGCGGCCGAAGCGGCGTGGGACGCAGGCGGTGAGTTTTCCAGAAGGTTGAAGACGTCCTCCCCGCACCAGGACCGCCACGACACCACCCCGACTTCATTCACTGCACGCCTGTTTTCATGGCCATGACGATGCAATCTGCCCCCTTTTCAGACTGGATTCCGCTGTCCCCCGCACAAGCCGATGCCGCGATCGTGGACCTGGACGGCACCATGGTGGACACGCTCGGCGATTTTTCCGAGGCGATCAACCGCATGCTGCACGAGCTGGGGCTGCCCGGCATCGCGGCGCCCGACATCGAACGCATGGTGGGAAAGGGCTCGCAGCACCTGATTCATTCAGTGCTCAATCACGTTCTGGCGCATGATTCACTAGGGCATATTGCTATCAAAAAAGAAGCAATCTATCCGCAGGCCTGGGAAAGCTACCAGCGCCATTACGCCGCCGTCAACGGCCAGTTCGCCGCGCTGTACCCCGGGGTGGTCACCGGGCTGCAGGCGCTGCGGCGGCAAGGCGTGCGCCTGGCCTGCCTGACCAACAAGCCCACGGCGTTCGCCATTTCGCTGCTGAAGGCCAAGGGGCTGGACGGCTTCTTCGAGAAGGTTTTCGGCGGCGATGCCTTCGAGCGCATGAAGCCCGACCCGATGCCGTTGCTCAGGACCTGCGAGGCACTGGGCACCGTGCCCGCGCGTACGCTGATGATCGGCGACTCCAGCAACGATGCCCGGGCGGCCCGCGCCGCCGGCTGCCCCGTGGTGCTGGTGACCTATGGCTACAACCACGGGCAACCCGTGCGCGAGGTGGATGCCGACGGCTATGTCGATTCGCTGGAGGCGCTGCGGCCCGGCCCCTGACGCGCCGCAGCAGCGGGGCGATGGCCCGCTACCAGCGCAGCAGCCGAGGCCCCAGCACGGCACCAGCGGCCACCGGCAGCGACATGCCCAGAACGTACCAGATGGCGATGAACGGTGCAGCAAGCTCCGGGCAGTGCAGCGCATAGACCGTGGCGCCGGCCGCGCCGCCCAGGGCGCCGGCCCCAGCGCCGGCCCATGCGGGGCGGACGGGCGCCATGCCCCGCAGCACCCAGATCGCGGCCAGGAACACCGGCAGCGACAGCATCGCGATGTTTTCCGCGCACACACGCCAGGTGCGGCTGAGCACCAGCTCCGGCAGTTGTGCCGCGGGGGCCTGCCACACCGCCATCAGCCCCAGGGCCCACACCAGGCCGATCGGGGCGGCCCAGCCCAGCCATGCGAGGCGGGTGACAGAGCCCGGTTTTCCGAGCCGGGTGACCAGCCGCAACGCGGCCAGGGCCATGAGCAGCGGAGCGCCGAATTTCACCCAGAACATGGGCAGGGTGGCGTATTGGCCGAGCGCTGGATTGAGCCCGAGCCCATACCACATCAGCCAGCCCGAAACCGGCACCGACAGGAGAAGGCCGAGCGCCAGGCGCTTCGCTGCGGCATGGCGAGGGACCGGCACCGTGTCGGCGGCCAATAGATGGATCAGATCGTCGGTTTTCATGGGGAGGCCTTTGGCTTCGCCGTGGGTGGGGACGAAGACGCGATGCGGCTCGCCAGCGCCTTCAGGCCCCGGTGGATGCCGATTTTCACGGCGGATTCCGTCATGCCGGTTTCCAGGGCCACGTCGGAGACCGACCGGCCATGCAGCTTGACCTGCTCAATGGGCAAGCGCTGGCGGTCGGGCAGGGTGGCGAGCAGTCGCCCGAGATCGCGCCGGGCCTCGGCGGCCGTGTCCTCGGTGTGATCGAAGAGGCCGGTTTCATCGTCGTCCAGGGGATCGTGCAGCGCTTCGCGCGCCTGGCGCGCGCGCAGCAGATCGATGGTCTTGTAGCGCGCGATGGCGTGCACCCAGGCCGTGAGCGGCTGGGTGCGCTGGTAGGTGTGGCGCTGGTTGTGCAGGGCCAGCAGGGTGTCTTGCACAAGGTCCTCCACGTCGTCGGGCCAACCGGACAGCCGCCGGCGGTAGAACGACCGCAGGCGGGTTGCCATTTGCTGCAGGAATTGCCGGTACGCCGCCGCATCGCCCTCCAGCCCGGCGAGCATCAGGCTTCGCAGGCGCTGTTCGGTCTGGAGGTGCGCAATATCTCGAGGCGGTCGGGGTGCCATGGCCGCTTCAGGGTACACGGCATCGGCACCACTCGCGCGCATCGCGCGATGGCTTCGAACACTGCCTGCGCTGACGGCATGCATGGACCCACTGCCTGCAGGCATGCCGTGGCTTATTTCTTCATCTCGTCCTTCTTCATCTCATCTTTCTTCATCGCGTCCTTTCCCATGGAATCCTTGGCCATAGGGTCGTGTTTCATGCCGTCTTTCTTCATCGCATCCTTCTTCATGCCGTCGTGTTTCATGGCGTCTTTCGGCGTGGCTTCCTTCGCCATCGAGTCCTTGGCCATGGGGTCCTTTTTCATCATGTCGTCCGCCGCCATGGCGGAGACGGAGGCCGCGGTCAGGCAGGCGGCGAGCAGTGCGGTCGTGAGCTTGTTCATGTCGAAAGTCCTTCAAGAGAGGGAAGAGAAAAATTGCGCCGCACCCGGGAATCGGGCACGGCCGCGCCGTCTGCGGCGCCGAGCCCGATCGCTCAGCTGCCGCCGAACCCGTTGTAGCCCTGGTCTTCCCAGTAGCCGCCTGGATAGGTGTTGGTCACGGACATCGCCATGACGTGTTTCGGGTTCTTGTAGCCCAGCTTGGTCGGTATGCGCAGCTTCAGCGGAAAGCCGTATTTCGGTGGCAATGGCTCGCCGTCGCAGGTCAGCGCGAGCAGCGTCTGCGGATGCAGCGCGGTCGCCATGTCGATGCTGGTGCGATAGTCGTCGGCACATGCGAAGCCGATGTACTTCGCGCTCAGGTCGGCGCCGATGCGCCGCAGAAAATCGCCGAAAGGCACGCCGCCCCACTTTCCGATGGCGCTCCAGCCCTCCACGCAGATGTGGCGGGTGACCTGCTCCTGCTGCGCGAGGGCGCGCAGTGCCGCAAGGGTCCAGGGGCGTTTTTCGGCCACCAGGCCGGCCACTTCGAGCCGGTAGCCTTCCTCTTTCACGATCCGGACTTCGTCTTCGCCGTAGTACGCATTGAAGGGAAACGGCCGGACGATCATGGATTCGGGATAGGTGGGTGCCAACCGGCCGGAGTCGAACAGCCATCCCTGGGCCCGGTCGTTCCAGCGCGAGATGCGCTGGAGCATGGCTTCCACATCCTCGTTGTCGCTGATGCTGCAGCCGGCCAGCAGGGACAGGCCGCCCAGCGTCAGGCTGCCGCGCAGGAAATGGCGGCGCGCGGCGGGCGCCATGCGGCGCTCCAGGAGCTTGCGCGCGTCGGCCACGGCCAGGTCTGCATCGGCATTGGACAAGCTCCGGCGTCTGAAGAGGTTCATGCCGCACTCCCTTGGCGACCGGCGCTCAACATGGTGAGCAGCGTGCGCGGCACCAGGGCCACCATCACACCGTGCAGGGCAATGAACCCGACCAGCAGCCCCATGGCCACGAAATGGATGCGGCGCGAGAACTCGTAGCCCCCCAGCCATTCCCGCAAGACGGGGAACTGCACGGACTTGAACAGCACGAGCCCGGACAGCACCAGGACCAGAAGGTCCAGCATCACGAACAGATAGGCCAGCCGCTGCACGCTGTTGTACTGGCGCGCATCCGTGTGGGCGAGCTTTCCGGGCAGGGCGTCCATGGCGTCGCGCAGCACGGCGCGCGGCCAGACCGGAAAGAACCTGCGGGCCAGCCGGCCGCTGGCGAGGTTCATCGCCAGATAGAACAGGCCGTTGGCCGCGAGCAGCCACATGGCGGCGAAATGCCACTGCAGTGCACCTCCGAGCCAGCCGCCGAGGGTCAGCGCGTTGGGCAGCGTGAAAGGGAAGAACGGCGCCGCGTTGTAGATGCGCCAGCCGCTGGCGGTGAGGATCAGCACCGCCAGGGCGTTCAGCCAGTGGCTGATGCGTATCCACAAGGGGTGGATGGGCTGTGGTTTCGCGGATGCCGCCATGAATGCTCCTGAAAGAGGGCCCGGCGATCGGGCCTCGTCCAGTAGTTCGGGCGGAATGCGCCGCGGGTTACAGGCGGGTGAAAAAATTCCTGGAATTCAGGGGGCGTGCCGGCATCGCGGTTTTCTTCAAAGCGGTCGAATCATGCTCCAGTGCAATATTTACTAGGGCATGTAGCTATAAAAATAATAGCATTTGTTTGCGGGGCAGGAAAAGCGGGGGCCGGATGCCCGTGCGCCGCCAGCCGGAGGGCCGCGGACACTGAGTCAGCCACCCGCCTTGCCCAGCAGCGCGTCCTTGAGCTTCCAGTCCGCCGGCCGCTCGCCCAGCCAGATGCCCATCAGGGCATCGAAGAATTCGGGCTCGCGGAACGGATCGCCCTGCGCCACGCCCTTGACGCTGATCACGGTGCCCGTGCCGGGCAGCCAGTCCACGGTGAAGGTGTCGCCGGCCGAGAGCTTCTTGTGCTGGGAAAAGATCTCGCTCATGCGCAGCACGCCGGGCACCAGGCGGGAGAACGAGGCCTTGTCCATGTTGTCTTCCATGCCGCGCGAAAACAGCTTGCCCAGTTCGGCCGATTCGATGTCGCGCAGCATGGTGATCGACAGCCGCTTGGGGCCGCGCAAGGCGGCCACTTCCTGCGGCGTGCCCGCCTTGCGCTCCAGGTACAGGCCCGCCGTGTACACCTTGAACACGGCCTTGTAGCGGATGCCCGCGCCATTGAGCAGCAACGGGCTGCCTTGCAGTTGCAACGCGGTGCCGTACTTCACATCGGCGACGGTCACGACCTGGGCCGAGGCGGCCCCCATGGTCACGAGAAGGCCGGCGAGGGTGGCGATCAGCCACCGCTGCAGAAACATCATGGCAACTCCAAAAAAAGAACGATCGTTCGTTTCTGATTGTTGCTGCGTGTAGAGGCAGGCACAACAGGGTTTTCAGCAGGGGTTTCATCAGGGGCCTGGAGCGGGATCGACCTGCCGTGCCGGTGCCGCGCGGCACGCAGGGGGGGGCAGCCTTGCTGGCTTTGCTGCGCCCTCGGTGGTTCAGGTTCTGGCGATCAGTTTCACGAGCTTTTGCGCCCATCCGAGCTTCATCGGCGAGTACGGCGGGAAGAACAGGCGCAGCCCATTGAGCGGGCCGTTGTAGAGGCAGGCCCGTTCATGGGAGAACGCGCGAAAGCCGTAAAAGCCGTGGGCGTTGCCCATCCCGGAGTGGTTGACGCCGCCGAACGGCAACTGGCTGTGCGCGTACTGCTGAACGCACAGGTTCACACCGAGGCTGCCGGAACTGGTCTGCTGCTGCAGCTTCGCCACGAGTGCCCGGTCCCGCGCGAAGAGGTACAGGGCGAGGGGTTTGAAGGCGGCGTTGATGCGCGCGACGACCTCGTCCACGGAGTCGAAGACGTGCAGCGGCAGCACGGGGCCGAAAATTTCCTCGGACGCGATGCGTGCATCGCCGGGAATGCGGCCCAGCAGCGTGGGTGCGACGTAACGCATGGGGGTGTCGTGTTCGCCACCGTCCAGCCGCGTGGCCCCCTTGGCGACGGCATCCTCGATCAGCGCGGCCATGCGCTCGGCGTGGCGCTCGGTGACCATGCGGCCCAGGTGCGCGCTGGCGGCGACGTCGGGCGCATTCCGGCCATACCGTTCGGCCACGACGCGGCGCCAGCACGCGATGAACCGCGCTTCGACACTTTGGTGGACGTACACATGGTCGGGCGCGACGCAGGTCTGCCCGGCGTTCGTGAGCTTTCCCCAGGCCAGCATGCGCACCGCCGCTTCGACGTCGGCACTCGCATCGACGATGGCCGGGGACTTTCCGCCCAGCTCGAGCGTCACGGAGGTCAGGTGGAGGGCGGCGGCGGCCATCACCTTCTTGCCGACCTCCGGCGAGCCGGTGAAGAAGATGTGGTCGAACGGCAGTGCCAGCAAGCACTCCGAGGTTTTCACGGCACCCTGCACGAGGGCCACCTCCTGCGGCCCGAAGACTTCCGCGATCACTTCCTCGACGAGGGCGTTGACGTGGGGCGTGAATTCGGACGGCTTGAGGATCGCGGTGTTTCCCGCCGCCACCGCCGACACGAGGGGCCCCAGCACGGTATTGAGCGGGTAGTTCCACGGGCCGATGATCAGGCACCGGCCGCGTGGCTGGTACTGCACGCGTGCGCTGGTCCCCAGCGTGGTCAGCGTGGCGCCGATGCGGCGCAGGCGCATCCATCGCTGGAGATGGCCGATGGCATGGCTGGCCTCGTCGAGGACCGGCAGCAGTTCGGTCAGCTCCACTTCCATCCGGGGCTTTCCCAGGTCGGCGTGGAAGGCCGCGTACCAGCGCTCCCGGCGCGCCAGCACGGCGCGGCTGAGCCGGCGCAGCTTGTCGCGGCGTTGCGGTGCGGTCGATTCGCGCAGCGCCAGCGCGGTGGCCGCCTGCGCATCGAACAGGGCGCGGATGGCGGTGGCATCCGCATCGGCCGATAGGGTCACCATGGCCGAAGCTCCGTGCCGAGCGGGGGCACATCGCGGCGCAGGATCCGCACGACCAGGCGTTTGGGCAACGCATTGGCGAGCCAGACCAGGGCGGTCATCGGCCGGGGAAAGGCATAGTCCATGTAGCGCCCCTGGAGGGCCCGAAGAAGGTGATCGACCGCGCGGTCTTCCGACATCTGCAACGGCGCGGGCATGCCATCGCCGGCGGTCGCCTCGGTCGCAATGAATCCCGGATAAACGGAGACGAAACGGATGCCGAACTCCGCAAACTCCACCCGGCAGGTGTCGATCAACAGCTTCAGGGCGCCTTTGGCGGCGCAGTACGGCCCCTGCAGCGGCACCCCCAGAAGGCCTGCGAGCGAGTTGGTGGCGACCACCACGCCGCTGCGCTGCCGGCGCATGGCATCCAGCGCCGGAAACAGCACGTTGACCGCGACGTCGTAGTTCGACCGCATGTACCCGAGCACTTCGCTGGCGGTCATGCTGCGCATGTCGATGGCGGGCGCGCCGCCGGCATTGAGCATCAACAGGTCGATGCGGCCGTGCTCGGCCAGTGCGCCCTGCACAGCGCGCAGGGCGGCGCCGGGGTCCTGGGCATCCGCCACCTGGAGGCTGCAGCGGCCTCCCCGTGCCACGATCTCGGCGGACAGATGCCTCAGCCGGTCTTCGCGCCGCGCCATGGCCACCACCTGGGCGCCCATGCCCGCCAGGCGCAGTGCCAGCGTGCGGCCGATGCCGGACGAGGCACCGACGATCAGCACGACCTTGTCCTTGTATTCCATGTGGGGTCCTTCGAGGGTTGGCGCCCGGCCGTTCATGGGGCGCACGCGCGCATCCGTGGAGTGCGACCGAGGCCGTCAGTAGCCCTTGGTCTCTTCGGGGAGCAGCCCCTGGCGGACCCGCAGGCGCGCCCGGTGCTCGTCCTTCATGAGGCGGCGGTTGGCCACGTACCGCACCACCCACGGCAGGGGCCGCACCTGGCCGCCCCCGGCCGCAGCGAGCAGATAGGCTTTGGCGCACTTTTCGAACAGTTCCGCATTGAGGGCGAGCCGTGCACCGGTCATGCCCAGCACGAGCGGCTGTCCTTGCACCAGCAGCGCGTTGCCGCCGAGGCGCAATGCCTTGCCGACGGCGGCGAGGGACGACGCTGGCGCCATGCGGCCCAGGTGCCGCACCTGCTCGTCGAACACCCCCGGCATCGCCCCGCCGAAATCGGCCAGGCCCGTCCCGAACATGCCACCGCCCGAGGCCACGGCGCAAACGTCGTCGCGCGACGCAAGGACCTGTGCGTGCAGGCCCGGACCTGGCCCCGAGGACGCCAGATCCATCGCGTCGAGGCGCCGCGGCGCTGCATCGCCCGCGGCTCCGAACCACATGCCATCGCCGCCGGGAATGCGCAGCGACAACGCTGCCGCCGCTCCCTGCAGCAGGTGCTTTTGCATCAGGCGCTCCCGCAGCTGGAGCCACAGCTGTTCCAGTGCCCGGTCCATGTGCGCCGCCGTCATACCAGTGCGAACACGTCGTCGAAGCGGTTCAGTGCGTCGTCGATCACTTCGTCGGTGTCGGCGAGGCTCGTGTAGACGCGGCTTCCGGCCAGGGTGATGAGGCCGTGCGCCGTGTAGGCCGCGCCCATCTCCTCCATCATGTGCTTGCGCTGTTTGGCCTCGTTCCGCACCTTGAACAGTTTCCACAGGCTGCTGGTGTCCAGCAGCAGGACGCCCGAAGTCTGCAGGTGCACGATGGAGCCCATGTTGTAGGTCACGTAGGGCAGGTTGCGGCGGCGGATGATCTCCTCGAGGCCGCGGCGCAGGCGGTCCCCGGCCTGGCCTGCCACCACGGCGGCGTTGGTGCGTTCGGCTTCCTGCAGCGCGTAGTAGCCGGCCACGCAGGACAGGGGGTTGGCCGTCAGCGTTCCGCCGACGAAGGCGCGGCGCGAGGTGGTGCCGATGCCGCCGACCAGCGACATCATGATGTCCCTCTTGCCGCCGATGGCCCCGGCCATCGGGTACCCCCCGGTCAGGCATTTGCCAAGCACGGTGATGTCCGGCGTGACCCCGAAATAGGCCTGGGCGCCGCCCATGCCGATGCGGAAACCCGTGACGACCTCGTCGAAAATCAGCAGCGTGTCGAACTCGTCGCACAGCTTGCGCACTTGCTCGTTGTAGCCCTTGTGGACGGGCCGCGTGCCGCTCTCGGGGCCCAGGGGTTCGAGCAGCACGGCCGCCGTGCCGCCGCGCAGCCGGTTGAGCTGCAATTGGCGGCGCAGCGCCTCCAGGTCGTTGGGAGGGCACTCCTGGGTGTGGCCCGTCGCGCCGCGTGGAATGCCGGTGGCCTCCATGCGCCCGGTATTGGGCAGGCGCATGCCGTAGACCAGCTGGTCGCTCCAGCCATGGTAGGCGCCGCCGATTTTGATGATCCGTTTTTTCTTCGTGTAGGTTCGCGCGAGCCGCACCGCACCCATCACCGCCTCGGTGCCCGAACCCAGGAGCCGCAGCATGTCCACCCCGGGCATGTGCCTGCAGACCAGCTCGGCAAGCTTCACCTCGTATTCGTGAAGCAGGCCGGTGACGGGGCCGCATGCGTCGATGAGCGCATGGACCTTCTGGCGAACGGCCGGGTGGTTGCTGCCCAGCAGCGTCGGGCCGCCGGCCTGCAGGAAGTCGATGTAGCGGTTGCCGTCGACGTCGGTCAGATGGGCCCCTTCGGCATGGGAAATGGCCAGGGCGAAGGGGTGGTTGAAGGCCAGGTTGTGCTGGATTCCGCCCGGAATGACCCCCTTGGCCCGCTCGGCCAGCCGCTTGGAGCCCGCGCATTTGGTTTCGAACCAGCGCAGGACGTTGGGCATGGCATCCGGCCGGATGGGCCGCATGGGCTGCGCCACCAGTTCGGAAAACCGTTGATAGAGCGACGGGGTGTCGGGCCAGGACGAGATGGCGGTGGGCGGCATGGCTGCAGCGCCGGCGGCGGCGGCGTGGATGGTGGCGAGGTTGCTCATGGGAAGTGCTCGAGGGAGGAAACGTTCAGGCCGTGGCGCGGGTGTGCAGCGCATCGCGCGTGCGCTGCAGGGCCTGTTCCATGGCCGGGGAGGCCGAGGTGGCGCGATGTCGGATGCGCTGATCCAGCAGCGAGCGGGCAAGGGCTTCGAGGTCATCCACGGCCTGCATGGCCGCATCGCTGTCGCGGCCACAGCACAGGATGCCGTGGTTGTGCATCAGATAGGCATTGACATCGCCACGGACCTTGCGGCTGAACTTCCAGGCCAGCCAGCCGCTGCCCGACGGCGCATAGCCCACCACGGGAAGGCGTGCTCCCAACGTGGCCCTCCACGGCGGGGGAACGGCAATTTCCTCGCCCAGCAACGCCAGCGCGCTGGCCACCGGCTGGTGCGTATGGATGCTGCAGCCCGATTCGGGCCGCGCCCGCAGCACGCCCGCATGAAGGCTGCTCTCCACGGACGGCGTGCCCTCGCCATCGGTCTGCCGCAGGTCGGTCAGGCGCAGCACGCAGACGTCCGCGGGCTTCATGGCGTGGTAGTCGATCGCGGACGGGGTGACGGCCACGAGGTCGGCATCGATGCGCAGCATGATGTTTCCGCCAGTGCCGGCAAAGTAGCCACGGCGGGAGAGTTCGAGGCAAAGGTCCACCACATGCCGGCGTTGGGATTCGTGTTTCATGGGCTCTCGCTGTCAGGAAAGGGCCGGTGCATTCAGGCGGTGGTACAGCGGCGCCAGGCGCGTGTGGACCTCCTTGAACGTTCCGAATTTCTCGTCGTACAGATTCCGCAGCGACGAGGCGGGCTCGTACACCCGGCGGATCTGTCGCAGCTGGCCCAGGTCGGAGAAGGACAGGGCGCCGATGCCCACGCCCGCGATGAACGTGGCGCCGATCGCATTGGCCTGGATCGGGCTGGTGGGTTGGCGGATGGGCTGTCCCGAGACGTCCGCCATGATCTGGCACCAGACCTCGCTTTGCGCGCCCCCTCCCACTGCAGTGATGACGCCCGGGTTGCGCCCGAGCAGCCTGGAGAAGGGCTCCAGCATCCATCGCGTGTTCAACGCGACGCCTTCGAGAAAGGCGCGAAAGATGTCTTCGCGCGAATGCTCCAGCGACATGTTGATGAGTCCGGCGCGCAGCCGCGGGTTGTCCACGGGCGTGCGCTCACCGTACAGCCATGGGGTGTAGATCAGACCCCTGGCGCCCGGTGGAACGCGCGCCGCGATGCGGTTCAGCGCTTCATAAACTTCGGGATGCTCTTCGTCGCTGGCCAGTTCATCGGGGTGGTACAGGATGCGGTCGCGCAGGAACGACAGGTTGGCGCCAGCGGTGGACTGCAGCGCCATGGCGAGGTAGCGGCCCGACACTGCGCAGGGCACGGCGGCAATCTTGCGGAAGATGTCGGTCTTCATGAACGGCACATGCGCGCCGAGCCAGGAAGAGGTCCCGAGGTACAGGTGCGTTTCGAAGTCGTCGACGGCCGCGCCCACCGCGACGGCGGAGTTGTCGACCGCGCCAGCCACCACCACCGTGCCCGGGTCCAGGCCGAGCGCCTCGGACACCTCGGGAAGCAGGGTGCCGATCACATCGGTGGATCGGACGATCTCGGACAGCTTTTCCGCATCCACACCCAGCATGCGCAGCAGCCGCGCGTCATAGTGCACGTGGTGCGGGTCGCGGTTGTCCGTGACCCACGCAGTGAGGATGGAGTCCTGCGTGGCGCACAGGCGGCCGCACAGGCGCAGGTTCAGGTAGTCCAGCGCGTTCAGGAACTTGTGCGTCTTCTCGTAGACGTCGGGGCATTCGTCGCGCACGTAGGCGATGTGTCCGGCGCTGTCGCGGCCCGTGGTCGACGGGGCGCCACCGGTCAGGCGCAGCCACTGCCAGAGTTTCAGGGGGCTGTAGCCCTCGATGTTGCCGAACCGGCTGCGCGTTCGCCGTGCGATGGCGGGCGCGCCGCGGGCATCCAGCCAGCTGATGGCGCGTCCGATGGGGCGACCGGCCCGGTCCACGCAGACCGTGACTTCCGTCTGCGTCGAGCAGCACACCGCGACGACGCGTTGGCGCCGCTGTGCGTCCGCATTCAGCAATTCGCCCGCGGCCTCCACCAGGGCCTGCCACCAATGGGCGGGATCCTGTTCGGCCGTCACGCCATGCACCTCCAGGGAGACGGGCCTGAAGGCCCAGGCGTGCACGGTCCCGTCCAGCGTGACCAGGGCGCATTTGCAACCCGACGTGCCGAGGTCGATGGCGAGCACCAGGCGTTGGGCAAGACTCATCGAGGCCTCAGAACTTGCGCGAGACGGCCAGCACGAGCCGGTTGCCGTCCACCGCCCGGATCTTGTCGCCATCGACCACCTGGAACAACTCGCGCGTTCGGGTCTTGGGCATGACGTACTCGGCGCTCCAGTCGAAGCCCCACCGCTTGTGCAGCACGCCGATCGAATAGTCGCTGGCGTTGGCTTCCTTGAAGTTCTTGATGCGCTGTATTCCGGCGTGCAGTTTCAGCGTCGTCTTGTCGTCGAGGGGGATCTTGTAGTCGAGGTCGGCGAGCCAGCTGCCGCGCGAGTCGTGGTCGCCGCGGGCATAGCAGTCGAGCGCCTTGGTGGGGTCGGCCGACAGGGCCAGCATCTGGCCGCAGACGCCGCTGGTGCTGGCGCCCCGGTAGTTTTTGGACAGCACGGTCAGGATGCGCGCATCGAGCGCGCCCCAGCCCAGTTCGAGCACGGCGTAGGTCGAGTTGTATTTCGTCGTCCGGAAGTCGGTGGGCGTGCCGGTGCTGGCATCGAAGCCATAGGGCGCATCGAACTTGGCGCCGGGAAAGAGCTCGCTGGCCACGCCCACGCCGTAGTGCCAGCCGTCCGGATCCCCAAAGCGCCAGCCGGTGGCCAGCAGCACGTTGTATCCGTCGCTGCCCGTGTAGACCTTGTTGCTGATGGTGGACAACTGCGCCAGCGCGATCACGCCGCTTTCGTGGGCGAATTGCACGGCCAGCTGCGCCCCGGGGCGGTTCAGCGAATCGGAAAGGCCGCGCGTGCGCTGGTCGCTGAGCAGCTTGACTTCGGTCTCCACGGCGTAGCTGGCGGTCTCGTCAGCCTGCGCAGGGATGGCGATGCCGCCGAGCAGCGCGCCGGTGGAAACCAGGAAGACCAGTGGGCGTTTTTTCATGCGAGATCCTTTCGCTGGTGGGGTGGATGAACGGGACGGGGTCAGGGCTTGCACACGGGGGTGGCAGGAAGGGCGGCAACGCGTTGCAGCTGCTCGGTCTGTCCCAGGATCTCGGTGCCCAGGAACGCTCGGATATGCAGATCTCCCGACTTGACCCGCAGCGCGCCCTTGTATTTCTTGCCGTCGCGCGGGTCGTAGACCCACCCATCGCGCCAGGCATCGTTCTGGTCGTGCTCCAGCCGGGCGATCTGCACGCCGCAGCTGTCCTTGGCCTGGCCTGCGTCCTTGTCCCAGACGATGTGCCCGCACAGCGCCGTGGGCGCATCGGCACAGGGTTTGAACTCGAGGACCGCATCTTTGTCAGCCCCCATCCACAGGCCTTTCGCCTCGTCAGGACCGGCGGCCCACGCGGGCTGAGCCAGTGTGGCCAGCACGACGGCAGCGCGAAGGAGGGGGGTGAATGTGGTCATCACAATGACTTGGTTATTTGGTAATGATGGCTAGTTTATAGCGATGACTACTATTTTGAAAAGAGAGATTTCTTTGTGAAAACCCTAATAGGGTCGCGGAGGGTCAGCGTTGGCGCAGTGCGCTGGGGCGGGCGCCTGTCCACCGCTTGAATGCACGGCGAAAGGCTCGCAAATCGTCGAAGCCCGTGGCGGATGCGACTTCGTGGATGGGCAGCGCCGCGCGTTGCAGCAGCGCCAGTGCGTGGTCGCGGCGCACCTGGTCGTGCAACGCGCGCCATGACACGCCCAGGGCGTCGAGGCGCCTTCGCAACGTGCGCTCCCCGAGGTTCAGGTGGCGTGCGAGGCCCGCCATGGACGGAGCGTTGTCCAGGTTGCCGCGCAGCCACGTCAGGGCGCTTTCATGAAGATCGTTGCGGTTGCCGGGGCATTCGAGCAGGGCCGCCAGATGTTCGCGCAGGGCGTCGCAGGCGTAGGGGTCCCATCCGGGCAATTCCTGGGCAAGCCATCGCTGCGAGGTCCACATGCGGTGTGCCGGCCTGTCGAATTGCACGTTGCAGCCGAAGACACGCCGATGCGCCAGGGTGTGCGCCGGCGCAGGCCAGGCCAGTTCCACCCGTTCGGGCGTGAAGTCCGCACCGACCAGCGCGCGCACCACGGTCAGGCTGGCCGCGAAGGCCTCCTCGATCAGCAAGGGCTCGAGTTCGGGATCGTGGTAGCGGGGCTGCGCCTCGACCACCAGCAGGCCATCCTGGCGTTCGATCCGGAAAGACACCAATGCGCCCGCCTCGCTTTGATGCACCGCACAGAATGCGATGGCCTGGCCCAGTGTCTGGCAGGTGAGCATGGCCAGGCCGGGCAGCCCCCAGGAGAGCGGGGTCTGCGCCTGTCCGGCGAGCAGGCCCAGCGAAGGTTCGTTCAGTTGTGCCTGTACCCGCTTGCACAGCGCCCGCGTCTGGCGGTAGGACACCCGCAACGCGGGATCCCGCAGATCCTCGGGGCCGAAGCCCAAGCCGAGGCACAGGCGGTCCGGCGGCAGGCCGCGTGCCTGCGCGACGCGCAGCAGCGCCCGGATGAGCATCGGCGGCACGATGGCGCGGTTCTGGAGCGCCGTTTCGGTCTGCGTCATGGCATCCAGGCCGAAACGGCCCCGCGCTTGTCCATTGCGAACACCGCACGCTGGGCCCCGCCCGATACGCTAGGCCCAACGAATGGAGTGGGTTGATGCGAACTGCTTTGGTGACGGGAGGCTCGGGCTATGTGGCCGGCCATCTGGTGAAGTTGCTGCTGGAAAACGGATGGGCCGTGCACGCGACCGTGCGCGATCTGGGCAAGGCGCACAAGCTGTACGCCCTGCTCGGGTTGCAAACGCTTTTCCCTGGCAGGTTGCGGCTGTTTGCCGCGGACCTGCTGCGGGAGCGATCGTTTGACGAGGCCATGGGCGGCTGCGACACGGTGTTCCATGTCGCCTCCCCTTTCTTTCTGCCCGAGCAGATCAAGAACCCGCGGGTCGAATTGCTGGAGCCTGCGCTGGCGGGCACACGCAACGTGCTGGCCGCGGTCAACCGCTGCGAGTCGGTCGGCAAGGTCGTTCTGACATCGACCGTGGGGGCCATGTTCGGCGACTACGCCGACGTCCTGCAGATGAAGGGGCACGTGCTCACGGAAGACCAGTTCAACCGCACCAGTACCCTGGAAAACAACCCGTACCACTACTCGAAAGTGGTGGCCGAAGAAGAGGCGTGGCGCATCGCCGGCGGCCAGAAACGCTGGCGCATGGTGGCGATCAACCCGGGCCTGGTCCTGGGGCCGGCGTTGACGCCCGAATCGGAGTCGGGAAGCCTTTTCCTGCTGGACGAGCTGATGCGGGGCGTGTTCTTCTACGGAGTGCCGGACTTCAGCTTCTGCACGGTGGACGTGCGCGACGTGGCGAAGGCACACCTCGCCGCCGCGCTGAATGATGGGGCCCAAGGCCGCTACATCGTCGCGGAGCGCGAAATGACCCGGTTCGTCGAGATGTCGCGCATCGTGCGGCGTGTGCACGATCGGCCCTGGCTGCTGCCCCGGCATCCGTTGCCCGACGCGCTGGTGCGTTGGATCGGGCCGCTGTTCGGCCTGTCGCAGTCCTATGTCCGCAATCATCTCGGCATCCGCTTCACGCTCGACAACCAGCGCAGCATGGACGAACTCGGTTTGCGCTATCGCCCGATCGAAGAGACGCTCGCGGCGCATTCCAGTGCGTGGCAGGCATGGCGCAAGGCGGTTAGAACCTGATCCGGCCAGTCAGGATCTGCCACCACATGCACCAGTCGCCCATGAAGCTCATGAGCGGGTAGCGGAAGGTGGCAGGGCGGTTGTGTTCGAAGAAAAAATGCCCGACCCAGGCGAAGGCGTAGCCCTGGAGCAGCGCCAGTCCCAGCAGCCAACCGTTCTGTTGCCATAAGGCGGCCGTCAGGAGAATCAGGGCCATGCTGCTGCCCAAAAAATGAAGGCGGCGCGAGACCGGGTTCGCGTGCTCGCTGAGATAGAAGGGATAGAACTCGCGGAAGGTGCGGTACGGTGGCTGTGAAGACATGCTGACTCCCTTGGCGTGACCGCTAGGCGGAAAATGCGTGGCGTTGGGTAACGGAGCGCCAGCACAGCGTCAGCGTGGCCACGGCGCCAAAGGCGGCACTGACCACCGGCACGGCATGCGCCTGCTCTCCCTGGACGAAGAACGAGGCGACCAGCGGTCCGAACGCGATGCCGAACACCTGGGCGGCAGGGATGAGGGACGCCACGCGCCCGTTGGCATCGGCGTCAAAGGCGAACCGCATCTGAAACGGCGTGATGAACAGCCAGGTGAAGGCGAACAGGCCACACAGCGCGGCGAAGGCCGTCGTGGCCCCTGCGCCGGTGTAGAAGATGCCGATCGCCACACCGCACAGCAAGGTCGACCCCGCAAGAAGTGCCTTGGGGGCCTGCAGCGAGCGCACCAGCGCCGAGCCGCAGAGCCCGCCCACGACCTGAACGCCCAGGCAGGCCGCGATCAGCGTCTGCACCGCGGTCGCGGAGAAGCCCACCTGGATGCCCAGCGGTTCGACGTACGCCCAAAGGGCCCCCAACGTCGACAGCTGCAAGAACACGGCGATGAGTGGCGTCGCTTTCTGCCAGGTCCAGGCAAAGACGCCGGTCGGCGGCATGGGTAGCGGCTGAAGGTGGCGCGGCAGCGCAAATGCCAGGAGCACGGGCACCAACAGCAGCGACGCGAGCAGCGCAAAGGCACCGGCCCAGCCATGGGTGGGGATGATCACATGGGCCAGCAACAGTCCCACGAACGCCTGGGCCAGGGTCTGGAGCACGAAGAAGAGGCCCGCGATGCGGTCGGGATTGGCGCTGCGCACGATCACTGCCGTGGTCCCCCACACCAGAATGCCTTCCGCCAGTCCGGCCGCCGCGCGGTACGCAACGAACCCCATGTCGCCGACCGCATGCAGCGTCCCCACGTTCAACGCGGCGGCCGCGGCCGCCGCGATGGCGGTGGCCAGGCGAAGATGCACCAATGGCAGCGCAAGATCGCCGAGCAGGGCCCCCAGCCCCAGCGCCACAATCTCGGCCATTGCCACCAACCCCAGTCCCTCCAGGCTGACCTGCCTGGCCTCCAGCAGTTCGCCCAGCAAAATCGGCTGCAACCCGAGGACCAGCAGCGCCAGCGAGCCCACCACGAGCGCGGTCATTAACGCGGAAGCATGGATTTCTTTGCGCTGTGTCACGATGCCATCCTTGAAGGTAGTGATGACTATGATATTGTCATGCGGCCCAGTTGTTTCACCTTTTATATGGGGAGAATCCCGAACACCATGAAGAAAGAGAAAGCCGCTTTGCCACGGACTCGCCGCGTTCAGCCCGATCTCGCCACCAAGGTACAGCCCGCGCAGCAGCGCGCCACCGACACGTTCGAACGCATCCTCGAAGCGACCGCACTGACGCTGGACGAGGTCGGCATCGAGCGGCTGTCGACCAATCTGGTTTGCGAGCGCGCTGGAATGACGCCGCCTGCGCTCTACCGCTACTTTCCCAACAAATACGCGTTGCTGTCGGAGTTGGGGCAGCGGCTGATGGTGCGCCAGAACGAGTGCGTGGAGCGCTGGATCCAGCCAGACGTCTTCCTGAAAGGTGCCCCGAGCCTGGAGCGCGCGCTGGAGGGCCTTTTGCTCGATACCTACGAAGTGACGCGCCACACCCCGGCAGGCGTGTGGATCATGCGAGCCATGCGCGCTGTGCCGGCATTGCAGCAGGTCCGGCTCGCCTCCCACGCGCAGGTCACCGAGGCGCAAGTGCGGCTGCTGGTGGAGGTGCTTCCGGATGCCGATCCCACGGAATTGAAACTGGCCAGTCGCATCGTGGTGGAAATGCTCTATTCGGCGGTCGAGATGCTGTTCGATGAAACGATGGATCCCCAGGCCGTGGCACGCGTCGTCGCCAGAATGATGTCCAGCGAGCTCGATCGCCTGGCCCCTGCGGTGAAACGTTCCCGCTGAACGCCGCACGCGCCATGCGTCTCCCGAGGCATCGGCGGCAGGCCTTGCCTCCACTTTCGCGGTTTCATGGCGGTGGTCGCGAAGGGTGGCCGATGGGATGCATTTCCCGTGCAATGCATGCCATCGACGGCGGTCACGTGGCGATGCCCTTTCGCCTTGGGCCATCCAGGCTGGCCGCAGGCGCTTTGCTACACTTTCTCCCCATGTTCATTCACCACGTGTTCATCACAGGTTGCAGCGACCGGGGAGCCTGGCCCTGGCGCAAGCCAGCCGCATCGAACGCCTGATGGCACCTGGGGCAATCCCAGCTGCACCCGTGGCCCTGACGGGCCGAACGCAATGAACTGCGGCGCCCCACGTCCTTGTGCTGGCGCTGCCCGATTGGGAAATTCCCGTGATTACAGAACTTGAATTCAAAAGCTTGGCCAGCGAAGGCTACAACCGCATTCCGCTCATTGCGGAGGCCTTCGCCGACCTGGAGACGCCGCTGTCGTTGTACCTGAAGCTGGCCTACAGCAAGGACGGCGGAAAATACAGCTTTCTGCTCGAATCGGTCGTGGGGGGCGAGCGGTTCGGCCGCTACAGCTTCATCGGCCTGCCGGCGCGCACCTTGCTGCGGGCCAGCGGCTTCGGGGCCGACGCCAAGACCGAGGTGGTCACCGATGGGCAGGTGGTCGAGACCGCTGCCGGCAATCCGCTGGACTTCATCGAGGCGTACCAGAAGCGTTTCAAGGTGGCGCTGCGTCCCGGCCTGCCGCGGTTTTGCGGCGGGCTGGCGGGGTATTTCGGCTATGACGCGGTGCGTTACGTCGAAAAGAAGCTCGAAGCCAGTTGCCCGCCCGACACGATGGGCATGCCGGACATCCTGCTGCTGCAGTGCGAGGATCTGGCCGTCATCGACAACCTCTCGGGCAAGCTGTACCTCATCGTCTACGCGGACCCGGGCCAGCCAGAGGCGTATTCCAGAGGCAAGCAACGCCTGCGGGGTTTGAAGGACCAACTCAAGTATTCGGTGGCCGCGCCGGTCGTCAAGCCGACGGAGAGCCATCCCCCCCAGCGCGACTTTGCCAAGGCCGATTACCTGGCGGCGGTGGACCGTGCCAAGGAGCTGATCGCCGCGGGCGACTTCATGCAGGTGCAGGTGGGCCAGCGCATCCAAAAGCGTTACACCGAGTCGCCGCTCTCCCTGTACCGCGCGCTGCGGTCGCTGAACCCCTCGCCCTACATGTTTTATTACCACATGGGCGACTTCCACATCGTCTCGGCGTCGCCCGAGATCCTGGTGCGGCAAGAGAGCACCCCGCAAGGCCAGAAGGTCACGATCCGGCCGTTGGCCGGCACGCGACCGCGCGGCAACACGCCCGAGCATGACAAGGCCACGGAAGTCGAGCTGGTGAACGATCCCAAGGAGCGCGCCGAGCACGTGATGCTGATCGACCTGGCGCGCAACGACATCGGGCGCATCGCCAAGACGGGCACGGTGAAGGTGACGGAGGCGTTCGCCGTGGAGCGCTACAGCCACGTGATGCACATCGTGAGCAACGTCGAGGGCCTGCTCAACGACGGCATGACCAACATGGACGTGCTCAAGGCCACGTTTCCGGCTGGCACGCTCACCGGCGCGCCCAAGGTGCATGCGATGGAACTGATCGACCGCCTGGAGCCCGTCAAGCGCGGCCTGTATGGCGGGGCGTGCGGCTATCTCAGCTACGCCGGGGACATGGATGTGGCCATTGCCATCCGCACCGGCATCGTGAAGGACGGAACGCTCTATGTTCAGGCCGCGGCCGGTGTCGTGGCCGACTCGGTGCCCGAGCTGGAGTGGAAGGAAACGGAACACAAGGCCCGCGCCCTGCTGCGCGCTGCCGAACTGGTTGAGGAAGGACTCGAATGATGACCCGGGCGATCGACAAGGTGGAGCGCTGCAGCAGCATGGCGGAGGTGCGCGCGCGCATCGACGCGCTGGACGACATCCTGGTGCCGTTGCTGGTGGAGCGCGGCGGCTACATGACCCAGGCGGCGTTGAACAAGCAGCGCGAGTTCCAGGTGCGGGACGAAGGCCGCATCGAATTCATCGTGCACCGGGTGCGCGAGCGTGCGCTGGCCGAAGGCGGCGAGCCCGAGGTGATCGAGGCCATCTACCGCAGCATGATGGAGACCTACATCGCCTACGAGCATGAAGAGTTCGCGCGGCTGGTCGAGCAAGGCGCCAAGACCTCCGTGAAGTGACCTCAGGGTGGCGGCGGGCGGCTGTCGCGTCCCGCCAGCCGTGATGTCAGTGCGCATCGGCGGGACGCCCGGCGGACAGCTTGAAGGCGTTGGCCAGCGTGGACCGGTTGCAGATGCCCCAGCGTGACGCGACGTCCAGCATGTGGGCCCGTCCGCCGGTTTCGCTCATCTCGCGCAGTTCGTCTTCGATGCGCTTCACGCGCTCGGTCCGGATCAGTTCGGCAGGCGTCATGCCCAGGTGGTTGCGGAACGCCAGTTGCAGCGCGCGTTCGGTGACCCCCAGGCGGCCCGCGATTTCACGCACCGAAAGGTTGGCGTCGTGCAGGTGCTCCACGATGTAGCGGTAGGCCGCGCGGTAGCGGGGCGGCAGGCGCAACCCGGTCGTGTCCTGGGCCTGGGAGGGCAGGGTGGACGCGGCGCTGTTCATGCGCGCCAGCACCGTGTTGTGCACCACCCGCATGGCCTGGGCCACGTGGCGCTTGTACTGGCGCAGTGACTCGCCCAGCCGGCCTTCTTCCATGTGGATCTTGGACAGGCAGTACTGGATGTCCGATGCGTAAGGGTGCCGATCGACCTCGCGTTCGACGCTGGCCAGCGGCTGGATCACATCGCGGGCACCCGTGGCCGCCTTGTCGGTCAGCAATGCGAGGCAGGCTTCCACCCGCACTTGCGATTCCAGGCCGGCCAATTCGTGTTCGCGCAGCCAGCGCACGAAGCCCGCCACCGCCTCTTGCCGACTGGCAGGGTGGTGTCCCAGCAAGCCGCAGCGCAGGTAAGCCAGGCGGGCCCGCAACAGCTCGGGCACGTGGGTGCTCGACTCGAGCGCTGCCAGTTCGGCCACCATCTCCGCCGCGGTGGGCAGATCGCGTGCCAGCGCCATGGCGGACTCCGAGAGTGCATGGTCGGTCAGTTCTTCATGGCGCAGCAGGTGCACCCGGGCCAGTACCTCCAGGCGGATCGCCCTGGCGTGCGGCTCCAGCATGGCTGCAGCGGCAGATTGGCAGAGCGCTTCCGCCTGGCGTGCGGTGGCCAGGGCTTCTGCATGCTGGCCCAGGGCCTGCAGCGACAGCGCCTTGCCGCAATGGCCTTCCACACGCAACTCAAGCGGGGCCTCGTGGTCGCCAGCCACGATCGACCAGCAAGCCACGGCGCGGGCGGCCTTGTTCAAATGATGAAAGAGCCATGCCTGGTCCAGTGCCGACTGCCAGCGCACGTTGCTGCGTGAAACCTGGTCATAGGCCTTGAGTTGCTGGTGAAACACTTCGCTGGCCGCCTCTTCCATGCCAACCAGCAGCAGGCTGCGTCCGAGCAGCGCGCCTTCCTGTGGCGTGCCCGTATCGCGCCCATTGCGCTCCAGGCGCCGGCGGCCGATGCCCGCTGCGTCCTTGACGCGCATGGCATGAATGAGATTGGAAAGCTCTGGCGCTTGGGCTTGGGCGCGCTGGCAGGTCAACGACAGAAGTGTGAGCAGCATGGGTCTTCGCGGTGTTGCCGCGCCTTTGATTGATGACCAGTCAATGCTAGGAACGGGCGTCCGGCCAATGCTCAACTTCCTTACGTTCAATCCTCAACTTTTGCTAATTGCCACGTTTTGTGGTGAGTGCCTTCGGATACCTTTGCACGCGTTGCCTGAAGCTATTGGCAGCACATCCGCTTCCCTGTTCATCCAATGTTCATCGGCAAGTCACCGGTTTTTCATGAAGCGCTGTTTCTGCATTCATGCGAGGTGTTTAGAGTGAAATCAGGTCGTCGAGGACCGGATTTGCAGCGAGAGAGGGAGGCGCCGCGGATCCAGAACTGCCAGCAAAAAAACAGGGACTGCTGCGCCAGCCGATTGAGCGCACAAAGCCGGAGTTGGAGACTGATAAGGGACTGCTATGGCGTCGAATAGTTATTGCCTATAAGCAATTGACCTATCGAAAGGGCATACTGCAAAGAATATTTAGCTGATTCTGTTCCGCGGAAGGCTGGGAAAAAATTGCAAAATCTGTGACTATGTGTAGCAACCGGATGGCGATTTTTTGGCACCCACGCCCAGCTGAACAGGCCAGGGGGCAGCGTGATGCGCCGCCATTTGTCGATATAAATTTGCGTCGAGGGTTTCCATGAACATTGCTCTTCTTTCGCGTCGATCGACGGTGAACCAGTTCCTGGTGGATCTGCTTTCCCGTGGCGGAATTCAAGCCATGCTGCACGTCAGCATTGCGGCCTTCCGCATGCAAGTGAGGCAGCAGGCTTTTGATGCCGTGATCCTTGAAGACTGCGGAGGCACCTTGGCGGAAGATCTGGGATTGATCAAAACCTGCGTCTCCGATCAGGTTCCCGTCGTGGTGGTGGGGGCCGAGTTGCACGCCGGCTTCGGCGTGGCCCTGGCCTGCGGGGCGGTGGACTACATCAGCCTTTCCCGCGTCGGGCATGACGAACTCAAGACCCGGCTGCGCGGCCACATGGAAGCCCAGGCGTTCCAGGCCGCCCACCCGATTGATGTCGACGGCTGCCGGCTCGACCCGGCCAGGCTTTGCCTCGTTCATGGGGACAAGACGGTGGGTCTCACGCACCGCGAATGCGAACTGGCCTGCCTGCTGTTTTCCAAGCCCAACCAAGTGGTGTCTTTGCCCACGATCATCGCCAAGGTGTGGGGGCGCTCGGTCGAGTCCAACAAACGCACCCTGGAGCAGCACATCTACAAGCTGCGCACCAAACTGCGGGAGGCCGGGTGCCAACTGCGCGTCCAGGCGGCTTATGGACGCGGCTACCGGTTGCTGTCCCATGAGGGGACGGAAGCGGTCGGCAGCGAATACACCGCGCTTTACTGGTAACGGCAGCAGGAACGTGCTCAATGTCTTTTTCGGGCCGTGCAAGTGACGTTTCGGGATGGGGTGCAAGGCGCAATGCGCCAGCCATCGCCTGGGACTTCGGCCAGCGCTGCCACGCCGCCGGTCGCCTGAGAAGGTACGGGTCCCGCGGGCTGGAGCGGAACCGGATGACGCAGCGCTCCGGCGACCTGCATGCGCACCCGCCCATGCGGTGCCACTGGGGCCCACCCCCTCCGATTGCGCGTCAGCATGGGCTCCAAAAAAGGCCTTGAACACGTTCTAGCCCGATCAGGGCATTGGCGGCGGGGGCCCGGGTTTCAAACCTTGAGCCAGATGTAGTCCCCCGCGCAAATGCCGTTGAAGGCTTCGTCGGTGGAGCTCAGCACGTTGTCTTTCCAGTAGCGTCCGTGCTCGGTGTAGTGGGTCAGCGTTTCGGCCAGCCAGGTCCCGGTGATTTCCGGTGTCATCGGCACCCGCACGATCAGGATGATGCCGCCCGTATCGGGGTTGATGCCCGCCTGGGCCTGATCCTGCGCATACACGGTGAGGTTGGCTTCCAGCAGGAGCCGGAAGATGGTCAGCGTGCGCCCTGCGGTGACGATGCCGAAATGGAAGTTGAGATACAGCGCTGCGGGGTCGTTCTCGTAGTGCGACAGCAGAACCTCGAACCCTTCGACCTCGATCCAGCCCTGTGCGAGCACCGCCTGCGGATCGGGCAAGTCGATGGCTTCGCACAACTCGGTGACCAGTTGGTTGTATTGGTCGAGACTCATGGGCGAACGGGCCGTTTCAGGGACTGGCTGGCCTGCAATTGCCGCTCTGCAGCGATGCTCGCCTGGGACGGCGTGCGCGGGAGATCGGTGCTCAGCAACGCGAGCGGCAGCAAGGCCTTGAGGTCTTTCATGCGAACGGTGTCACTGGCTGCATCGGGAGCGGGACCTCCGCACAGCAACAACGCCATCTTGACCCGCTGCAGGGTTCCCAATGCACCCTGCTCTTCGTGGTTTTGCAGGTAAGCCGCCATCTCCGCCATGCCCCGCGTGGGGGTGGCGGCGAAGTGGGGCTTTCGGCTGTGCTCCCAAAGCCGCCGGGTAAGGACCTGGGCCCGGTCTTGCGCCGTGCCGGCGTAATGCCGCTGCAAAACCTGGTGGGCCGCCATGGCTCCCTCCGCAAGGCCCGATTTGGCCATTCGGCTTGCCTGAGGGTTGTCACGTGAACTTCCTTGATCGCCTTTGCCAGATCCTGACCCGGAACCGGAACCGGAACCGGAACCGGAACCGGAACCCGACCCGGAGCCAGATCCCGAGCCGGAACCAGATCCAGAGTTGCCGCCTTCGGAGTTCTCTTGGGAGTCCCCCTTGTCACGGCTGCTGCTTCCTTGTCGCAGAAAGCTGTCCAGCGCCGTGGGCTCGTTCCCGGTGTCCCGCAGCGATTCCCGGTACCGCGCATAGCGCTCTCCGCGGTCGTCGTCGAGGGCCGCTTTCCACCGCTCGGCAGATCCCAGCCGTGCTTCGGCTTCTTCGGGATCGGTTTGCAGGATTTCGAGCGGAATGTCCTGCCCTGGCGCAAAAAGCGGGGCATCGGGCTGGCCGGGGAGTCGGGTCTGCTTGGGTGGCAAGGGCAGCGGCGGACGGGGAACCGTACGGAAAATGTAGTCGCCGAACCGGCCTTGCTGCATGAGCGAGGCGTTGCGCGCGGCCTGATCATGCTGCACTGCGAGCAGGTGGTTGTGTTCGCGCAGGCGCAACTGCTTGAGCCGCTGCAACTGCTGCAGCCCGCGGAAGAGCGGCGCGTTGGGGTTCATGGCGTGAACGTGGCGGCAAGCAGCCTCTGGGAGAACTGCAACACGGTGGTCCCGACCCACGGGGCGGAGACCGCAACGGTGACGGTCACGCAGATCAGCTTGATGCCTTGCGAAATGGCAGCATCCTGGAGCGAAGTCACGGCTTGCACGAGCGCCACCAGCAAACCGACGATGGCCGCCACGGCCACGGCAGGCAGCGAAAGAATGAGGCACAGCATCAGTGCCTCGGACGTCAGTTGAACGATGTTGTCGTGTGTCATGGCGTTGCGAGCTCCGTCATCGGTAGGTCAGCACGAGTCCGTGCATGACCTGGGACCACCCGTCGAGCACGACGAACAGCAGCAGCTTGAAAGGGATGGCGATGTTGGTGGGCGACACCTGAGACAGGCCCATGGCCAGCAGCACGTTGGCGATGACCAGTTCCACGATCACGAAGGACAGATACAGCAGGAAGCCGATGCGAAAGGCGGCCGTCAGCTCCGTCAGCAAGAAAGCGGGGGCCACCACGATCAGGTCGTCGACCAGCAGTGCCTTGGCGCGTTCCTGGGGCCATATCGCCTGTGCCGACTTCAGGAAAAATGCTTTTTCGGCCGGGTGCGCGTGCTTGACGAGGAACTGCCGGAACGGTTCCTTCGCGGCGGAAGCGGCTGCCAACAACTGCTGAGTGTTCGACGTCTGCGATGACGGCGGCCCGTTCTGGATTTTGTCGGCCGCCTCCATGGCGACCGGCGCCATGACGTAGATCGAAATGATGATGGCGATGCCGTTGAGCACCATGTTGGGCGGCACCTGCTGGATGCCCAGCGCGTTGCGCAACAAGCCCAGCACCACCACCACCTTGGTGTACGAGGTCACCACCATGGCCGCGAACGGCAGCACCGCCAGCGCCATCAGGGCGATGAACAGCGAGATGGGGTCCAGCCCCTGGACGGATGACAGCGGCGTCATGGCAAGTCTTGTGGTGGTGCTTCGGCCGCCTGGCTGAGCCCCATGCGCTCGATGCGCACGCCCAGCTGCTCGCCGATGACGATCAGGCGGCCGGTACCGACCACCTGGTCGTGGCACACGAGGCGCACCAGTGCTTCGCGCACGGGCATGTCCAGCGTGATGACCGAGCCCGGTCCGAAGGCCGCGAGATCGTCAAGCCGGACACGGGCGCTGTCAATCTCGAACGCCACGGGGATGGACAGCTTTCCGATGGCACCGATTTCCGCACCCGCTGGCAGGTCGTGCTCCGGAATGGGTTCGCTGCCGGGCTGAGGTGCCCCGTCGAGCGTGGCTTCGTGCGAGTCGATATCGAGTTGTGCGGTGGTTTCCATGGAGACGCCCATTCCAAAAGACAAGTGGCAATGCAAAGAGGCCGAAGCGCCGGCGGGCACGCCTGTGAGCAGCACGTCGCCCGCCCTGACCGAGCCCAGTTCGGAGGCTCCATACGTTTTGCGCGCGAGCCGGATGCGGCAGGCCACGCGCAGGCCGAGAAGGTGGCTTGCGTCGCTTCGGACCGAGGCAGCCAGCAGCGCCTGGATCTGCCCGGCCATCGCTTCGTCGATGGCCTGCAGCCCGATGCGGCGATTTCTTGCAGTGATCTCGAAAGGCGCAGCGCCGGAGTCCAGCTGCATCCCATGCAGCACCAGGCCTGCGAAGCGGGACTGGAACGGGGCGAGCGGCTGGGCCAGCAGCGACTGCGCAACGTCCCGGGCCAGCGCGGGGTCCGGCAGGCGCGCCGCCATCTCCAGCGCAGGCCAGTCGGTCCTGGGGACCGACAGCCGCATCGTGCCCTGCGCCGACCGAAATTCCATGCTGATGCGTTTGCCGGATCGACCGGGCGCCCGGCTGATCGACGCACCCGGTTGTCCCGAAAGGGCCCGGACCCAACGCACGAACCGCCGATCGAACATCACCCGCGCCAGACGGGCTTCGCCGTGGTCCATGGGCGGCAGATACCTTGCGAGGTCGCTTAAGGGGAAAGCCGGTGGCTTGACAGCGTTCAAGGTCATTCCAGGTCAATGTCGATGCTTCGTTGGGCCGTGCCCAGGCGGGCAAGCAACCCGTGCAGTTGATCGCGATGCTTTGAGATTAGGTGGCGGGACTCGGACGACACCGTTCGGAAGCGAAGCGTCATGGCATAGGACGAAAGCCCCAGCGCCAGTTCGCATTCCGGCAGTACCTTGGGGTCCATGGGCACTGTGACGGCCCAGGACTGGAAGGCCGGGTCTGCCCGCAGGCACAGATCGGTAATGGTTTGCGCGGTATCCCGCAGCCATTGCGGCGGCTCCGCATCCGTGGCGGTACCGGTGGCCCCGACGGTGTGCACGGGTGGCCGGTCGTCGGGGAGGTCTTGCCCCGCTTCCCCGGGGGCGGGTGTGCGTGCCAGTGGCGGCGGCACGGTATCGCCCTGGATGAAGAAATATTGCGGTGGCAATGGGTCCGGCGTCGCTGCCTGCGGCGCAGGAGCGGGCAGTGCGTTGTCGTCCCGCTCTTCTTCGTGCGGCGAATCGCCTTGCGCATCGGCCTGCTCCCGAGGCTCTCCCTCGCCCGAGTCCGTGGGATCGGGCGGGGCGCCGTCCGCAGCCATGGCGAAGGGATCGGTGGACTCGATCGCCTCGCCTTCGGCGGGGTCTTCCTGCGGCAGTGCGGGGGGGAACAGCTCGCGGCGAAACCGTTCTTGCGAGTTCGGCCGCAGCAGCGCGGCGGTGGCCGCCACTGCGGGGTGCGCGACGTGGCGCAGGGTGTGGTCGGGGCGCTGAAGGGAACTCATGGCCGCGGGCCTCAGGAAACGCGGCCGATAGGCCGCAGTTCCACCTGGGTTCCCAACTCCTGGAACGAGTACACGCGCAGCCAGTCGAGACGGCTTTCGATCATCTTCTTGACATAGCGGCGAATGTCCATCGACGTCACCAAGGCCACGCCGGGTTGTCTTGCGGTGTCGGCAACCGCGGCGATGCGCTCGGTCAGGTCGCGCGCGTCGTCGGGCGACATGGCCAGGTAGTTACCCGCCGGCGTAGGCTTGATGCAGCCGCGGATCGCCTGTTCGATGTCCGGATCGAGCAAGATGGCCGACAGATGCCGCTGGCCACTGGTCGCCTCGTGCGCGAGATAGCGACCCAGGTCGGAGCGCACGTACTCGGTGAGCAGCAGCAGGTCTTTTTCCTTGGGTCCCCAGACGATCAGGCTCTCGAAAATGCTGCGGATGTTGCGGATCGGCACCTGTTCTTCCAGCAGCCTGCGCAGCACCTCGGCCATGCGCTGCAGGGGCATGATCTTCTGCACCTCAGCCACGAGACCAGGGTATTCCGGCGTGCTTCGCTCGATCACCCACTGCACCTCCTGAACCCCCATGAACAGGTGGGCGTGCCGCTGCAGCATGCCGACGACTTCGCGCGCGATGACCTGCTCCACATCGATGCATACGCCTTCGCGTTGGGCGATGGGCACGGCCTCCGGTGCCAGCCACAGCGAGACCTCGCTGCCCAGCGCGGGTCCGTGTTGCTGAGCCGATGTGGCCAGTGGCGATTGGGGGTCGAGCAGCAGCAGCATGCGGCCCGGCAGTTCCGGCTGTGCCACCGGAACGTCGTTGATCAGCACCTCGTAACGCAGGCCGGCCAGCTCGGTGGCCACCCACATCGCAGCGCCGGGAAACGGCAGGCCCAGCCGGGATTGCAGCCCTTCCCGTTCCTTGTTGAGCGCGCCGTTGAGCCGCTCGGCATCGATCAGCTTGCCCAACGCATCCGACATGCGGATCGACAGCGGCTTGGCGAACTCGGGCGCCTTTTCCTGGATGGAGGGCGCGTCTCCCTTGGCCCCCTCGCGCATCAGGGCCGCGATCGGCTTGGACAGCGAATTGCCTGCGAGCTGGGTGCGTTTCTTGGTGAGGAAATGCCCGCCAGCCACCAGCCCACCCGCCAGCAGGGCGAACGGCACCATCGGAAAGCCCGGGATAAACCCGAAGCCCGCCGTGAGCGCCGCCGCCAGGTACATCGACCGTGGGTTGCGGGTCAGTTGCTCGGTCATGTCCTGGCCGAGCGAGGTGGGCTTTTTCTTGTGCTCGTCGGTCACCCGGGTGGTGAGAACGCCGGCCGCCATACAGATGAAGAGGGCCGGAATCTGCGACACCATGGCATCGCCGATGGACAGCACCGCGAAGCGATTGGCCGCTTCGCCAGCGGTCATGTTGTGGTACATGATGCCCACCACGACCCCGGCGAGGATGTTCACCATCGTGATGATCAGCCCGGCGATGGCGTCGCCTTTCACGAACTTCATCGCGCCGTCCATGCCGCCGTGCAGCATGCTTTCCATTCCGAGGTGAGCGCGTTTTCGCTTGGCTTCATCGGGCGTCAGCAGGCCCGCGCGCAAGTCGGCGTCGATGCTCATCTGCTTGCCGGGCAGGGCATCCAGCGTGAAGCGCGCGCCGACTTCCGCCACGCGCTCCGAGCCCTTGGCGATCACGATGAACTGGACGATGGTGATGACCAGGAACACCACGATCCCCACCACCAGATTGCCGCCCACCACCAGCTGCCCGAAGCTCTCGATCAGGTGGCCTGCATCGGCATGCAGCAAGATCGCCTTGGTGGAGGCGATGTTCAGCGCCAGCCGGAAAAGCGTGGTGAACAGCAGCAGCGAAGGAAAGGTCGAAAGCGACAGCGCGTCCGGTATGAACAGCGTGGTCATCAGCAGCAGGATGCTCACCGTGAGGTTGATGGCCAGTAGCGCATCGATGAGCATGGTCGGCAGCGGAAGGATCATCAGCGCGATCACGCCGACGAGAAAGCCCGCCATCGTCATGTCGTTGACCAGGGTGGAGTCGAAACGTTTGGCCATTGGGGTGTTCCTGGTGGTGAAGGCTTGTCAGGGAGGAGAGGTGTTTGCGGCCGTGCCGCCACCGAACTGGTCGAGCTCTGCGACCCAACGCAGCACGACGGCGACGGACTCGAGCAGCTCTTCGGAAATGGGTTGGTTCAGCGGCAGGCGGTGCAGCGCGCGGGCCAGGGGCGGGTTGGCGATGATCGGAACACCGTGCTTTGCGGCCAGCCCGCGGATCACTGCGGCCTGTGCATCCATCCCCTTGGCCACCACGATCGGCAGGGGCGTCACGCCCTCCTCGTAGAGCAGGGCCACGGCATAGTGGGTCGGGTTGGTGACCACCACGGTGGCGCCTGGCACGCGTTCCTGCGGTGGACTGTTGGCCAGTTCGTCGCGCAGCGAGCGCTGCTGGCCCTTCACGTGGGGGTCTCCGTCGCTGTCCTTGCGCTCGCGCTTGATGTCGTCCTTGCTCATGCGCTGGTCGCGCATGAACAGCCAGCGCTGCAAGCCGAAATCCACGGGCCCGATGATCACGAACACCAGGCACGAAAACCCGATCAGCCGCAGGATGGCGCTCCACGCCACCTGGCCCGCGCCCTGGGCGGAAAGGTAGGCCGAGCCCACCAGCAGTGGCACGAGGCTGAGCACGATTTGCCAGATCACGGCTCCCAGTGCCACCGCCTTCACCACCGACTTGCAGAACTCGATGATCGAGCGTGCGTTGATCAGTTTCTTGAGGCCTTCGGCGGGGTTCAGTTTCTCGAATTTCGGCTGGATGGCTTCGAACGAAATGATCACCCCCACCTGGCCCATCATGGCAATGATCGCCACCAGCACGGAGACGATGACCAGGGAGAACGCGGCGATCGCGCCGTCCAGCACCATGGAGGAAATCAGCGCCAGAACCTCCTGCGTGTCCTGCGCCTGCATGCCTTGGTGCATGGCGGTCTTCACCACCTTCGCGATGTGGTCGTAGAGCATGGGGCCGGAGCCGATCAGCACCAGCAGCGAGGCCACCAGGATGGCCGCGGCCACGACGTCCTGGCTCTTGGGGACCTCGCCCTTCTTGCGGGCGTCCAGGAGCTTCTTGTCTGTGGGTTCTTCCGTTTTTTCTGACATGGCGTGGGCTCGTTGGTCGCGGTGCGCGATGGGTTCTTGCAATCTAGCTCTGCACGCCGCCTGGCACGCGATCGATGCGAAGTCCTTGCCCTCGCAGACGAACGTGACGGATCGCAGTCCTGCGCTGCGTGCCCACATTCGCATTGCCGTGACTGCCTTCGTTCGGGCTCCATGGCGCGAGGCCGCGCGCTTCTAGTATTGCCGCCAGAAGGTCGATCGATGTCGGTCGGCCGCTGGAGAGGGATTCATGAGCACGATCAAGGGGTTGCGCATCCTGGTGCGCCTGAAGAAGCGGCGCGTCGAGCAGAGCGAAGCGGCATTGCAGGAGAGCGCCCGGCAGCGCGACCGCGAGCAGGCCGCGCACGAAGCGGCCGTGGCCGAGGAGGCGCAAGTGCGCCAGGCCGAGAGCGACGTGCGCGGCCGGATCGCCTCGACCACCGAGCGTCCGCAAGGCTTTCATGCGCAGGAAGTGGTCACGCTGCAAATTCTGGTCAAAGAGGCCGAAGTGCGCAGCGCCGATGCCGGCAAGCTGACGCAGCGCGCTGCAACGCAGGTGGAGGCGGCCGTGCAGCGGGTGGCCGAGCGCGAGTACGCCCTGCGGCGGGCAACGCAGCAACTGGAGGCGACCGAGGCCCGGCTGGAGCGGGCCGTGCAGGAGGCGGAGCGGGCCCAGGAGGACGCGCAGGACGAGGAGGCAGAGGAAACGGCCGTTGCTCGCATGCTGGCCTGCTCCCGTGCCGCTGCGCGCACGCGATTGCAGTTGGCGCGCGGCGCCAGGGCATGAGGTGGCGATGGACCCCTCCATGCAGCAGGGGCTGGGCCTTTTCCAGCTGACCCTCGATCTCAAGGGCTTCTTTGCCGTGCTGGCACTGTCCACCGCGCGCATCTATGCCGCCATGCTCGTCATGCCGGCGACGAACGACATGCTGCTGTATGGACGCACTCGCGGTGGGCTCGTGCTCGTGCTGGGCGCCTTCGTGGCCTGGGGCCAGCCGACCGAACTGCTGCATTCGCTGACCGCCGTGGACATGGCGGTGCTGGTGCTCAAGGAGGGCGTCATCGGAATGCTGATCGGGTTCGCGGTCGGCACCGTCTTCTGGGTGGCCGAGAGCGTGGGCATGCTCATCGACAACCAGACCGGCTACAACAACATTCAGCAGACCAATCCGCTCAGCGGCCAGCAGAGCACTCCGGTGGGCAACCTGCTGTCGCAACTGGCCATCGTAGGCTTTTACATGCTGGGGGGCATGCTGGTCTTCATCGGCCTGCTGTTCGATTCGTACGAGTGGTGGCCGCTCACGGGCGTCATGCCCAGTTGGTCGGTGCTGATGGAGCGGTTCCTGCCGACCGAAGTCACCAACTACGCCGAAACCGTGCTCAAGATCGCCGGACCGGTGATCGTGATCCTGATGCTCATCGACCTGGGCATTGGCTTGCTGGGAAAGGCCGCAGAAAAGCTGGAGCCCAACAGCCTCGCGCAGCCCATCAAGGGGGCGACGACCATGCTGCTGCTGGTGCTCCTGGTGGGCGTTTTCTTCCAGCAGGTGCGGCCGCAACTCACGATGCGGCCCGTGGCCGAGCGCATCAAGCGTTTGCTGTCGCCTGCGGCCTCGCCCCCTGCCTCACCCCAATCGCCGGCGGTGCCCCATGGATGACGCTGAGGGCAACCGGCAGGCCGCGCAGTCCCGCCTTCGCAGCTGGACTGCCAGCCTGTCCTGTGCATTGGCGGCGCGCCGATGCGCTGTGTCGGTGAGGTGTGGACGTCCCCTCGTGCCGTCGCGCCTGCAGTGTCCCAGCGATGTGCACCGCGGGGCCGGGGTTTCCCACCACGTGTCGATCCGGTCGCCACCGCAGTCAGTCGCTTTCTCTGAACCCACGCCGTCGCGCAACACGGTGGATCCCTTCGCCGCATTTCTCTGTCTGAGCCGCCATGGGGTGGGCAGCTTTTTTTTCACTTTGCCTTAAGGAGTCAGTATGTCAGTCAATTTCCAAACCCAGACCACCTCCCGGTTCAACAACAACCTGGACTCTCTGTCGGACAACCAACAGAACTCTTCCCAGAAACTGCAGGACGAACTGCTCCAGCTGGTCGTGCTGGTGCTGCAGCAAGTCATGAAAGCGATGGACAAAGACGGTTCCGACAGCAAAGCGGGCGGCACGGATGGTGTGTCGGGCAAGGGCGGTGCGGGCGGCGCCAACGGAGGCGGCGGCGCGAACAAGGGCCAGGGCGTGGCCGGCCTGATCCAGCAGTTCGGCGAGTTGCTGCAGCAGATCGCCAAGTCCATGGAGCAGAACTCGCAGAAGAATCCTGCCAGCGATCTGGCCAAAAGCATTGCCGACAAGCTCGGCGGCGGTGGCGGCAACACGCTCGATGAAATGGGCAAGGACAGCGGCAGCGGTGGCAACCTGCTGGAGCAACTGGGCGAAAGCTATCTGCGCCAGATCCTGGACAAGATGACCACAGGCGGCACGGGGCAAACCAACGGCGGCGGCAGCGGTGGCGACGGCAATACAGGCGCCAGCGACATTGGCGATCTGGCCAAGCAATTCATCGAAGCACTGCTGTCGGGTGGCTCGGGTGCGGTGGAAGACCTGGGCAGGAAAAACGGTACGGGTGGCACCGGAGGCACAAACGGTGCTGGCGGCACTGGCGGCACTGGCGGCACTGGCGGCCCTGAGGGCGCGGACGGCACGCAAAGCGGCGACGGCCAGTCGTCGATCCAGCAGCTGCTGCAGGTGCTCGAGCAGATTCTGCAAATCCTGCAAACCCTGCAGGGCGGAAAGGCGGAAGGCTCTGGTGATGGCGGTGGGGCCGGCGGCACCAAGGACTCTGGCGGCACCAGCAATGCCGGTGGAACTGGCGGAACTGGTGATTCCGGTGGAGTCGATGGAACTGATGGTGCAAAAGGGCAGGGCTCGCCGGGCGACATGCTCAAGCAATTGGTCGAGGCCCTCATCAAGGGCGACAGCAGCGCATTGGACAAGCTGGCCAATGGCGACAAGCAAAATGGTGGCGCACAGGATGCAACCCAACAACTGATGGAGTTGCTGCAAAAACTGATCGAACTCCTGACGGGCAAGAAGCCGGACGAGTCCGATAGCGAGTCGGGTGGAGGCGGTGGTGGCGGCGGCACGCAGCCTTCTGCTGGTGGTGGTGGCGGCACTCAGCCTTCTGCTGGTGGTGGCGGCGGCACGAAGCCTTCTGGTGATGGCGGCGGCACGAAGCCTCCAGTGGGTGATGGCGGCGGCACGAAGCCTCCAGTGGGTGATGGCGGCGGTACGAAGCCTCCAGTGGGTGATGGCGGCGGTACGAAGCCTCCAGTGGGTGATGGCGGCGGTACGAAGCCTCCAGTGGGTGATGGCGGCGGTACGAAGCCTCCAGTGGGTGATGGCGGCGGTACGGAAAAGCCTTCCACCGACAAGCCTTCCACGACAGGTCCGTCTACCGGCACCAAACCTTCCGAGACCCCCTCCACCACCGGTTCTGGCTCTGCCGGCAAGGTGACGAGCATTCCGCCGTATGACGCCGAGAAGATCCAGAACGAAACCATCGTCGTGAAGGCTGGGGAAACCTTCGATGGCCTCAAGGAATACGGCAAGATGATGCATCTCAAGGCCGGCCCTGCCCTGGGAGATGGTGGACAAGGCGAAAGCCAGAAACCGCTGTTCGTGCTGGAACCCGGTGCGACCCTGAAGAATGTGCAGATTTCGGGCGCAGATGGCATTCACACCATGGGCAATGCCACCATCGACGGCGTGTTCGGACGCGATGTGGGCGAGGACTTCATGACGAAGAAGGGCGAAGGCGACGTGGTGTTCAAGAACGGCGGCGCATCGAACGCCACCGACAAGACGTTCCAGCTCAACCACGGCGGCGCCTTCTCCATCGACAACTCCTTCTTCGATGGCACCAGCAAGCTGGTCCGCACCAACGGTGGCAAGGACTTCGCGACCGACATCTCGATCACCAACTCGACGATCAGGAACGTCAAGGAAGCCGTGGTGCGTACCGACGCGACGCAGGCCAACATCAAGCTGGCCAACAACGACATCGTTGGCGCGCCCCACGATGTGCTCGCACCCGCAGCCACCAAGGTGGAAGGTGCGGAAAACCGCGGTACGAAGGCCTTCACGGGCTGATGAAAAAGAGGCTGGAAGTCTGCTGCGTCATGCCAGCGGATCTTCCGGCCTTGCTTGGCCACAGCGGCTGGTGCATGCAGGCGTTCGCCTGCCCTGCCAGCCGCTGCGCCTGCGTGCGGCGCATCCCGCCGCCACACGGCCTGCTGCCTCGTTTTCAGCAGCAGCGGCAGGGCAATGTCTTTCCGTCGGTGCCACCTCCGTGCCCTGATTTCTCTCCCACACCCCCCACTCAATTCGTCATAGGACACTCCCATGAGCGCCCCATCCACCGTTGCCCGCGTGCCCGAGGCCGCGACGCGCGCCCAGATCGATTTCCTGACCCAGTTGGCCGTGCACATCGGCCTGCGGGCGGAAGACGGCCTTCTCCTGGTGGCCCCGCGGGTCATCAGCGGGCCGGCCGGCTTGGCCGGCCGTTTCCATTTGCACCCCGAGCATGCCGCGGTGCTGCCCGAAGTGCTGCTGCCGGTCGCGGCGCAAGAGCTTGCCGGCCCGGAGGTCTTGAAGCTTTTGACGTTGCAGGCCGCGATCCTGAAAGAGTTCGGCTGGTATCTGGGCGCATCCGCCGAAGGCATGCTGCAGCTCAGTTCGCTGTCCTGGATCGAGGCGCCGCAAGACGCGGCCACCGCCATGGACATGCTCAACGGAATCGGGACCAGCGTGCTGCAGGCACTGCTGGACGAACCCGCGCCAGCGCCGTCCTCGGCTTGAGACCGGCTGACCCTCCGTTTCACGAATTTCTGGACCCAAGGACACTCCCATGGACCACCCGAACATCACTGGCCGCAGCATTCGGTCTACCCCCCATCGGACCGATGCCAACACCACGGCCGCCAGCCACACGACCGAGCGGCCCCGGACGCAAACGCTCGAGCACCAGGACCTGAGCCCGCGCACCGCGCCAGGCACCGCCGAGCCGGCCACTCCGATGCGCCGAACAGCGCTGCCCGAACGGAGCACCAACTCCCCGCCGGCGTCCGGAAGCTACGTCGCCATCGACATGCCGACCCCGAACGAAGGCCTTGCCAATGCCGGGGCCTCCCGCAGCTGGATGGAGACCATGCAGTCGGGTGGACGGCGCATGGCGCAAGGCTTGGGGGCTGCATGGACCGGCGCCCATGCCCTGGCGGGACAGGTGGGATGGCGAGGCCAGGCGCCACAGCCTGCAGCTGCCCAGGCAACCGATGTGCAGGCGCCGGTGCAAGACATCGTCATCGACATGGTGGACCTGGAGGCCGGCATTCCGGATGTGGCGGTCGATCCCCCGGCCGCAGACCGGCCCGCTCTGTCGGCGGGCGCCCGCCTGGTGGCCGCCCTGGATAACATGCCGTTTCTCATGGACAACAGCCAGGAGCAGCGCGATATGGCCGCGCAATACAGCGAGTGGGCCCGGCAAAAGGCCGATGCGCGGGAGGCCGCCGGGGCCGAGGGCTACTCGCTGCGGGCTGGCGATGCGGCCTTGCCTGCGGGGTACGACTTTGCCCGGCAGTTGTTGAACTCGATGGCGCGTTCGCCCGCCACCAATGCGATGGCCACCGCCATCGGTCCGCGCTCGGGCCTGAATGCCGAAGGCCAGTCGGTGAACATCGGAGAGTTGAGCAACCAGTACGATTCGGCGCTCGCGGGCGGCACCCTCGGGGGGCTCACCGCCCACATGGTCGATACCACGTTGCTGTCGGCCATGGACCGGCGAGCGGCCATGGCCAACTTTCCCCAGTTCAAGGCCATCGATCCGCACGTGCTGGTCCCCGACCCTTGCCCGGTACAGATCCGGGTGGTGAACGGACAAAAGGAGTTTTGGAGGCCGGTGACGGCAGACTCGCTCGGTGGCTCGCCGCATTTGCCCACGATGAACGAGCTGAAGGCCCAGGCGGACCTGCGGCGCAAGTCGGTGACCACGCTGCAGGCGGCACTGGATGGCAAGCAGTGGGGGGTATTGGCCCAGCCGCTGATGACGGCGGGCTTCAATGTGCTGCGCCGGCAGGTGATGCCGATCTACGCGTTCACCAATCCCGCCTTGGTGTTCGCGCACTCGCTATGGGCTTCGGGGCTCGGAGGGGGCGTGACCAAGCTGGCGCTGGGCATGGGTAAGTCCGTGGCCTATGCCAACCTGGACGATTTCGCAGGGGGGACGCAAAAGGCCAACGTGTTTGCCAAAAGCCTGCCCCAGCCCGGGTTGCCCGCGGCGGGACTGGCCGATATCAAAGGGTTGCCAGGCTATGGCGCGGAGGTGGCCAAGGAAACGCTGGCATTGACGCAGCACTTCTGGATCGGCCCCTGGCGCACCAGCGGATCATGGTTGCCCAATGGCGACGACGTGCGTGCCCGGGTCAGCGACATGGGCCGTTCGCTGGCGTCCAATGTGATGGCAGGCGTTGCCTCGACCGGCATCGGCGCCCTGGTCGGACAATTGGGGCGGGGCGGCTCCAACTCTGCCCTGCCAGGCGAATCCCTGCGATCGCAGGGCTACATGCTGCAGCAGGCGGGCCAGAGTTCTTCCAACGATTTTGTCTGGCAGGCGAGCAAGGAGTATCTGGGCGGCGCATCGCACAGCCTGAACGATTCTCTGGACAAGTGGCGAAGCAACAAGCTGGTACGGCTGTCGAATGCGGCGTATATCGTGCAGGGAAAGCTGGCCACCCGGGGTTCGGCGCTGCAAGGCGCGATTCCCGAATATCGCGGCGACGAGGCGTTGTACCTCAGCACGGCGATGGACAAGCTGGCTAGTCTGCGAGACGCTCGCGAGCCGAAATTGGCTGATCTGGAGTTCGTTCAGCGGCTTCTACTGAGTGGCGCGACTGGCGCAGGCGAGCACAGGGAAGAGATCGCGGAGATCCAGGAGATGGTCGACCAAACCATCCGCACTCTGCGGCACCGGGACGAGTTGACCGACTGGGTCAAGCCCAAGTCCGATTGATGCATCGCAGGCCGGCGCCGTGGCACCGGACCTGCCTGCCATCAGACAGTCGGTGAAGCCAGCGCTTGAGCGCGCACCGTTCTCTCGATCCGGGCCCCTATTACCCCGATCATGGGCGCCCAGCCAGCCCCTTCGGCAATGCCGGACGCCTTCAGCCGAGGGCCGTCATCAGTGCGCGATGCGTTTGCGCATACGCGCGGTTCCCCCGCTCTGAAAACGGGTTGCTCCACAGGTCCAGCGATGCCAGCGTGCGATTGCCGGCCAGCGCGTGCGCACCCGACTCGCCGATCCGGTTGCGGGCCAGGTTCAGCTTCTGCAAGCGGGGATTGGCTGCCAGGGCTCTCGCACCACCGGAACCGATCTGGTGGCCCTCCAGGTCGAGTTCGGTCAGGCAGGCGCTGGCGGCCAGTGCGCACGCGCCGGCTTCCGTGATCTGCACGGTGCCGGCCATGTCGTTGCGCAGGACCAGGCGAGTCAGCGTGCGGGAGCGGCCCAACGCGCACGCGCCGGCATTGCCCACCTGGCAACTGCCCACATCCAGGCAGACCAGGGACGGGGCGTCGGCCAGCGCCTGGGCACCGGCATCGCCAATCGGGTTGTGGCGCAGGTCCAAGGTGGTCAGGGCGGTGTGCTGCGCCAGGGCTTGCGCACCGGCCGTGCCGATGCCGTTGCCTGATGCGACCAGAGTGTGCATCCGTGGCATGCGCGCCAGAGCGCCGGCGCCCTTGTCGCCGATCCGGTTGCGTTGCAGGTTCAGCGACTCCAGGAACGGGTGTGCCGCCAGGCTGCGCGCACCGTCCTCGCCGATCAGGTTGCCGCCCAGTACCAGATGGGTCAGGCTGCGGTTGCTGCCCAGCGGGGCGATGGCCGGGTCGCGCAGCCGGTTGTCGCTCAGGTCGAGCGAACGCATGCCGTGGCTGCGGGCCAGGGCCCGGATGCCATCGGCTCCCAGCGTGGGGTTGCTGCGCAGCTCCAACACCTGGAGGTGGGGGTTGGCCGCCAAGCCGGCCGCGCCCGCATTGCCGATGCCGCAGTCGTTCAGCCGCAACGTTTGCACGCCGGGGTTTCGAGCCAGCGCGCGAGCGCCTTCATCGCCAATCGGGTTGTGGCTGAGGTCCAGGCAGCGCAGCGTGGGATGGCCTGCGAGGATCGCTGCGCCTTGCGCATCGATGTGCAGATGGCGGGCCGTGAGCGAGCGCAGATCCAATTGGCAAAGTTGTGCCAGGCCTGCGGAACTGATGCCTTTGCAATGCAGCAGTTCCAGCTCCTCGAGCGACCCGGGCAGGTGCTGCAGATCCGCGTCGCTGAACTCGCCCCGCAGCACGATCTTGCGCAACCCGGGGAAAAGTCCGTCTTCGCAAATATCGAGCAGGCCCTGTGTGCCACGCACCACCGGCACGCCAGCCTGCCCCTCGGACAGGTCCCGCACGGATTGCTCGGCCGGCCGGGCGGCTGCTTGCTTTGCGGCAGGCGCCGAGGACGCGCCACCCATGCGACGGGACGATGCGCGGCGCAGGCGATGGGCGCCGGAGGCCTTGGCGCTCAGCCAGGCCAAGAGGCCGCCCGCTACCGGGCGCAGTTCTGTAGGGGGGCTTTTCAGGATAAGGCTGTTCATGGCGTTCTCGCGTTGATCGGGATGCCTCCAGGGTAGGCAGCCATGCCCAGCGCAGGCAGCCGGCATGCGAAGCGATCGACCGACAAGCGAGCGGGTCAGGCCAGCGGTGGCCGATTGCACGGGGTGTCATCAGCCTTTCACACGGGCTGGCGATCATCCGGCCCCATGTCTTTCGATATGCAGATTCGGCGCACCGCGCCAGCGGGCTCTTGGTTGCCATCGCGCAGAGCGCGTTCGCCAGCCATGGTGCCCCAGAGCGTTTCACGGGTGGCCAGCCGGCCCCGTGCGCGGTTTTTGGGTCTGGACGACATTCCGCAATTGCTCCGCCTGGAAGCCCGGCAATGGACGCCGGAGCAAGCCGCTGACGAAGCAGCTCTGCAAAGTCGCATCCTGGCGCATCCCGATCTGTGCGTAGGTGCGTTCTGCCCTAAAACAGGGGAGGCGCTGGCATCGCTTTTCATGAAACCGGCCTGCCGTGAGGCATTGGTGGCCGCCCGTTCCTGGCACGATTGCGCGGGACAACCGGGCGACGCGCAGCCTGGCGGCAGCCTCTTCGGGATCAGCCTGACCAGCGTGGACCCGGAGGCGGCCTGCCAGTTGATCCGATTCTTCTGGCCCCACGCGCTTCGGCATGGCTGGCGCGACATCTATCTGGGATCGCCGGTGCCCGGCCTGCGCCGCGCCTTGCAGGAAGGGCTTGCGCCCGATGCAGACACCTATGTGCATTCGCGCCGCGGCGGCCTGCCGGCCGATGCCCAGCTGCGGTATTACCACCGCAAGGGCTTCCGCGAGATCGTCGGCGTGCGGCCGGACTATTTCCCGCACGCGGATTCGCTGGACCATGGCGTCCTGCTGCGTGGCACCGTGCCGCTCGCGGCAGCATGGCCCCTGTGGCGCATTCTGCCGTTTGCGGTGCTGCGACGTGCCACGCACTGGGCTGGAGCGCTGCTTTGACCGCGACGCACGCCCGTATGGTGCCCTGGAATGGGGACCTGTTCCGCACGCGGTTCTTCGACGCCCTGTCGCTTTTGCTGCCGTCCGGCGAAGCCTTCGTGATCGATGCCATCTCCGACGCGCTCCAGGCCGACGGCGGGCAAGGCGTGTCGGCCCCCGCACTGCGTGACGAGGCCCTGCGCTTCGTGCGGGAAGAAGCCACCCACCAGCGAGCGCATCGCCGTTACAACGAGCGCCTGGCGCAGGCCGGCGTGCCGGTGTCCAAGCTGGAGGGGCGGGTCGCGGCGGCGGTCCAGGACCTGGCCGGTCTGCCGCTGCCGATGCGCCTGGCACTGGCCGAGGCGTTCGAGCACCTGACCGCGTTGCTCTCAGCGCAGGTGCTGCAGGGAACGGCCTGGCTGCAGGGCGATGGCCGTGAGGCGCGGATGTGGCGCTGGCATTGCGAGGAAGAGGTCGGACATCGCCATGTGGCCTCCGATGTGGCCCGTGCGTTCGGTGTGGGCTATGCCCGGCGTGTGGCATGCCTGGCGCTGGCGACGCTTTACCTCGGCATCGATCTGTCGCGTCTGATGACGGCACTGTTGTGGCGGGACATGGTTGACGGCCACGTGCGCCCGCTGGGCCTGCTGGGGCAGGCAACGCGGTTCGCATTGCGCACGGCGCCCGGCGTGGGCCGCATGGCCATCGCCTCGCTCGCCGGTCTCTTGCCCCGACGCCTGGCCTGACCGTTGGCCCGATCCCGGCCGGTGGGCCGTGGGGTCAGCCGTTGGCCACCTGTGCCAGGGTGCCCACCGATCGGTCGAAATCCCAGAGATCCGATGTGGCCTGGTTCAGGAAATCCAGGATCTGGGGCATTTTCTGCATGGCCTCGTCCGCGAGCGCATCGTTGCCGGGCTTGTACTCCCCCATCTGCACCAGCGGTTCGATCTCGTCGTATTTCGCCATGAGGCGGCGAAAGTGCCCACCCGCCTGCTGATGGTCCTTGGGCACGATCTGCGACATCACGCGGCTCAGGCTGCCCAGCACATCGATGGCCGGGTACTGATTGCGCGCCGCGATCTTGCGCGACAGGATCATGTGGCCGTCCAGGATGCCTCGTACTTCCTCGGAGATCGGGTCGCCACCGCTCTCGTCCTCGTAAAGAATGGTGTAAAGCGCCGTGATCGAGCCCACCGCACCCATGCCGGCCCGCTCCAGCAGGCGGGGAATCTCGGCGAACACCGAGGGCGGGAAGCCGCGCCGCGCGGGGGGCTCGCCCGCCGCCAGGCCGATTTCCCGCTGCGCGCGGGCGAAGCGGGTGAGCGAGTCCATCATCAGCAGCACCTTCAGGCCCTGGTCCCGGTAGTACTCGGCCACGGCGGTGGCCACGTGGGCCGCCTTGGCGCGTTCGCTGGACGACCGATCGGAGGTGGCGCACACCACCACGGACCGCGCCATGCCTTCTTCGCCCAGAATGAACTCGACGAATTCCCGCACTTCGCGGCCCCGTTCGCCGATGAGCGCAATCACGCTGATGTCGCACTCCGTGCCACGCGCCAGCATGCCCATCAACGTGCTCTTGCCGACCCCCGCCGGGGCGAAGATGCCCATGCGCTGACCTTCGCCCAGGGTGAGCAGGGCATCAATGGCCTTCACGCCGGTGGGCAAGGGGTGCTCGATCATTTCCCGCTCCATCGGGGTGGGTGGAAGGGCAAACACCGGGCGGCGCTCGAGGCAATCGAGCGGGCCCTTGCCATCGATGGGCTGGCCCAGGCTGTCGATCACCCGGCCCAGCAGCTTGGGGCCCACGGGGACGGACAGCACCTCGCCCAGGCCGACCACCGCCGAGCCGCCCCGCACGCCGAGGATCGATCCGAACGGCGACAGGATGCTCTGGCCGTTGGCAAAGCCGATCACCTCGGCGGCCTGCAGCAAGCCACCGCTTTCATCGAGCACATGGCAAAGCTCGCCGAGCTTGGCGTCCAGGCCGGTCACGCGCATCAAGGTGCCGATCACCTCGACGACCTTGCCACTGCGGCGAACGATCGTCGCGGAGGCAATTTCCTGCTCCATCCATTGGGGCAGTCCGGAGACTTCAAGCATGGTGCTTTTCCTCGTAGTCATCGCCGTCGCCGGCCGTCCCGTTCATCGGGTCCAGGGTTTCGAGCCAGTCCGTCGCATCGTCTTCGTCTTCCAACGGCTTGGCGGATGAGAACCAGTTGGGCGAAGCGTCTGCCCTCTGGGCCAGAGGCGGTGCAACGGATACCAGGGTTTGCTCGGACACCGGCTCTTCGGTGTCCAGCGGGTCCTCGGGTAAGAGAGGCTCCTCCGCCTCTTCGGCTTCGGCCTCGTACGCCTCCAGCCACTCCGTGGCTTCGTGGGCGGACGGCGGCTGGACCTCATGCAAAGGTTCGATCTCAATCTCTTCGGGGTCTGGCGGCGTACTGGCTTCCTGCGAAGCATTGGCCATCGCCAACCGGGTGGCCCGCTCCAGTGCAGAGCGCACACCAGCGAGCTGCACGCCGAGGCTGGTGTCGAGCCGGCCGATGTCGGATTCGAAGATGCAGGAGCCCAGCGCGAGCGATGCATCGGTTTCGACGCGCACCTCGGGTTCGTTCGGCCCACGCACGGCCGAGGCAATGGCGGTGCGTGCCGCGTCGGCCTCGTCCGGGTGAACGCGAAGGCTGGCCGTTCCCGCCTGGCGCAGCGCATCCTTCACGGTCCACAGGGCGCGCCGGAACAGGGCTTCGCGCGATTCGGACTGCACGATGCGCTCGACGGCCAGCGCGACCACGCCGGCCAGTTGGGTGTCCATGGCGTGCCAGGCGGCTTCATGCGTGGCCTTGAGCTGCGCGAAGCGGCCGTGCCACCGCGCGGCCGCTTCGCGCTCGCCATGGGCGTAGCCCAGTTCCCGCTCGGCAGCGGCCTCCCGCCGGGCCTCGTCCACCAGGGCTTCGGCCTCTTCCCGCGCTTGCTGCAGCAGGGCCTGGGCCGACTGTTCGGCTTCTTCGGCGGTGTGCAGTGCCTGCGCTTGGGCTTCCTCGCGGATGGCGGCGCATTCATTTCGGACGCTCTCCAGCAGCCCCAGCACGCCGGTCACCGTGGGGATTTCATGGGCCCGGAGGATGCCGGTATCGGTGCGCAGGTGGGCGCCACTCGGGTTGGACCAGATCAGCATGGTGTGCCTTCGAACAGGGATTCCAGACGCTCCAGTCGGGCATGGGCCGGACTGAGTGCCGCCGGCACATGCCGGGCGCGGGGCTCGTCTTGCCTCGACAGGGGCAGGGACAAGCGGGCCAGCCGGCGCAACCCCCGGTCGGGCCACACGCCTTCCCGCACCAGCTCGCGGTAACCGACCCAGGCCCACGCGAGGGGCGTCCACGCTGCAACTTCACTGGGCACGGGCGTGCCTTCCTGAAGGCCGCGCAAGGCGCCGTAGGCCGGCCCCAGGCATTGCTGCAGCGCGGCCCGCGATGTGCGCTCGACGCAGCAGCGCAGCACACCGGGCCGTCCCAGCAACGCGAGAGCGCACAACCGCGATAGCATTTTTTTCCGGTCCATCAGCGCGAGACGGCTGGCGGGGTGGTCCAGGGAGGGCAGGGGGGGCAGGGGGCCGCAGCTGCGTTCATACAGCGCAATGGACATGCGCTGTCCCACGGCCCCCTGGTCCCAGTCCTGGGCGGATTGCGCCAGTCCGAGCGGGGCACGCCAGCTCGGGTCCATGCCTTCGTGCAGGGCTTCGAGCCGCAGTTGGAGCGCCTGCGCCAGCGAGGCGAGTTGGCTGGCCCGGCTCATGGCCGCTGCCCCAGGCCATTGTCCGTTTCGGGGAGGGGCGTCATGCCGAGGCTCCCGCGGCCGTTGTGGTCGACACCGGGATGGGTTTGGCGGCATCGGCGGCGGGTTGCGATGCGCTGGCTTCCTTGCGCCGCAGCGGCGCTGGCAGCCATGCGGGGCGCTTCCAGGCCAGCCATCCACCCGCCGCGGCAAGGACGAACAGCACGGCGGCCAGGCCGATCCACAGGCTGTTGTTGGACTCTTCCTTCAGTACGGCAGGGCTCAAAGGCATGCCCGGCACCAGTGTGACGGTCACGTTTTCATAGGCCAGCCCTTCGACGCTGCGTGCCACCATGTTCTTGATGCCGGCGACCAGCCCTGCCAGATTGGCGCTCTCGCGGTACTTGATGAAGACCGAGGCGCTGGCCGGCTTGACCGAGGATGCCAAGGGGTCGTTGTTGGGCAGCACGATGTGCACCCGTGCGGTGACGACGCCGTCGATCTGCGACAGCGTGGCCTCCAGCTGCTGGGCCACACCATAGATGAAGCGCACCCGTTCTTCGGTCGGCGTGGAGATGAGGCCTTCCTTCTTGAACATCTCGCCGAGCGTGACGTGGCGCTCGCGGGGCAGGCCATAGGACCGCAACACGGTCAGCGAGCGAACCACATCGTCCTGGTCGACCTGCACGTTCCAGGTCTTGCCGGCATCCGTGGTGGCCTTGCTCACCTGCACGCCGCTTTCCAGCAGGGCGGCCACCATGTCGTTGGCATCGGTTTCCGTCTGCTTGGTGTAGAGGTCCGTCTTGCAGCCGGTGAGGGCCAGCAACAGCAGCAACGGGATCAGCGCGCGGCGCGCGAACTGGCGGTAGGTCGCCGCGCGGGAGCAGAGGGATTGCGCCATGATGGGTGCTTCGCTGAAGGGGGTTATTGGTTGCGCATGAGCGTCTGCAGGCCGGTCTTGGCGGTTTGCGCAAGGCTGCTCATCGCCTGGACCTGGAAGTGGGTGCCGGCGAACTGGTACATCAGAGTGACCTGGTACGCCGTCAGGTCCACCCCGGGCGGCTGCTGGATCGCGGCCTGCATGAGCGCCGCCGTGTCCTGGATTTCCTTGCGGATGGACTCGTCCTGATTGATCAGCATCTTGCCCAGCGTGGACGGGCTCTCGGTCTCCACGGAGGACAGCGGGGGCGCGTCCTTCATCATGCGGGCGAATTTTTCCGCGACGGCGCTCATGTTCATCGAGGGGCTGGACGCCTGATCGACGATGAGGGAACTGGATGCCGCGCCAATGCTGCCGATGGGGTCCATGGTGGATTCTCCGGAAATGAAGGGGTGTCAGGCGCGCATGAACATGAAAGGCATCTGGAACGCGGAAACGCTGGCGGCCTCGGCGGGCTTGGGTGCCTCGGTGGTTTCCTGGAACGTGCCTGCGGCCCGGGCCCGGTTGATGACCAGGCCGCTGACCAGTTCGAGTGCGTCCGGGCCGGCGTTGCCTTGCTCCAGCTCGTTCAGCGTCATCTCCCAGCCGCGATCGCCCAGCATGTATTGGCAGTTGGCGATCATGGCTTTCGCGGAACCCCACTGTTCCGGGTGGTTCTCCAGGGTGCGCACGAGCTGGATGCATTCGCGGTAGGCCCCGCGCCGGAAGGAAATCCAGCCGTCGATCATGTCCAGCTCCGCCACTTTGGGGCGCACCGTGCGGATTCCGGCAAGGATGTCCGACGCCTCGTCGTTCATGCCCTGGGCGATGGTCCGGTAGACCAGTTTGATCAGCGCGGTAACGAATTCCTTGCGCTCAAATTTCGGGTTCATAAAAACACTCCTGTTTCTTCTGCATAGACGGCCTGGGCTCGCGTACAGCCCTGCGCCGGCGTCGGTTGATGGTCCGCCTCGGCGCTCACCAGTACGACGTACGAAGCGCAAGCCAGAAGGGTCACGATCGTGGTGATGAAAGGTGGCATGGCCTGCGGCGGCTGCGGACAGGCTTGCAATCCATGCGCGGGGGGAACGCCTTGGATCCAAAGAGGATCCGATCGCTTCATCCCGCAGCCTGCGCAAGCTTGTCCGTCATGCTCTTGGAGCTTTTCTGGAACGCGTCGGCCATGTTGGAGATGACGGAGTTGCGGCCTTGCTTCTCGCTCAGCTTGGCTTGCAGTTCCGTCATGGCGTTCTGGTTGTCCTGCTGCTGCTGCATGCGGGCCATCAGGGCCTTGGTGTCGCCATCTGCTTTGTTGACCATGGGGGCTCTCCTGTGAGGGAAAAAGTAAAAGGCTGTGCTGCGCCATGAGCGGTGCGGCCCATGGCGCGATGCAGCATCAGCCCGCGCCTTGCGCTTGCTTGTCCGACAGGGCCTTGGAGTTCTTCTGGAACGCATCGGCCATGTTGGAGATGACGGCGTTCTTACCTTGCTGCTCGCTCAGCTCGGCTTGCAGTGCCGTCATGGCGTTCTGGTTGTCCTGCTGTTGTTGCATGCGGCCCATCAGTGCACGGGTATCGCCATCTGCTTTGCTCGTCGACATGATTGAATTCCTTTAAAAGTTGAACGTTGGAAAAGAGAAGGTGCAGCACCATGAGCGTTGGCGCCCATGGCGCGATGCCGCTTTAGCCCGCGCCTTGCGCTTGCTTGTCCGACAGGGCCTTGGAGTTCTTTTGGAACGCATCGGCCATGTTGGAGACGACAGCGTTCTTACCTTGCTGTTCGCTCAGTTCGGCTTGCAGTGCCGTCATCGCGTTCTGGTTGTTCTGCTGCTGCTGCATGCGGCCCATCAGGGCTTTCGTATCGCCGTCTGCTTTGCTCGTGGACATGTTTGGATTCCCAGGTGAAGTGCGGAACATTCCGCGTTGCTGAAGGCCACACCGCGCGGCCCCCATTCGTTGAGGCATGCCGGCCGGATGCCGCCATGCCAATTTCGGTTCAGTGGAGGGAGACCCCCCGGCCTTGCTGGCCCACGTACTTCAGCACCCCGAAGGCGGCTTCGCGCACCTCCTGGTCTGCGTGGGTGGCCAGCACGTTGTCGATCCAGTAGCGCCAGCCCCGGTCGCCGCCAAAGAGCATCGCGACGGCCATGGCGATCTTGTTCTCGCCGTTCTGAGGTTCTTCCTCGATGCGCGCTGCGAGGGCCTCCCGTGCTTCGCCCAGTTGGCCGGCCATCGCCATGGCAACGGTGCGGTACAGCGAGTAGCCGTGGGCATCTTCGAGCGTCATCTCGACGGTGGAGTGGATGGTTTGCGCGTCTTCGCCCACCCGGTAGATCGTGCCCAGCAAGCCCACGGTCATGAGGTTGCGGTAGATCACCGGATATGCGCTCTTGGCCGCGGTGGGTGCTTCGAGGACCAGCATGGAGGGGCTCCTTGTGTCTCAGACGGCCAGGGTGGTGCCGTGCAGGGTTTCCCAGATCCGCTGGATCACGCGCTGCGACGCGTAGAACGCCTGGATCAGCTGCGTGACGAGCTGGCGCTCGGCGTCCACCTGGGTGGACTTCAGCATGGCGCTGCTCTCATCCGCGATCTCCGCGAAGTAGCGGATCATGGCCCGCGCACGGTCGCCACTCTTGTCCTCGGTGAGCGCCTGGTCCAGGTTGGCGAGGTCGCTGAAGATGATGGATTCGTTGGAAGCAGTCATGGTGTTGGCGTTCGTTGGGTGAAGGGTTAACGGGAAACCGACCAGTCGTTGGCGGCCAGGCTCTCTGCATTCGGCGGCGAGAGGTGCTTCACGCCGTCGCGTGTCTGTACGTACTGCAGGTCCCCGGTGTTCATCAGCGCGCTCATGCGCTTGACGCCTGCAGGGGGCAGTTCTGCTGCGCTCACGTCGATCCGCTTGACCAGCGGTGCCAGGTCGGACGCGATGCGCGTGGCGCTGTCCTTGAGCGCCGACAGGTTCTGCGTGTCGCCGGTGACGTTGAAGCGCCCTTCACCCAGGTGGTGGACACGGAGTCCCGGGCGTGCAATCGCGTCGGCGATGCTTTGCTCCACCTCGGTGCTCGTCGCATAGGCGTGCACGATGCGTTCCGACTTGAAGGGCGCCAGCAGCTGGCGTACCGTGTCGGCATCCGAGGCTTCGGCCAGCAGGCCGCGCACGATGACGCCATCCGCCTGGGCAATCACCTCCAGTCCGGAGACCGGGGCCGTCGCCAGGGCGCGCTGAACCCGCACCAGGAGCGGCTCCTTGGGCGCCGCCTCACGGGCGACGGAGTCGGTGGCGGGGCGATCCTTCTTGGAGGGGCTCAACGGCGCGACGGCCGCGCTCAGCGCCGCGGTCATGAGCGCGGTTCCCACCACCGCCGAAAGGACCACCGGCGACACCTTGCGGCGTTGGGGAACGACCACGGGGATCTGGCTGAGACGGGCGATCAGATCGACGCTGGCGGGCCAGGTGGCGTTGCCGGGGCCGGTACACAGCACGATGTCACCCATGCGATGGGGCGTGAAGTCCTCCATGGGGAGCCATGCCGGTGCAGAGCCTTGTGGCGACAGCGCGAACTGAATCATTCCGTCCTCTCCCGCTTCGATCAACATCGCATCCGAAGTCCAGTCGGTGAGCTGGATATCTGCTGCGTCTTCCGCGCTGATCAGGTAGCGCGTTGAAGTCAAATTTATCTGTGCGCCGGCATGCTGGCCGGTCAGTATGCGAAGCTGCTTCATGGCTTGCGAACCTCGTTCAAAAAGGCGACAGGGGCGGCGGGCGAACCGTTGTTGAGAAGGCGCGGCGTGATGAGGAAAAGCCGCTCGGTGCGCTGCGTCTGGCGCTCGTTGTTGCGAAATGCCCCGCCCACGAGCGGCAGCTTGGAAAGCCCGGGAACGGCGTTGTTCTGGGATTGCTCCGACTCCACGGTGATGCCCCCGATGAGCAGGCTCTCGCCCTCGCGCACATGGGCTTCGGTGCGGATCTCGGTTTTCTTCACGATGGGGATCTGGTCCACCACGTTCGTCTCGAACGCTCCGTCTTCGATGTAGAGCGTGAGCTTGATGTTGTTGCTGCCGTCCATGCGGGTGACCTGCGGCGTCATCTCCAGCAGCGTGCCGGCCTCGATCTGGAACAGGTTGGCTTCCAGGTTGCCGGCCACACGCACCGTTGCCACGCGTTTTTCGCGCATGACGGCGGTCCGGTTGGCGACGCCCATGACGGAGGGCTTGGACAGGACGCGGGCCTTGCCCTCGCCCTGCAGGGCGTTCACGCGGGCCAGCAGATGGCGGCCCGCGTCGGCGACGATCGTGCCCAGCGCCGCGGCAGGCATGAGGCTGTTGGACAGGTTCATGCTGATGTTGGTGTCGCTCCCCCGCAAGGTCCAGTTCACGCCCAGCGCATCCACGCTATCGGAGTTGACCTCGATGATGGTGGCCTCCAGTTCGACCAGCTGGGGCTTTTGGTCGAGCCGGCGGATCAGGGTCTCGAACTCCGCCATGCGGTCGGCGCGACCGAAAACCACGACCGAGTTCGTGCCCTCGTCGGCCTCGAAGCGCGGCTGGTTGTCTTCTTCGGGGTTCTTCGCAGGGGGCGTCAGCGGCCGCAGATCCGACGCCGGTGTGCTGGCGTCCTGGTTGGTGGCGCGCGGAAGCGGGGGCAGGAACTGGTTGGCCGAAGGCAGGGGGATGTACGCCCCGAGCTTCTTGCGCGTGTTGTCGGTGTCCTTGTCCATCATCCGCACCAGGGGGGCGATGCTGGCGCCTTCCTTTTCGCGCTCGCCGTAGAGCTTGCGCAGCATGGAGGCGACCCCCGGCACGGTGGTGTTGCCCACGGCCCGGTCGCCTGCCGAGGCGAACTGGAGCGAGAAGACGCGCGCCGTACGGGCGTTGTTGTCGGTCACACCCGCGTCGAGTGCTTCGAGGGCCGAACTCACCAGTTCCAGGTGCCGGGGCGGGCCGGACGCATACAGCGTGCTGCTGGCCTCGTTGAACCGGATGGGGTAGCGCTTGTCGCCCAGGTCGAACGACTGCAGCAGCTCCGCCACCTGTTCCCGGTTGAAACCCTTGAGGCGGAACATGCGGCTTTGCATGGAGCGGCCCGGATAGAAGTACAGCGCCGACCCATCGTGGTACCACAACAGGTTGTAGGCACGGGAGACGCTGTCGAGGAATTCGCGCGGCTTGAGATCGAAGTTGGCGTTGACCACGCCGTCCACCCCGTCGGCCACGATGGCTGGGGTGCCGCGGCTGGCGGCGAAGTCCTGCAGCACGTCCGCAATCCGCTTGTTTTCCGCCCGGTAGACGAATCGGCCCTTCTCCCAGGCCGCCGGTTCGATGGCGCTGGGTGGCAAGGGCAGGGCTTGCGCGGCGGACAGCGATGTGGCCCGGGCCGATGGCATCGTGACGGGCCGGGTGGCCACGGCGGCATCGCCCTGGGTGCGGTCCGCCGCCGGAACGGCGAAAGGGTTGGCGGAGGCGGAAATGCTGGAGAGGCTGCCCAACTGGTGGGACATCTTCATGTAGCCCATGGAGGGCTGTGCGAGAGCGGACCCGGTGAGAGACAGGGCGAGCAGCACGGCGGCGAGGGTGTCGCGCTGAACGGCTCCCATGCCGCAGGCCGAGGGGGCGGATGGCTTGCGAGGGATGGGGGCGGTGGACTTCAACGCAGTACTCCGGTTCGTTGTCTGGCAAACGAAGAGTAGGTGGGGGCCACCGCCGTCGCGGCACCGCAGGCGAAGACACGGCCCGCGGCGCGAAGGCCATGATTTCGGTGGTTCAGGGCCCGTCGCCAGGGTTGTCACGAAGGGCACCGGTAGGGGTGTCGGTAAGCCCGGCACGGGGCGGGCAGGGTGCGACATGGCGCCTCTGCTTCGCCTTTCCGGCCATCGTTTCGACTGTTGGACCGGCCTGGCCGCGCGTTGCGGCTGCAATGGGCGCAGCCGTTGGTGCCTTTCGCGAAAAGCGAAGGTGCACACGCCCTGTCACCGTCCCAACGCTCAGAGGAAGACCGATGAAATCACCCCAGCCCGCCGTGCTCGACGTGCGCAGCGAACCCTATACCCGCGGTTACTACCGCGCCCTCTCGCCCGCGCAGATGAGCGTGGCCCTGGAGTCCCGCGGCGTGTGCGGCCCCGACCTGTCGGCCCCCCTGAACTGCTTCGAGCTGGGCATGGGGTTCGGCCTGCCGCTGGTGGCGCATGCGGCCTGCTTTCCGCACATGCGCTTTTACGGCAACGACTTCAACCCCCATCACGTCGCCTATGCCAACGAACTGGCCCGGGACGCGGGCCTGTCGAACGTGGAAGTGTTCGAAGACGCCTTCGAGACCTTGCTCGATCGTGACCTGCCCCCCATGGACATCATCTCCATGCACGGTGTGTACTCCTGGATCTCGCCGTCGCTGCGCAAGGTGGTGATGCGTTTCATCGCCGAGCGGCTGCGTCCGGGAGGCGTCGTGTTCGTGAGCCACAACGCACTGCCCGGTTGGGCCGCGCAGATGCCGTTGCGCGAACTGGTGAACCTGCATGGGTTGCGCCAGGTTCCGGTCAGCGCAACGCCGATCGAGCGGTTGTCGCAAACGCTGGATTTCCTCGACGATTTCGCCAAGGTGAACCCCGCCTATTTCTCCGACGACCTCTCGGTGCAGGCGCGCCTGTACGGGCTGCGGCGGCTCGATCCGCACTACGCTGCGCATGAGTATTTCAATCCCGACTGGCACCCCATGCACTTTCACCAGGTCGCCGCCGAGATGGCCGAGGCGGGGCTGGAGTTCGCAGCGCCCGCGGTGCTGTCCCAGCAGGTGGATGCGGCCATCCTGCCCCCGGCCACGCGGGAGTTGCTGCGGGGGGTCGATGACCCGGTGCTGCGGGAGACCCTGCGCGACTTCGCGGTGAACCGGTCCTTCCGCTGGGATCTGTACACCCGGGGCGCTCCCCAGGCCAGCGCGCAGCAGCATGCGCAGTTCCGCCTGGACAGGCCCTGGATCCTGGCCACCGCGCGCAGCGAAACCCGCGAGAGCCCGTTGTCCGATGGCGCCGCCGACCATGTGGACGGCGCCACCGCCCTGCGCCTGCTGGACGCGCTGGCAGAAGGCCCCGCCACCGCCCGCGAATTGGCCCGCCGGCCCGAGCTGGCATCGCTGGGCGCGGATTTCATCGTCGATGCCTTGATGCTGCTGGAAAACGAAGCCCAAGTGCATCCCGCGTTGCCCGTGGCACTGCGTGAGAGCGCTCGGGAATCGGTGCAGCGCTTCAACAAGGCGGTCATGCAGCGGCCGGACGACGATGGACTGCATTACCTGTCCTGCGCCGCCAGCGGCCAGGCCATGGGCTGGTCGCCGCTCGCCATGGCGCAGATCCGTGCCGCCTGCCAGGGCGCGCAGACCGCGGACGAAATGGTCCAGGCGATGCGGGCCCGGTTCGAAGGCGAGGGCGAGGGCCAGATGCCGGCCGAACGCCTGGCGCACAGCGCCCGCTGCTTCTTTGCCAGCCGTGCCCCGGTGCTGCGCCACCTGGGCCTGTTGTGATGGTGCGCTGGCAGCGCCATGCGCTGGTGGCAGCGGCGGCGCTGCAGGCGTGTGGCGCCAACGCACTCATCGCCTACGACTGCTGGGTGAAGGGGCCGGAGTCCGATCCGGTGCGCGTGGCGTTCGACATTGCCAAGCGTTATCCGGCGATCGTGGGGCAATGCCGGGCGGTCGAGCTGCCCGACCCTCCGGACGATCCCGCGGCCAGCGCGGCCGCCGTGGCAAGCGTGCGCGTGATCCGGGCCCCACGCACCGCCGGTGCCGCGCCGTCCGGCGCGGTCTGGCCCACGGCGATGGTGACGCCCCGTTGGCGCCATGAAGCGCTGTGGCCTGTGATCGAGTCGGCCGCCACCCGCCATTCCATCGACCCCCACCTGGTCCAGGCCGTGATCGAGGTGGAGTCGGCCTACGCGCCCAACGCCCGATCGCCCAAGGGCGCGCTGGGCCTGATGCAACTGATGCCGGCCACGGCTGCGCGCTTTGGCGCGCCGTCCTCCGCCGACCTGTTCACGCCCGCCGTCAATGTCGAGACCGGGGTGCGCTATCTGCGCTTTCTGGCCGACAAGTTCAGTGGCCAGACCGAGCTGGTCCTGGCCGCCTACAACGCGGGCGAGGGGGCGGTCGTGCGGCACGGCTACAAGATTCCCCCTTTTCGCGAGACGCAGGATTACGTGCGCAAGGTGCTGGACAGGTATCCCGCCACCCGCTGATTTTCCTGATTTCCCCGAGGGCCGCGACATGATCGCCGGCCCTTTTTTTCGTTCGCTCGGCAGCGGCGGGCAAGAAAAAAGGACGATGGCCTGGGGCATTGCCCAGGCCACCGTCCCCATTGCGTCTTCGAAGGATCGATCAGGCCTTGACGGAGACCTGGACGCTCACGCTCACCCGCATTTCGATCTGCACCACGCGCTGCTGCTCACGGGACTGAAGGCCCTGAAGCACCTGGGCCAGCAACTGGAGAATGCCGGCGCTCGAAGCCGGCGTGCTACCCACGCCAGGCACTTCGCCGCGCGCGGCGGCCAGCAGATTGCCGACACCCGATCTGCCGTCGGCGCCAGGTACATCGTGGGTCTCGATGGCCTTGTAGGTGTCGGGGTTCTGGAGCATGAACTTCGCGGCTGCGGCGACTTGGGGCGATGCCGTGCCGCTCTCGGCCAGCTGGTAGAGGCGGCCCGGCGTCATGTCCTTGCCGCCGAAAGCCTTCGCCAGCAGTCCGGCGTGGCAACCCAGCATGTGGTCGGCCAGGATGCGTGCGGCGCCTTGGCCGTCCAGCTGCGATGGCTGCACGGGCCGGGTGGGCCGCGAAGCGCCGTTGGACTGCGCGGTTCCCTGGCCCGTGAGCAACTGCAGGAGTTGCAGCAGCGCATCGAGCACGGAGCGGCTCGCGCCTGCGGTGCGTTGCGCCGCGCCGCCTTCGACGCCAGGGATCTCGCCTCGCGCGGCCGCCAGCAGGTTGCCCAGGCCGGACTTGCCGTCGGCCCCGGCCACGTCGTGCGTCTCGATGGCACGGTAGATGTCGGGGTTCTTGAGCATGAACTTCGCGGCGTCGGCGATCTCGCCTTGGCCCTGGCTCAGCTGGTAGAGGCGGTCCGGCGTCATCGTGCCACCTTGCTGCTGCAGCAGATCGGCCAGGGTGTGCGCAGCGCTCTGTCCATCCAGTGGCGGCTGGGTGTTCGAGGTGGCCTTGAGCAGCTGCAGCAGCAGTTGCAACAGCGGCAGGAGAGCTTGTGCCGAGCCGCCGGCCCGGCCCTGCACACCGGGGATCTCGCCGCGGGCGGCGGCCAGCAGGTTGCCCAGGCCGGACTTGCCGTCGGCACCGGCCACGTCGCGCGTCTCGATCGCGCGGTAGGTGTCGGGGTGCTGGAGCATGTACTTCGCGGCTTCGGCCACCTGGCCCTGTCCCTGGCTCAGCTGGTACAGGCGGTCCGGGGTCATGGGCTGGGTCTTGGGCAGAAAGCGCTTGCCGAAGAGATGGAGCGCGCCACCGGCTTCCTGCACCATGTGGTCGGCGAGGATGCGTGCCGCGCTCTGGCCGTCCAGGGGCGGGTTCGGCTCTGCATGGGCCTTCAGCAGCTTCAACAGTTGCTGCAGCAGTTCTTGCAGGCTGTCCAGGGAGTCCGTTGCGCCCTTCACGGCAGGGATCTCGCCGCGGGCGGCGGCCAGCAGGTTGCCCAGGCCGGACTTGCCGTCGGCACCGGCCACGTCGCGCGTTTCGATCGCGCGGTAGGTGTCGGGGTGCTGGAGCATGTACTTCGCGGCTTCGGCTACCTTGCCCTGTCCCTGGCTCAACTGGTACAGGCGGTCCGGGGTCATGGGCTGGGTCTTGGGCAGAAAGCGCTTGCCGAAGAGATGGAGCGCACCACCGGCTTCCTGCACCATGTGGTCGGCGAGGACGCGCGCCGCGCTCTGGCCGTTCATCGGCTGGGCCTGCGTCGGCTGCGGCTGACCGGTCGGGCCCTGGAGCTGCGCCAGCAATTGCCGCAGCAGTTGCAGGACGTTGCCCAAGGCGCTGGAGGCCTGGCCGCCCACGCCGGGGACCTCGCCCCGCGCGGCCGCCAGCAGGTTTCCGACGCCGGATTTGCCGTCCGCGCCAGGCACGTCATGGGTTTCGATGGCGCGGTAGACATCGGGGTTCTGGAGCATGAATTTCGCGGCCGCCGCCACCTCGGGAGAGGCCTTGCCCCCCTCGGCCAGTTGATAGAGCCGTTCGGGTGTCATCGCCTGGGGCTTGAACAGGCGTGCCAGCGGCGAGGCGTTCCCCTGGAGCATGTGATCCGCCAGGATGCGGGAGGCATCCTGCGCGTCCATGGGCGGCTCGGCAGGGGCGGACCGTTGCTGGGCGCGGGGCGCCACCGGCGCCACACGGTCCTGGTCGGCCAGGGGCTGCAGCGTGGAGCCGCCGGCGGGTCGGGGCGACGAAAGCCCCGAAAGGGCTCCCTGGGCGGCCGCCTCGAAGTCGTCCGATTCCGACAGGCCGTCGGCGGCGCCCCCGTCGTTCGTCTCGATCTGGCGATAGGACTCGGGGTTCTGCAGCATGAACTTCGCCGCCGCCGAGACGGTGGGCGAGGTGTCGCTGTTGGGCCGCTTGGCCAGTTGGAAAAGCGTGTTGGGGTCGATGGACGGCACATGGTTCTGGCGCATGAAGGCCGCGATGGCGCCGGAGGCGGCCTGCTCGTTCATGGGCACCGCGCTCTCTGGCGCACTGTCCTGCAGTTGCGCGTCGTAGCCGCCACGCGCCGCGAAGTCGAAACTGGAGACGTCCGCGGTACCGTCACCGCCCGATGGGTCCAGCAGCGCGTAGATGTCCGGATGGGTCAGCATGAAATTCGCCGCTTCCGAGACGTCCTCGGGCGTTTGGCCGGAGGTGTTGCGGGCCAGCCCGTAGAGCCCATTCGGCGTCTGCGTGTCGATGCCGTTCTGGTGCATGTATTTCGCCAGGGCCGCTGCGGCCTCCTTGGTCTGCGCGGCCGTGTTGCCCGCCGTTTTGCCGGGCTGGGCGCGCCCGATGCTGATGCTGAGAGAGGCTGTGTAGCCGTTGACCGTGGTGTTCATGGACGCTGCTTTCGGTGGGCAGCGGAGGCGGCGGTTTCCGGCCACGCTCCCTGCCAGGGTGGAGAAAGGTGTCTCGGGATTCGAGACGGAATGGATGGGCAAACGCTGTTCTTCGCGACCCTCAAAATCCACCGTGGGACAGCGGTACCGCGTGGATCGGGTGCGGCCTGCAGCAGCCTGCCCTGGGGCCCGGAACCCTGCGGTGGGTGCCGGGCCACGGGGGTCAGGCGGGCAGGGCCTGGTCGCGAAACGGCAGCGCCGCATCGGTGAGCAGCCACTGGATCAGATGGGCCGGGCTCAGATGCTCGGCCAATGCGATGGCCTGCGCCGACAGCTGGACCTTCGTGTCGCCCAGTCCTTGCTGCACCAATGCGCGCGCGGCTTCGAGCACCAGGGGCTTGGCCGCCTCGATCGTGCCCGCGGGGTCGCCGGCGTCCACCAGCCGGCGGCGCGCATGCACCGGCACCTCGGCCAGCCGCACGAGCGAGGCGATCAGTGCCGCCGAAGGGGCCATGCCTCCGGGGTGAAAGCCTTTCTGGGCATCGACCAGCAGCCATTCGCGCTCTTCGTCGATGCACGCGATCGCGTCGCCGCAGGCGGGGTGCGCGGCCGGGCCCGACAGGCCGCTGGGAGCGCTCAGGCGCTCGAAGTCCGCGCTGTTGGCGTGCACCTGCGAAAGCCGGTTGTCCGAGAACAGGCGAAGGGTGCGGTTCAATTCGCGCCCCTCCTGGCCTGCCAGCGCTTCCAGCCGCACCAGCAGGCCCTGCACGGCCATGTGCCGCTGCGTCAAAGCGCTTTCGCAACCGGGCAGCAACAGGTTGCTGGACACCCAGAGCCCGGAAGAGCGGGGAAACCCGTCGTCCAGAAGAATGGGCGGCTGGACCATGGACACGAGCCGCAGGCGAACGCCCGCGCCGTCATGGGGAACGATCCGGTGCGCGCCGGCGCCCCAAGCCTGGGGCGGCTGCCGCTCGGCGGCGCTCATTGAGGGTGAAGGCATGGCGATGCTCCGAAGAAGGCGGGGCCCGTCGCACGCGCGGCCGGCGCGCCGTTGCGGTGGGGGCGCGGGTACTCGGTCTTGCGCAGGCCGCCCTGCGGCGTGATGCGGTAGATGATGTCGTCGCCGCGGGCCTCGATCCGCTGCCAGCCATGGCGCTCCATGAAGCGCAGGCAGCGGTGGTTGTCGTTCTCCACCGCGACCAGAATGTCGGCTTTCAGCGAAAACAGCCACTGCAGTGCCGGCTTGAGCAGCAGGGCCCAGAGGCCGTGGTAGCGCGGCAGCACCGCGATGTGGGCCTGTTCTCCATCGAACAGGATGCCGCCGATCGGCGCGCCATCGGACTCGAATCCGATGGACGGGCATTCGGCGTAGAACGCGGCGAAGGCGTCGCGTGTGACCGTCTGCGTGTAGTCCTGGGCGCAGCCCGCCGCGTAGCGGGCTGAATCCGCGTCGTAGAACACGCCCAGGTCGGCCTGGGGAGTGAGCTTCAGCATGGCGGCGGTCCTATGCGAGATCGCCAGCGATCTCGGGTTCCAGCTGGAGCAGCTCGCGCATGGATTTGCGCACGTGCTCGTCGCCGCTTTCCAGGCAGCTTTGCGCGTGGTAGTGCCAGGTGGGATCGCCCAGGATGTTCAGGCACAGGGCCTTGAGTTCCGGGGCGGTGTCCTCGCCCAGCGTGTTCAGGTACTGAAGGGCCTCCTGCGTGTAGCCCCGCTGGATCGCGATGAGCACCGGAAAGATCAGGTACTCCTCGGTGTCCGGGCTGAGCGCATTCAGCTCCTCCAGCATGGTTTCCGCTTCGTCCAGCTGGTTCTCGCGGATGGCGTTGACCAGGGAGACGGCCAAGGCGGCGATGGGATCTTCGTGAACATTGGAGTCGTCCATGGTCATTGCCTTTCAAAAGAAGTGAGGAAGAAGCGTCCGCGTCAGGCGCGGATGTGCATGTGCATGTCGATCGAAACGCGGGGTTCGTTCGCGCTGGCGGGCAGCTGTGGCAGCTGCGGCAACTGCGGCAGGCCCTTGCCGAGGGACAGGCCGGCGGCCACGCCCTGGTTGGCGGTGTCGATCACCGACTGCATCACGCCGCTGATCACGTCCTTCACCACGGACTGGATGCGGTCCTGGATGCCGGCACGCAGGTCCGAGCCCAGCTGGCTGCCCACGCCGCCCGCGCTCGGCGACGATGCGCCGCCCGTCGGTTGCAGGCCCTGCAGGCCCTTGGCCATGACCTGGTCGACGATGCCCTGGATGGCCTGGTCCGCCACGCCGAGCAGCTTTTCCTGGATGGAGTTCTGCAGGCCTTGCTTGAGGTCCGAGGCCACTTGGCGGCTGCCCGACTTCAGGCCTGTCGCATTGCGGGGGCTGCTCACGTTGGACAGCGTGTCCTCGAGCACGCCCTGGCCGAGCGCTGCCAGCGCGCTGTTCTGGTCGAGCCCCAGCTTGGGCAGCAGCGTGTACAGGGCGGCTTGCACCGCGGCCTGGATGGCCATGTCGACGGCGTTGTGCACGGAGTTCTGCACCGATTCCTTGACGGCCTCGCGGCGGGTCTGCGGCGGCACTTCGTCCGGGCCCTGTGCATGGCGCGAGCCATCCGTGCCACGGCGGCCGCGGGTCTGCACGGCCGTGCTGGCGGCGTCCTGCAATGCACCGCCGACCAGGTTCGTGCCGGTGCCGACCGCGTTCGAGTCGTTGTTGGGGTCCAGCGTCTGCTGCAGGCTGAGCATCAGCTTGTCGATGGTGCTCTGGACGACCGTATCGACCGCATCGCGGGCCGCGGTTTCGGCGGCATCGCGCGCGCCCTGGCGGAAGCCCGTCGGGGACATGCCGGACAGGTCGTCCCCGTTCTGGCGCAGGCCGGTCGAGCGGGTGTCGGGCAGGTCGTTGGCGCCCTTGCGGATGCTCTCGCCATCGGCGAAACGGCCCGCGCGCGAGGAACTCAGGCCGCCGCTGGTGGCTGCACTGATCGTGTCCACGGCCAGGCCACCCAGCAGCGATGTGCCGTTGGGGTCCAGCACCTTGGACGCGGCCTTGGTGACCTCCTGCGTGGCCAGGTCGATGGTGGAGTCCACCGCCAGGCGCGCCACGTTCTTGGCGATGCCGCCAGGCCCGAAATTGGAGGCGGTTTCCATGGCGCCCAGCGCCAGGTCCTTGATGCCGTTCAGGGCTTGGGACAGGTTGCCTTTGGCAATGCCCTTGGCCAGGCCCACGGCGCCCTTCTTGATGCTGGTGAGGCCACCCTCGACGCTGTCCACGGCGGTGTCGACCACCTTCTGGGCGACGCTCTGCACCTTCTTGAGCACCTTGTCGAGCGCCCCGTCCAGTAAGGTATTGGCCGCCAATGCGGCCGGCGTGAGGTTGATGGCGCCGCGGGCGATGTCTCCGCCCGCCTCTCCCAGCTTCTTGAGACCGGCCGCCGCCCCTTTCAGATCGAGCGTGACCAGGCCTTTGGCGATTTGCCCTACGCCCTGAACGGCTTTTTCAATGCCCTTCGCGATTGACTTGAACGCGTTTTTTATCGCACCCATGGATTGACCCCTTGCAGTTGATGAAGAAATGCACTGGACGGCAATCTGCCTTTTCGGAACGGAAAGGGGGCGGTTGCAGGACCCAACGCGGAGGTTCCGACTTTCCGCGTGGCAAGCGTATGTAAACGCTTTGTATGCGATGCGGATTGCGGCCATGCGAAGTGCGGCGGGCACCGGCGTGGCGTGTGAGCGCGGCGCGCCGGAGGGCTCGTTGAGGGAGGCTGAGGGGCTGCGCAGGGGCCGGCGCCCCGCGAATCCGTCCTTTGCACGGCGGGGCGGGCAGGCAGGTGATAATCGCCGCCATGCCTCATCCGCGTCCTTGCCTGGCGGCACCCTTCCCCCTTCGTTGGCGCAAGCCTGCGAACTGACACCCCTGGTGCGCCCGCGCGGGCGCGCATCCCAAAAAAGTCTCCCCCCGCTGCCTCGGCAGCCGCGGACTCGCCCGGACCGGGCTGCGCCGTGTGACGGGGGTGCATTTCCCAACGGGGGCCGGGCCCGGCACCCCAAGCATTCAAGAGGTCAAAGCCATGCTGCTGATGGTCGACAACTACGACAGCTTCACCTACAACATCGTCCAGTACTTCGGAGAGCTGGGTGCCGAGGTCGAGGTGTACCGCAACGACGAGATCACGCTGGAGGGCATCGCCGCACGGGCGCCCGACCGGCTCGTCATCTCCCCCGGGCCGTGCTCGCCGGCAGAAGCCGGCATCTCGGTGGCCGCCATCCACCACTTCGCCGGCAAGCTGCCCATCCTGGGCGTGTGCCTGGGCCACCAAGCCATCGGGGCCGCATTCGGCGGGACCATCGTGCGGGCCCAGGAACTGATGCACGGCAAGACCAGCGTGATCACCACCACCCAACAAGGCGTGTTCGCCGGCCTGCCCGAGCAGTTCACCGTGAACCGCTACCACTCGCTGTCCATCGAGCGGGCCACCTGCCCGGACGTGCTGGAGGTGACCGCCTGGACCGACGACGGCGAGATCATGGGCGTGCGCCACAAGACGCTGGACATCGAAGGCGTGCAGTTCCACCCGGAAAGCATCCTCACCGAGCACGGCCACGCCATGCTGCGCAACTTCCTGCAGGCGCGGCCATGATCGAGACGCACCAACTGCTCCTGTTCATCGCTGCCGGATGGCTGCTCAACCTCACGCCCGGGCCGGACGTGCTCTACATCGTCACGAACGCGCTGAAATCCGGCGTGCGCGCCGGGCTCGTCGCGGGCTTCGGGATCACGGCCGGGTGCTTCGTGCACATCGCCGCGGCGGCCGTGGGCGTGGGGGCGTTGCTGGCCGCGTCGGCCACGGCCTTCACGGCGCTCAAATGGGTGGGGGCCGCCTACCTGCTGTGGATGGGCGTTCGCATGCTGTGGGCCAAGGCCCCTGCCGACGCGGCCGGTGGCGCCGATCTGGCCGCCGCGCGCGCCGCGCCCTCGGCGCCAGCTTCGCTGAAGAAGGTGTTCCTGGGCGGGTTCTGGACCAGCGTGCTCAACCCCAAGGTGGCCATCTTCTTTCTGGCCTTCGTGCCCCAGTTCATCGCGCCGGGCACCGAGAACAAGGCCTGGGCCTTCGTGCTGCTGGGCGTGCTGTTCAACATCAACGCCATTCCGGTCAACGCCGGCTGGGCGCTGGCGGCGGCCTGGATGGCCCGCCGCCAGGGTGCGATCCAGCGAGGCATGCATTGGCTGGACCGCGTGGCCGGTGCGATGTTCATCGGTTTCGGCATCCGGCTTGCGCTCTCCGAGCGTCCCGGCGCCTGAGCTTCATTCGAGGAAACGGAATGTCCATTACCCCCCAGGAAGCGCTGCAGCGCACCATCGAGCACCGCGAAATCTTCCACGACGAGATGCTGCACCTGATGCGCCTCATCATGCGCGGCGAACTGTCGCCCGTGATGACGGCGGCCATCGTGACCGGCCTGCGCGTCAAGAAGGAAACCATCGGCGAGATCGCCGCCGCCGCGCAGGTCATGCGCGAGTTCTCCAACAAGGTCCACGTGCCGGACACCACGCACATGGTGGACATCGTGGGCACGGGCGGCGATGGCGCCAACACCTTCAACATCTCCACCTGCGCGATGTTCGTGGCCGCCGCTGCCGGCGCCAAGACCGCCAAGCACGGCGGGCGCGGTGTCTCCAGCAAGAGCGGCAGCGCCGACGTGATGGAATCGCTGGGCGTGCACATCAACCTGCCGCCCGAGGCCATCGCGCGCTGCATCGCCGAGGTCGGCATCGGCTTCATGTTCGCGCCCAACCACCACCCCGCCATGAAGAACGTGGCGCCGGTGCGCAAGGAAATGGGCGTGCGCACCCTGTTCAACATCCTCGGGCCGCTCACCAACCCGGCGGGCGCGCCCAACATCCTCATGGGGGTGTTCCACCCCGACCTGGTGGGCATCCAGGTGCGCGCGCTGCAGCGCCTGGGCGCCGAGCACGCCGTGGTGGTCTATGGCCGCGACGGCATGGACGAGGTCAGCCTGGGCGCAGCCACGCTGGTGGGCGAGCTGAAAAAGGGCGAGATCACCGAATACGAAATCCACCCCGAAGACTTCGGCCTGGCCATGGCCAGCAACCGGACCCTGAAGGTGGACACCCCCGAGCAGTCGCGCGAGGTGCTGCTGGGCGTGCTGCGCGGCCAGCCCGGCCCGGCCCAGGACATCGTCTGCCTGAATGCCGGCGCGGCGCTGTATGCCGCCAATGTGGCCGACTCGATCGCGGACGGCATCGTCCGCGCCCGCGCCGCCATTGCCAGCGGCGCCGCCCTTGCCAAGCTGGAGCAACTCGTCGCGCGCACCCATGCGCTGGCGGCCTGAGGCATTGCCCCCCATGTTGTGGTGCTGCCGCGCCAACTTCGGCGCCCTCGGCCTCCCGAGGTCGATGCCGCGCTTTGTCGCGGCATTCCCGAAGACCGCAGCCCACCGGGCGTGGCCGAGGCGCTCGCCTGCGCTTTGCTCGGCGCGCTGATGCGCACGGGTCGATGCAACTTCGCCATGCCATGACGCAGGACCTCACGAAGCCGCCTCGGGTGGAGCATGGCCCGCTCCACAGCGTCGAAGCACTGGCGTTGGCCCTGCCGCGAGTGCAGCGCTTGTTGTTGCCCGAGGCCCTGAACCCGCCGCGCGGCCCATGGGCGTATGCCGCCATGCTGGGCCCTGTTGCGCTGTTTCTGGGCTGGAAGGCCATGCAGGTTCCCGGTCTGGACGCGCCACCGATTTCCTGGGGGGTGGCGGTAGTCACCGGCGTGCTGGCTGCTGCAGCCATCTGGGCACTGGCTCGCCAGGAGCGTCGGTGGCGCGGCTGGTGTGTGGACTTCGAACAGTTGCGCATCATGGCGGTGGGGCAGGGCCATCAGCTTCCCATCGTTTTGAATGCCACGGAGCACAGCCTGGGCTGCTACGTCGGAAGCAGCGCCGCGCACGGCACCTGCTTTGTGCTGGAGTTGCGCCATGTGCGGCGCGGCCCGGTGGCGCAACTGACCTCTGTTACGTTTTCTGCCGTGCGCCAGGCGGCCTGGAATCAACAATTGCAACAGCTGGATCGTTGCGTTGACATGCTGGCCGAGCGCCTTCACATTCGTCGCTCTGGCGAGCCGCTGCGCCCGATGCGCTGACCCTATTTTCCATTCCCTGATTGCCTTCCATGTCCGACATCCTGAACAAGATCATTGCCGTCAAGCGCGAAGAAATCGCGGCGGCGCAAAAGAAAGCGCCCCTGGCCGCCATTCGTGCGGACGCGGAAAGCCGCGTGCTCACGCGCGACTTCGAAGGGGCGCTGCGCGCAAAAATAGCCAAGGGCCAGGCGGCGGTGATCGCCGAGGTCAAGAAGGCCAGCCCGTCCAAAGGCGTGCTGCGCGCGGATTTCATTCCCGCCGACATCGCCCAGAGCTATGCCGAGGGCGACGGCAAGGTGAGTGCGGCGTGCCTGTCGGTGCTGACCGACCGGCAGTTCTTCCAGGGCCAGCCCGACTACCTGAAGCAGGCGCGCGCCAGCTGCCAGCTGCCCGTGCTGCGCAAGGATTTCATGGTGGACGCCTACCAGATCTATGAATCGCGGGCCATGGGCGCCGATGCCATCCTGCTGATCGCGGCCTGCCTGGACGATGCGCAGATGGCCGATTTCGAGGCCATCGCCCGCAGCCTGGACATGGCGGTGCTGGTGGAGGTGCACGACGGCGCCGAATTGGACCGGGCGCTGCGCCTGAAAACGCCGCTGGTGGGCATCAACAACCGCAACCTGCGCACGTTCGATGTGTCGCTCTCGACCACCCTGGCACTGCAAAAGAACGTGCCGGCCGACCGCCTGCTGGTGACCGAGTCGGGCATTCTCTCGCCCGCCGACGTGCGGCAGATGCGCGATGCGGGCGTGAACGCCTTTCTGGTCGGCGAGGCCTTCATGCGGGCGCCGGAGCCCGGCGAGGCCTTGGCCAAGCTGTTTGCCTGACATTGGATTGCTATTAAATTAATAGCGATATGCCATAGATTTTATTGCGCTGAAGGCTGTTTTGAGCATGAATGATTCCGTGGCGCCGTCGACCCAACTGCACAGCGCCGACCCTGCCGACTGGCCCGTGGCGCCCGGATGGCAGCCCCTGGTGGATGCCTTTTTCGCCGGCGCGCGGGGGCAGGCGCTGCTGGCGTTCCTGAAGGCGCGGCTGGCGGATGGCGCCGCCATCTTCCCGCCCCGGCCGCTGCGCGCGCTGGAGCTGACCCCGCCCGATCAGGTGCGCGTGGTCATCCTGGGGCAGGACCCGTACCACGGCCGCGGGCAGGCCGAGGGCCTGGCGTTTTCGGTGGCGCCCGGCGTGCAGCTGCCGCCTTCGCTGCGCAACATCTTCAAGGAGATGCAGCGCGACCTGGGTACCCCTTTTCCCGCCTGGCCCGAGCCGGGCGGCAGCCTCGCCAAGTGGGCCAAAAATGGCGTGCTGCTGCTCAACACCTGCCTCACGGTGGAAGAGGGCCAGGCCGCCAGCCATTCCGGCAAGGGCTGGGAGGAACTGACCGACGCGGTGATCCGCCATGTGGCCGAAGGCGATCGGCCGGTGGTGTTCATGCTGTGGGGCTCGCACGCCCAGTCCAAGCGCATGTGGATTCCGGGCGACCGGGGCCACCTGGTGCTCACGGCCAACCACCCTTCGCCGCTGTCCGCGCTGCGCCCGCCGGTGCCGTTCATCGGCTGCGGGCATTTCGGGAAAGCGCGGGAGTTTCGCCAGCAGCACGCCGAGAAGTAGCCACGGCGTGAGGGCTGGGCTGGCCCCCACGCTTTGCAAAGGGGGCATCGGCTGCCGCGGCTTCGAAGCCCGGCTTGTCGGTGGCGCAGCAGGTCTGCATCGAACTGGCGCAAGCACGCGTCCACCCATTCCGCAAGCCGCCAGCGGCGCCGTCCGGAGCGCGCTTCGACTTCTTCGCCCTGGCGGCGTCGATGATGCAGGACACGAAGGACCCAGCGTGCTGCACAGGTGCAGACCTTGCACGACCAGGTCAGTGCGTTCGAGATCGATCTCGTGAAGCAATACGCGCTGCCGAGGGCAAACCATGTGTCGATGCTGCTGAACTCCGGCGAGGCCGTGCCGGACGGGGCGGTCCGCAAGCTGCCGTCCGACGGCGATCCGGATGGCGACCACGGCACGCTGTTCGAGGTGTGCCTTGCGGTGAAGCCTTTGTCGGACGGGCAGCCGGCAGCGCCGCTCTACGTGCACTTTCATTCCAAGAGCGTGGCAGGGACCGATGCCATCGCCAGCATTTCTCCCGATCAACTGGCCGCAGTGCATGTCAAGACAGCGGATCAGCGAGCGTTCGGTCCCAAATGGGAAGCCCTCAATGCCGCCCTGCTGGGGCCGGTGCACCGTGGCGCACTGACGGACCAGGTGCTGATGGATCTGCAAAAGCGCCTCCAGGGCTGATCTTTGCAGCCCGTTCGCACCGCATCCGAGGGGCAGGCCCCAGGTCTGGTCACCCAGCGCACATCGCACGGCAGAGCCTCTGATCCCGCACGCCTGGTGCCGCAGCCCGTCACAGCCCCGGCAACTCTTGCTTCAACCGCTCCAGAAAGGCCTGCGCAGCCACGGGCAGCGCGCGGCCGGCGAGGGTCTGCACTTCGATGTCGCGCAGGTCCATGCCCGGGTCGCCGAGGGGCCGTGCCACGATGGCGCCTGCGGCCACGGCATGGCGTGTGGCGATTTCGCTCGACACCGACACGCCGCCGCCATGCGCCACGAACTCCAGCACGGTGCGGGCGTGGTTGCTGACCAGCACGGGCTCCAGTTGCAGTCCCTGGCGGCTGCAGGCCATGTCGATCATCTGGCGCACGATGGTTTCCTGGGGCGGCAGCACGAGCGGGAACCGGGCCATCTGCGCCAGGCTGACGCGGCTGGCGCCGGCCAGCGGGTGCCCGGGCGGCAGCATGGCCAGCACGGGCGCGCTCTGGCGGTGGGCCACCTGGATGCCGGGCTGCGGCGCGCGGCTGAAGCACAGGCCGATGTCGGCCACGCCCGTGCGCACGGCCTCCGGCACCTGCGCGGTGGGCAGCGCCGTCACCGTGAAGCGGATGCCCGCATGCTCGCGCTGGAACGCCACGCACAGCCGGGGCACCAGTTCGTTGGCGAACACATCCGAGGTGGCCAGACGCACCTGACCCGCACGCAGCCCGAGCAGCGCGCCGATCTCGCCCAGCGCGCGCTCGGCGTCCAGCCCGGTGCGCCGCGCATGCGTGGCGAGGATCTCGCCGGCCGCCGTCAGCACCATGCCGCGCGGGTGCCGCTCGAACAGCGGCGTGCCCAGCTGCGCCTCCAGCCCCGCGATCTGGCGGCTCAGGGCCGATGCGGCCACGTGCAGCCGGGCGGAGGCTTCGGTCAGCGATCCGCATTGCGCCACTTCGAGGAAGTAGCGCAGGGCGGTGTCTTGCAGCAGGTGGGCTCGCATGGCGGAGAAGGGCGCGAAGGGCTTTGAAGGGGCTCAGGGGTTTGCTCGGGAAGGTGCAAAGTATCGAGTGCTTTGCCGTTGCGGCAAAGGTCTTTGCCGAATTGCTGTTGGTCAGCGGGCGCACCGGTTCCTAAGATGGCCCCTTTTGCCGCGTGCCCGATCGGAGTGCCCCATGCGATTCGTGAATTTCACCCGTTGCCTGCTCGTTGCGTTGTCGCTCGCCGCGACGGCCGGCGGGGTCTGTGCGCAGGCCTGGCCCAGCCACCCCGTGCGCGTGATCGTGCCGTTTCCGGCCAGCGGGGCCACCGATCTGGTGGCGCGCGTGGTCACGCAGCGCGTGTCGCAGGACCTGGGCCAGCAGATGGTGGTGGACAACCGGCCCGGCGCGGGCGGCACCATCGGCGCGGCCGAGGCCGCCAAGGCCCCGGCCGACGGCTACACACTGCTGCTCACCACCAGCAGCACGCATGCGATCTCGCCCCACCTCATGCCGCGCCTGGCCTATGACCCGCGCAAGGACTTCACGCCCGTGGCCCACGTGGCGGACGCCGCCAGCGTGCTGCTGGTCACGCCCTCGCTGCCCGTCAAATCGGTGGCGGACCTGATCGCCTACGCCAAGGCGCACCCCGGCCAGCTCAACTACGCCAGCAGCGGCAACGGCACCATCGTGCACCTCAATGCCGCGGCCTTCAGCGCGCAGGCCGGCATCGAGATGACGCACGTGCCCTACAAGGGCACGGCCCAGTCGATCGCCGACCTGGCGACGGGCCAGGTGCATGTGCTGTTCGACTCGATTCCCACCGGCATGCCCCACGTGAAGAGCGGCCGCCTGCGGGCCCTGGCCGTGACCAGCCAGCAGCGCAGCGCGCTCGCGCCCGAGCTGCCCACGCTGGCGGAGTCCGGCCTGCCCGGCTATTCGTCGGTGACCTGGTTCGGCGTGTACGCGCCGGCCGGTGCGCCGCCCGCGCTGGTGGAGCGCATCCACCAGGCCTTCGCCAAGGCCATGCAGGCCCCGGACGTCATCGCCAGCCTGGCCAATCTGGGCGTGGAGCCGGCCCGGCCCAGCACGGCCGCGCAGTTCGCCGCCATGGTGCAGGCCGACAGCGCACGCTGGGCCGCCGTGATCCGCGAGCGCAAGATCACCCTGGAACAATGAGCCCGCCCCGAGCGCCTTTCCCAACCCAAGGAGACAAGACATGACCCAAGCGCCCCCACCGAACGCCACCGCCCTCGACTGGGGCCAGCCCTACGCCTCGCAGCGCAGCCCCGTCATGGGCCGCAACATCGTTTCCGCCTCTCAGCCCCTGGCCGCCCAGGCCGGGCTGCGCATGCTGATGGCCGGCGGCAACGCGGTGGATGCGGCCATTGCCACGGCCATGGCGCTGACGGTGGTGGAACCCACGGGCTGCGGCATCGGCAGCGATGGCTTCGCCATCGTGTGGGATGGCAAGGAACTGCACGGCCTCAATGCCTCGGGCCGCTCGCCGGCGGCCTGGACGCCCGAGTACTTCGCCCAGCGCGGCGGCATTCCCGAATCCGGCTGGAACGCCGTGACCGTGCCCGGCGCGGTCTCGGCCTGGGTCGCGCTGTCGAAGCGGCTGGGCAAGCTGCCGTTCGCGCAACTGGCGCAGCCCGCCATCGAATACGCGCGCGGCGGCTTTCCCGTCTCGCCCATCATCGCCACGCAGTGGGCGCTGGGGGCGGACCGGCTGGGTGCGCAGCCGGGTTTCGCGGAGTGCTTCATGCCCGGCGGGCGGGCGCCGCGCGCGGGCGAGATCTTCCGCAGCGAAGCGCATGCCCGCACGCTGGAGCTGATCGCCGACACCAGCGGCGAGGCCTTCTACCGCGGCACGCTGGCCCGCCAGATGGCCGCCCACGCGCAGGCGAATGGCGGCGCGATGACCGAGGACGATCTCGCCTCGCACCAGGCCGACTGGGTGGGCACGGTGAGCCAGCCGTTCGGCGATGCGGTCGTCCATGAAATCCCGCCCAACGGCCAGGGCATCGCCGCGCTGATCGCGCTGGGGCTGCTCGACGCCGTGGGCATCGGCACGCGCCCCGTGGACGACGTGGAGACGGTGCATGCCAGCATCGAGGCCATGAAGCTCGCGCTGGCCGACCTGTACGAGCACAACGCCGACATCGACGCGATGCGCGTGGCGCCGCGCGACCTGCTGGACCCGGCCTACCTGCGCGAGCGTGCCCTGCGCATCGACCCGGCGCGCGCCGGCGATCCCGGCCATGGCGCGCCGCGCCGCGGCGGCACGGTGTACCTGGCGGCCGCCGATGCCTCGGGAATGATGGTGTCGTTCATCCAGTCCAACTACATGGGCTTCGGATCGGGCGTGGTGGTGCCGGGCACCGGCATCAGCCTGCAGAACCGGGGCCACGGCTTCAGCCTGGTGCCGGGCCATGCCAACGAGGTGGGCCCGCGCAAGCGCCCCTCGCACACCATCATTCCGGCGTTCGCCATGCATGCCGACGGCACGCCGCGCATGGCCTTCGGCGTCATGGGTGGCCCCATGCAGTCGCAGGGCCACGTGCAGATGGCGCTGCGCGTGCTGCGCTACGGCCAGAACCCGCAGGCCGCCGCCGATGCGCCGCGCTGGCGCGTCACCGGCGGCCGGGGCGTGGCCGTGGAGCCGGGTTTCGATCCCGCCGTGCTGGCCGAACTGCGCGCGCGCGGCCACGAGGTCACCGTGGAGTCGGGCCACGGCGTATTCGCCTTCGGCGGCGCCCAGCTCGTGCTGCGCGAGGGCGGCATCTACATCGCGGGCTCGGACCCGCGCAAGGACGGGCATGCCGCGGCGTTTTGATTTGCTATTAAATAAATAGCATCCAGGGCAATAAGCACTAGGGCAACGGCCACGAAACCCTTTCAACCGGCGTTTCAGCGCGTCTCGCGCACCGTGAGCCAGGCGCTGGCCGCCCCGCTGAGCACGATGGCCGCGATGCCGGCCAGCGACCAGGCGTCCGGCACATGGCGGAACAGCAGCCAGCCGGCGAGCATCGCGAAGCCGATCTGGCTGTAGAGGAACGGCGCGATGGTCACAGGGGTGGTGCGCGCATAGGCCTTGAGCAGCAGCATGTGCCCCACGGCGCTCGACAGGCCCATGGCGAACATGCCGACCCACAGCCACGGGTCCGCGATGGCGGTCCAGGCGAACGGCACGCCCACCGACACCAGCGCCGCGGCCAGCCAGCCGGTGTAGAGCTGCGTGGTGGCGGGGCTCTCGTGCCCTGCCATCTTGCTGCTGATGACCTGGTAGCCCGTGCCGGTGGCCAGCAGGCACAGCGGCCAGAGCATGGCCCAGGTGAACGCCTCGCCCCCCGGGCGGATGATGGCCAGCGTGCCCGCCAGCCCCAGGACCACCAGCGCCCAGCGCGGCGCGCTCACCCGCTGGTGCAGCCACAGCGCCGCCACCACCGTCACGCACAGCGGCGTGGCCGCCACGATGGCGGTGAACTCGGCCAGCGGCAGGTGCTGGATGCTGATGAAACCGAAGAGGCTCGTGGCGGCGAACAGCACCGCGCGCAGCGCCTGGAACCGCGGCTGCGTGGTGCGCAGCACGGCCACGCCTTCGCGCTGCAGCACGAACACCGTGGTCAGCAGCGCCTGGAACAGGTAGCGCAGCCACAGCGCCATGAAGAGCGGCACGGTGGCGCTGACCCATTTGGTGGTGGCGTCCAGCACCGCGAAGCACGCGCAGGCGCCCACGGTGAGGCCGATGCCCGCTACCGCGGCGCCGCGGCTGCGCAGGGCGTGCAGCGGTGGGGGCGGCGTCTCGGAGCGGTTCGTCACGGCGCGGGCGGCCCGCGTTCAGTGCGCCGGCTGCGGGCGCTGCAGCAGCATGGCGTCGCCGTAGCTGAAGAAGCGGTACCCCTGCGCGATGGCGTGGCGGTACAGGCCCATCACGTGCTCGTAGCCCGCGAAGGCGCTCACCAGCATCATCAGCGTGCTCTTGGGCAGGTGGAAATTGGTGACCAGCACGTCCACCACCCGGAAGCCGAAGCCGGGCGTGATGAAGATCCGCGTGTCGCCCGTGGCCTGGCCGCTCAGGGCCCACGATTCGAGCGTGCGCACGGTCGTCGTGCCCACCGCCACCACGCGGCCCCTGCGCTGGCGGCAGCGCTCCAGCGCGGCCAGCGTGGCCAGGGGCACCTCGTACCACTCGCTGTGCATCTGGTGCTCGGCCAGGTTCTCGGTCTTGACGGGCTGGAAGGTGCCGGCGCCCACGTGCAGCGTGACGCTCGCGCGCTCCACGCCGCGGGCCTCCAGGTCGGCCAGCACGCCCGCATCGAAGTGCAGCGCCGCCGTGGGGGCGGCCACCGCGCCGGGGGCCCGGGCGAAGACGGTTTGGTAGCGCTGCGCGTCCTCGGCGGCATCGGGGTCGTCGCCGCCCTCCTGGTGCCGCTCGATGTAGGGGGGCAGCGGCAGGTGGCCGTGCCGCTCCATCAGGTCGTAGGGCGTCTCGCCCGCGGGGCCCTGCAGCGCGAAGCGAAACAGCGGGCCGTCGTCCTCCGGCCAGCGCGACAGCAGCGTGGCGTCGAAGCCGCCACCGGCCAACCCGCCCGCCAGGTGCACCACGGCGCCGGGCAGGGGCTTCTTGCTCACCTTCATGTGCGCCACCACCTCGTTGCCGGTCAGCACGCGCTCGATCAGCAGTTCCAGCTTGCCGCCGCTGGCCTTCTCGCCGAACACGCGGGCCTTGACCACGCGCGTGTCGTTGAACACCAGCAGGTCGCCCGCGCGCAGCAGCCCGGGCAGGTCGCGAAAGACCCGGTCGGCCGGCTCGGTGCTGCGGCCGTCGAGCAGGCGCGAGGCGCTGCGTTCGGGGGCGGGGTGTTGGGCAATGAGCTGCGGGGGCAGCGTGAAGTCGAAATCGCTGAGCGTGAAGGTGCGGGGGCTGGCAGGCATGGGGGCTTGAGGGCCGGACGGGCCCGTTCCAAGGAAAGAACGACCAAAAACAGCGGGCGATTGTCCCATGGGCCCCTGGGGCGGTGCTGGGCGCGGCTGCGCCCGCCCCTAGCGTGCCGAAGGACCGCTGGCTCCGGCCGGCGCCAACTGCTGGCGCAGGAACGCGATCACCTCGCGGTGGAACGCCGCATGGAAGGCGCTGCGGTCGAAGCCGGGCGCATCGCGGCAAAGGGCGGGCAGCCGCTCGGCCAGGGAGGCGGGGCAGGGCGCGAGGAACGCGAAGTGTCCGGCCTGGGGCACCCCGTGCCATTCGGGGGTAGCCGGCAGCGCGCGGCGCAGGGCCTCGACGCTGCCGGGCGTGACGCCATCGCCACCCAGCGCGGAGGCCCACAGCTGCACGGGGGCCTTCACGGCCTGCAGTGTCTCGGGGGTGAAGAAGTTCAGCGGGTCGGCGATCACCGCGGCGCGGATGCGCGGGTCCGGCGCGGGCACCGCGGGCCAGGAGCGGTTGCGGATCTCGGTGCACAGCGGGATGGGCGAGCCGGCCGGGCACAGCTCGGGGCGCTGGGTGAAGTCCGGCACCGCGCCCAGGGCCACGAGCCCCGTGGTGCCGCCGCGCGAGAACCCGAAGAAGCCGATGCGCCCGGGGTCCAGCTCCGCGTGGCCGGGCCAGGCGCCCAACAGGTAATCGGTGAGCCGCCGCATGTCGGCTGGCCGCGTGGCGAAGGCGGAAAGCTGGCCCTGGCGGCTCAGGTCCTGCGCGTTGTCGCCCGGGTGGCTGATGGCCGCGACGGCAAAGCCCGCATCGGCCAGCGCCGCGGCCGTGTCGTGGTGGCTGAAGGCGGTGCCGCCCGAGCCGTGCGAGACGATGACCAGCGGCAGCGGTGCGCCCTGCACGGGGCAGTTGCGCACCGCCTCCAGGGTGAGCGGGCCGATGCCGACGGGCCCCGGCGGTGTGGCGCAGGGCGTCCAGACCGCGCCGCGCAATGCCGGGCCCTGGGCATCGGCAGGCACCTCGATCATGCGCAGGCCCGCCGCCTGGGTCACCCCGGCGGCCAGGGCCAGCAGCGGCAGGACCAGCCGGCGGGGCAGGGAGACGGCATGCGCCACGAGGGCAACGACCGCGCGTGCCGCGCGTGCGCGGCGGGGCTCGGGAGCTAAAGGAGAGGTCATGGCGGGGCAGTGTGCCACCGCCACGCCGGCCAGCCCGCCAATGCCTTCTCGGCGCCGATGCGGCCCGGCTCAGACCACGCGCAGCGAGAGGTCCGGCAGGCCGTCGATGTGCGCCACCATGAGGTCCCCGCGCACCACGGCGCCCACGTTCTCGGGCGTGCCGCTGTAGATCAGGTCACCGGCCTTCAGCTCGAACGCCTGCGACAGGTTGCTGATCTGCTCGGCCACGCTCCAGATCATCTGCGCCAGGTCGGCGCTCTGCTTGACCGTGCCGTTCACCGACAGCGTGATGGCGCCTTTGGGAAAGTGGCCGGTCTGGGCCGTGCGGTGGATCGGGCCGATGGGGGCCGACAGGTCGAAGCTCTTGCCGATCTCCCAGGGCTTCTTCTGGTCCTTCATGTCGCTTTGCAGGTCGCGGCGCGTCATGTCCAGGCCCACGGCATAGCCGTACACGTGCTGCAGTGCCTGCTCCGGCGCAATGTTGCGCCCGCCGCTGTGCAGTGCGGCCACCAGCTCCACCTCGTAGTGGTAGTTGCGGGTGAGGGCGGGGTAGGGGTGGTCCACCGTGGTGCCCGGCGGCACGAACTGCACCGCGTCGTTGGGCTTTTGGAAGAAGAACGGCGGCTCGCGCGTGGGGTCGGACCCCATCTCGCGCGCATGGGCCGCATAGTTGCGGCCGATGCAGTAGATGCGGTGCACCGGAAAGACTTCGCGGCTGCCGGCGATGGGCACGGCCGGCACGCTCAGCGAAAACGGCGTGGGCTGGGACGGGGTGGCGGTCACGCTGGCGCAGCCTGCGGCCAGGGCGCCGCCCAGGGTGGCGGAAGAGGTCATCAAAAGGTCTCGGCGGTTCAGGTCCATGAAAGCGTCTCCGTTGTTTTGGTCAACGGAAAGCTTAAGGTTCGCCGCCGCGGCGCACCCGGACGATTCAGCGCAAGACTTGGACGGAACCAGGTACCGCCACGGGCATGCCCTGCAGTTCGCGCAGCCGCTGCGCGCGCCAGGCGCTGGGGCTCAGGCCGTGCCACTGCCGAAAGCGCCGGGCGAAATACGCCTCGTCGGCAAAGCCGCAGCGCCGCGCGATCTCGCCGATGCGCTCGCCCGTGGCCAGCAGCAGTTCCTGCGCCAGGGCCAGCCGGCGTTCGGTCAGCAGCTCGGTGAAGGTCTTGCCGGTTTCCTTCTTGATGAGGTGGGCCAGGTAGTTGGGCGACAGGCAGGCGGCCTCGGCCGCGTCGGCCAGCGTGGGGTCGCCGGCCAGTTCCCCGCGCAGGTAGCGCAGCAGCCGGGCCATGGCCGCGCGGCGGCTGCCGCGCTGCGCCTGGGCCGCGGCCAGCGCGCGCAACTCGCCTTCCCAGCGCTGGCAGGTCAGCGCCAGCAGCTGCAGCAGGCCACCGCGGATGCACGCCAGCGAGGCCAGGCGCCGCGCCGTGTTCTCGCGCTGCAGGGTGTCCAGCAGCGCCTGCACGGCCTCGAAGGCGCTTTCGTCGAACGTGAAGTCCAGGTGCTCCTGGAACTGGAACGGCGCCAGCTCCGGCGCCAGGGCCAGCGGCACGTCTTCCAGATCGAGCGGGTCCACGGCCAGGCCGGGCCACAGGAAGCGCTGGCTGAAATTCACCACCAGCCAGCGCGTGCCCGGCGGGTGCGGCACGAAGTGCATGCGGTGCGGCAGCACGAAGCTCAGGGTGCGCGCGGTGAACGGCCGGGCCACGCCGCCGATGTGGTGCTGCGTGTGGCCTTCCAGGTTCACCTGGATCTGGAAATACTCGTGCTTGTGGGGCTGCGTGAGCGGCGTGCGGCCGCTCTGGTCGCGGATGTCGAAATCGAGGTGGCTGGAGCGCTCCACCATCGCATAGGTGCGCACGGCACCCGCGGGATCGTTGCTGGCGCGCGGCGGGGGCATGCGGGCGGCCGGTGGCGCGTCAGGGCCGGGGCGTCAGCGCGGCACTGACGGCATGCCGGTCCACAGCTCGTTCAGGTCCGGAAAGCGCCATTTCTCGGGGTCTTCGCGGGCCACGATCTTCTCCGGGCAGCCGGGCTGGGCCAGGTCGACGATCTCGGGCGGAATGCGCAGGTCGGACTTGGTGGAGAAGAACACCTTCACGCGCGGCGACACCAGCGAGGCGGCCTGCTCCATCACCACGCCGATGCGCCCCGAGGTCAGCCGTACGAGCGAGCCCACGGGGTAGATGCCGATGCTCTTCACGAAGGCCTGGAACAGGCGGGGGTCGAAGTGCCCGTTGGTCCACTCGGCCATGCGCCGCAGCGATTCGGCCGGGTCCCAGCCGCGCTTGTAGGGCCGGTCGGAGGTGACGGCGTCGTACACGTCGCAGATCGAAGCCATGCGCGCGGTCAGGCTGATCTTCTCGGCCGGCAGGCGGTGCGGGTAGCCCGAGCCGTCCATCTTCTCGTGGTGGTGCAGGCAGGCGTCCAGCACCTCGTCCTCCACGCCGCCGCCGCATTCCAGCAGCATGCGGTAGCCGTGCTCGGAATGGCTGCGCACGATGTCGAATTCCTCGTCGGTGAGCTTGCCGGGCTTGTTCAGCACCACCAGCGGGATCGCCGCCTTGCCGATGTCGTGCATCAGCCCGGCCAGGCCGGAGGTGCGGATGCGGGCGGCGTCCAGGCCGATCTGGCGCCCCAGGGCCACCATCAGCGCGCACACCGCCACCGAATGCATGTAGGTGTAGTCGTCCGCCGTCTTCAGCCGCGCCAGGCTGATGAGCGCCGACGGGTGGCGGGTGATCGAATCGGAGATTTCCTGCACCAGGCTGCGCGCATCGCTGGAATCCACCGCGCGGCCCATGCGGGCCTCGTGGAACATCGAGGAAACGGCCTGGCGGGCATGGTGGCAGATCGACGCCGCATGGCCCAGCTCCTCGGCCATGCTGGTCGGTGCCAGCGAGCGCACGCGCTGGGACGGGGCGGGCGGCGGGGCGGGCGGGATCTTCAGGTCCGGCATCTCCTGCAGCTGGCTGAAGTCGGTATCGAGGCGGGCCTCGGCCTCTTCGGGCGAGGTGGTGGCCACGTCGGAGGCCACGTCCAGCCCCTTGGAAACGTCGATCCAGACCTCGGCGATGGTGGTGCCGTGGATGCGTGCCAGGTCCTCGGGGTCCTGGAGCACGAAGCCGGTGCGCCAGAACGGGTGGTCCATCCAGGAGCCACAGAACTGGTGCAGGTACATGCCCAGGGCAAGATGTTGGACGCTGATTCGCTTGAGCATGGGACCAGTGGGTAACGCGGGTGCGTCCGCAAAAAACGCCGAACGACGGCGCTGGCATGTTAGCCTTTTCTGCCCATGCCGGTTTCCTCTTGTTGCGCTTTGCCTGCGCCCGCTCCCCCTTCCCATGACCGACCGTAGCGCCGCCGCCACTGCCGCCGCCGGTTCCGCAGGCGCGCCCGGGCGTCCGGGCGCCCCGGGCACCCCCGCCGGGGCCCGGCCCGCCCCCAGCCCCGCCCAGAAGGCCCTGCGCAAGCTGGGGCTGGTGCGCGACATCGACCTGGCCCTGCACCTGCCCCTGCGCTACGAGGACGAAACCCGCATCACCCCCCTGCGCAACGCCCGGGACGGCGACACCGTGCAGATCGAGGCCACCGTCGTCTCCAGCGAGGTGCAGCTGCGCCCCCGCCGCCAGCTGCTGGTGCAGGTGGACGACGGCACCGGAACCTGCGAACTGCGGTTCTTCAGCTTCTACCCCTCCCACCAGAAAACCCTGGCCGTGGGCGCGCGCCTGCGCATCCGGGGCGAGGTCAAGGGCGGCTTCTGGGGCCGGCAGATGCTGCACCCGGCCTTTCGCACGGCCAGCGGCGACCTGCCGGCCGCGCTCACCCCGGTCTACCCGACCGTCGCGCAACTGCCCCAGGCCTACCTGCGCCGCGCCATCGTGAGCGCCCTGCAGCGCGTGGAGCTGTCCGAGACGCTGCCGCCCGGCGTGGAGCCGCCGGTGGGCCGCGTGCCCGGCCAAAACGGCCTGGCGCCGGGGTGGAACCTGCGGCAGGCGCTCACTTTTTTGCACCACCCGGCGCCCGACGTGGCCATCGCCACCCTGGAGGACCACAGCCACCCCGCCTGGCAGCGGCTCAAGGCCGAGGAGCTGCTGGCCCAGCAGCTGTCGCAGCAGCAGTCCAAGCGCGAACGGGCCCGGTTGCGCGCGCCGGTGCTGCAGGCGCCGCCGCCCGGCGACGGCGGCCTGACGCTGGCCGAACAGCTGCTGGCCGTGCTGCCCTTCGGCCTCACGGGCGCCCAGCGCCGCGTGGGCGAGGAAATCGCCCGCGACCTGGGCCGCTCCGTGCCCATGCACCGCCTGCTGCAGGGCGACGTGGGCTCGGGCAAGACCGTGGTGGCCGCCCTAGCCGCCGCCGTGTGCATCGACGCCGGCTGGCAGTGCGCGCTGATGGCCCCCACCGAAATCCTGGCCGAGCAGCACTTCGCCAAGCTCGTCGGCTGGCTGGAGCCCCTGCTGGCCGCGCGCGGCCAGCGCGTGGCCTGGCTCGTCGGCGGGCAAAAGAAGAAAGAGCGCGCCGCCATGCTGGCCCTGGTGGAGAGCGGCGAGGCCGCGCTGGTGGTCGGCACCCATGCGGTGATCCAGGAGCAGGTGCGCTTTCGGTGCCTGGCCCTGGCGGTGATCGACGAGCAGCACCGGTTCGGCGTGGCGCAGCGCCTGGCTCTGCGGCAAAAGCTCGAAGGGCAGGGCATGGAGCCGCACATGCTCATGATGAGCGCCACGCCCATTCCGCGCACCCTGGCCATGAGCTACTACGCCGACCTGGACGTATCCACCATCGACGAGCTCCCCCCCGGGCGCACCCCCATCGTCACCAAGCTCATCGCGGACAGCCGCAAGGACGAGGTCATCGAGCGCATCGCCGCCCAGGTCGCCTCGGGCCGGCAGGTGTACTGGGTGTGCCCGCTGATCGAGGAAAGCGAGGCGCTGGACCTGTCCAACGCCACCGCCACCCATGCCGAGCTGAGCGAGGCCCTGCAGGGCGGCATCGCGGCAGGCCAGGCGCCCGTGCAGGTGGGCCTGCTGCACTCGCGCATGCCCAGCGCCGAGAAAAAGGCCGTCATGGCGCTCTTCACCAGCGGCGCCATGGGCGTGCTGGTCAGCACCACCGTGATCGAGGTGGGCGTGGACGTGCCCAATGCCTCGCTCATGGTCATCGAGCACTCCGAACGGTTCGGCCTGTCGCAGCTGCACCAGTTGCGCGGGCGCGTGGGGCGGGGCGCGGCCGCCTCGGCCTGCGTGCTGCTGTATTCCACCAACGACAGCGGCCGGCTGGGCGAGACCGCCCGCGAACGCCTCAAGGCCATGGCCGAGACCAACGACGGCTTCGAGATCGCCCGGCGCGACCTGGACATCCGCGGCCCGGGCGAATTCCTGGGCGCCCGCCAGTCCGGCGCGCCGCTGCTGCGCTTTGCCGACCTGGCCACCGACACCGTGCTGCTGGAGTGGGCGAGGGAACTGGCACCGCACATGCTCGACCGGTTTCCCGCCCTGGCCGAGCGGCATGTAATGCGGTGGCTGGGCGGAAAATCGGATTATCTGAAGGCGTGAAGACAAAAGGCCTGGCGCATTTTCAGTGCAGGTCGCGGGTAATGTAACTCCCTGTATCTCGATGTTCGGGTTTCTGCGCAGTCGATAAAATGCGTAACTCAACATCAAATGGGAGAGGAATTCATGAGGGTTGTCTGGGCCGCCTGCATCGCATTGCAGGCCATGGGTTATTGGGGCGTGGCGGAGGCTGGGGGGATCGACAGAAGCAAGCCGTTTGGGTACGGCGTCGAGTATGGGGCGAGGCGCTACACAGTGCTGTCCGGCACGGTGGCAGGTGTGTGCGATGCGTTGCCCGATGGGCCGCATCGGTTCTGCGCGCAGTCCATCTGGGGGCGCAACCGGTGCCAACTGCTGCCTTCGCTGGGTGCCCCGTGCGAGGGCGAAGATGGACTGGGCGACAGCATCGCGCCCATCTGCAACCGTCCCAAGAACGAGCACCCCGAATACCTCTACAACCCGGCGGGCTGGACCGAAAGCCGCGGTAAATACGATTACGCCACCGACCAGTTCTCCTGCGTCTGCCTGAGCGCCTACCGAGGTGATGTGCGCGACTCCGAAATCAGCGGCTGGTGCGGCCCCAAGCAATTGATCGACCCCGATCCGCCACCACCGCCCCCGCCGCCACCCCCACCGCCGCCACCTCCTCCCCCACCCCCGCCGCCCCTGCCGCCGCCGCCACCCCCGGTGCCGCCGCCCGGCGACGGCTACCGGGGTGTCTCCGTGTTCCCTGGCGGGCAGGACGGCATGTGCGTGGGCGACCCCGTCATTCCCGCCACCGGGGAGAATTTCCAGGAGATCGTGGACCACCAGGACCCGTGGGGCGGCAGCCTGGACTTCGTGCGCATCTACCGCAGCCACTGGGCGCTGGACTCCGCCCGCACCAGCCGGGGCTTCGGCCGCCAGTGGGGGCACAACCACGCCATCAGCCTGCGGGTGTCCGAAGGCGTTGCGACCGTCATTTTCGGCAATGGCGAAGAGCGGGGCTTTCAGCGCGCGGGCGCCCAGCAGGACTGGGTGGGCGATCAGCGCAGCGACATGCTGTCCCAGGCCGATGGCCTGTGGCGCTTTCGGAACGCCAGCGACGACACCGTGCTCACCTTCGACAGCGCCGGCAAGCTCCTGAGCCGCAGGGCGCGCAACGGCTGGGTCACCACCTACGGCTACACCTACGGGCGCCTGACCACCATCACCAACGCCTTCGGCAAGACCCTCACCCTCGTCTGGGGCGAGCGGCTGATCGAGAAGATCATCACGCCGGACTACCAAACCACCACCTACCGGTACAGCTACCAGGACGGCGTGGGCGACCGGCTGGTGTCGTCCCGCCTGCAGGACCAGTACCAGAAGACCTACCTGTACGAAGACACCGGCAACCCGTTCCTGCTGACCGCCATCGTCGATGAGAACGGCAGCCGTTTCGCCCAGTTCAGCTACGACGCGCTGGGCCGCACGCTCCGGGCCGCGCATGCGGGCGACGCTCTGGCGCACCAGTTCGACTACACCGACATCGCCTCGGGCCAGGTCGGCGTGAAGGACCCGCTCGGCCAGACCCGCCGGTACGGCTACACCGTGCAGAACAAGGCGCTGGCCGTCACCAGTGCCTCGTCGGCGCCGGGGCTGGCCTACCGCCCGGTCAACCGCCGGGTGCAGAACGCCGCCGGCCTCGTCACGGCGGAGGTGGACTTCGCTGGCCGCCAGACCACCTACGAATGGGACAACGACCGCCAACTGCCCCTGCTGGCCACCCACGCCAAGGGCACCGCGCAGGAGCGCCGGGTCGCCACGCAGTGGCACCCCACCTACCGCCTGCCGGTCAAGGTCACCGATGGCAACCGTGTCACCGAATACACCTACGACGCGGACGGCAACGTCCTCACCGAGCGGGTGTACGACGCCAGCCTGCCCGACGGCGCAGCCAAGGCCGCCGTCCGCCGATGGGAATACCAGGGCGGCCTGGTCACCGCCGAAATCGATGCCCTGGGCGTGCGGCGCGAAAACACGTACCACAGCAACACGCCCTTGGTGTTCGAGTCCACCGACCCGTTCGGGCGGCGCACCAACCACAGCTACAGCGATGGCCGCCTGGTGGGCAAGCTCCTGCCCAACGGCCTGGAAATCCAGTACGCCTATGGCAACAACCCCTGGAACCTGCTCGGCAACGTCTCGGTCCTCGGGATGCAATGGACCCACCAGTACAACGCCATCGGCAAGCGGTCCCGAACGACGCAGCCCGACGGCTACCAGATCGACTACGCCTACGACAGCGCGCACCGGCTGGCCTCGTGGAAGGACAACCGGGGCGCCTCGGGCAGTTATGGGTACGACCTGTTCAACAACGTCATCCTGCAGGAAGTCAAAGACGCCGCGGGCCAGACCGTGTGGCGCCAGGAGCGGGGCATCAACGCCGCCAACCAGCTGGAAACCGTCAAGGCAGGCAGCCAGGTGGACCGCTACGCCTACGGCCCCAACGGCGAGCGCATCACCGCCGAGAACGCCCTGGGCCAGCGCTACCGGTACGCCACCGACCCCCTGGGCCGCGTCGCGGAAATCACCGACCCCCTGGGCAAGGTCGCCTCGCTGTCCTACGACGGGCTGGGCGCGGTGCAGGCCGCAAAGGACTTCGCGGGCGCGGCCACCACGTATGCCAACGACATCCGGGGCAACGCCACGCGGGAGACCTCGGCCGACAGCGGCGCGGCCAACGTGCAATACGACGCACTGGGGCGCCCCACGCAGGTGAGCGATGCACTGGGCCGCACCACCGGGCTCACGCGGGATGCGGCGGGGCGCTTGACGCGCATCCTCTTCAAGGACGGCAAGCAGAGCGTGTGGCGGTACGACCTCACCGGCGCCAGCTACAACGCCCCCGGCACGCCGCAGGCCAGCATCGGGTCCTTGAGCGAGATCCAGGACGCGGGCGTCACCACGCGCTGGCAGCGCGACCCGCTGGGCCGGGTCACCGCCCGCACCCAGGTGCTGGCCAACGGCGACAGCCGCACCCTGGCCCAGGCCTATGTGCCGGCGGGGCCGGACGGCGCCCGCAATGGCGGAGCCGGGCAGATCGCCACCCTCACCTACGCGAGCGGCAAGAAGCTGCAGTACCAGTACGACGCCACGGGCCAGCTCACCGGCCTGCAATGGAACGGCCAGCCGCTGCTCACCGCCATCACCTGGAACCCGCTGGGCCAGCCCACCGGCTGGAAGTGGCCGGCCTTCGGACCCGCGCCCGGCCTGGCCGAGCAGCGCAGCTACACCCTGGCGGGCCAGTTGGCCGCCAGCCGGCTGCTGCCGCAGCTGGCCTGGGACAGCGCCGGGCGCCTGGCCCAGGTGCAGCAGCGGCACGCCTTGCGCGGCGCCACGGGTGCGCAGCAGGCCGTGATCACCAGCGCCAACACCTACGACGCCACGGGCCGGCTCACCGCCAGCGCCCACAGCGCGCCGGCCGGCCTCACGCTACCCACGGGCAGCGCGCTGAGCGACACCCTGGGCGCCAACACCAGCGGCTACGCGTGGGACGCCAACGGCAACCGAAGCCAGAGCCACTACAGCAGCACCACGGCGGCGGGCACGGCCACGCTCAAGCGCAACTACGTCGCCGTCAGCGGCAGCAACCGGCTGCAGAACACCACGCAGACGTTCCAGCCCGCCAGCGGCAGTGCGCAAACCAGCACCGTGGCCTACAGCCATGACGCCAGCGGCTCGCTCACCAGGAAGGGCGACAACTACCTGCACTACGGCAGCGACGGCCGCATCGCCAAGGCCGGCCTGAATGCCGACCCGGCGAACACCCTGGCCGTGAGCTACACGTACAACGCCCTGGGCCAGCGCGTGTTCAAGAGCGATGCGCGGCTGTCCGGGGCCAACAACCCGGCCATCACCCAGCAGACCGTCTATGCCGAAGACGGCATCGGCAGCACCGTGCTGGGCCAGTACGGCAACCGCAGGAGCAGCAACAGCGCCGCGCCGGCCGGCGAGATGGACAGCACGGAGGTCATCTACCTGCCCACGGCCGGCGGGCCGATGCCGGTGGCGGCGCAGATCAATGGGCGGCTGTATGCCATCGATGCGGACCACCTGAACACGCCACGGCGCCTGACCAACACGCAAGGCCAGGTGGTGTGGCAATGGCTGATCACGGGGTTCGGAGAGGCCAATCCGACGACCGCGGCGACGGGCTATGCGCAGAGCGGGCAAGGCAGCGCCAACTATGCGGAAGCCATCAAATTCGACCTGCGGTATCCGGGGCAGGTATGGGATGAAGAGACGGGACTGGCCTACAACCTGAATCGGTACTACGACCGGGAGGGAGGGCGGTACATCCAAGCTGATCCGATCGGGCTGGAGGGGGGATGGAATCGGTTCTTGTATGTGGGAGGAAATCCACTTAGCTATACCGATCCGACCGGCGAGTTTGCAGTCGTCATCCCATTTATTCCGGCGATCATCACGGGTACTGACATCGCGGTTGGAACTGCTCTTGGCGCATTGGGTTATGGGTTGGATCGCATGTTTGCGAAACCGCCTAAGAATGCATATGACCCAAATGGGCCCAAGGCGCCGGGCAAACCGACAGAGGCAGATGGATTTAGAAGTCCTAAAGGGGGCGATAACTGGGTGCCCAATCCAAATCCAGGCAAAGGCGGTTCTAGCCACGGCTGGGAAGATGCTAAAGGGGATGTGTGGTGTCCTACTGGGTCAGGAGGTAGGTCTCACAGCGGTCCCCATTGGGATGTACAGACTCCAGGTGGCGATTATAGAAACGTGAAACCAAGTCGCTGATTATGAAAAACATTCAAATTATTGATGGTGCGCAAAATTGCGTATATGACATTTTTTCAGCAACCGATGAGGAATTTTTGTTGTTATTTCCTGGTGGTGTCGATATTGCTTTCATCGATGAGATATACGCGACTGGTGATGCGAAGGTGCTTGATGAAGTATTCAATAATATTTGGCAACGCCGGGTTAAAAAATTAGAAGTGCAAGGCATTCATGGATTGATATTCTACGAACTTAATCAAAAAATGATTTATTATCCAACTAGAAAGGATGAGGAGGCCATCAATCCCGATGGGTCTAGGCTTAGGTAATGGAATACTGCTGAGCAGGGCATACAGAACTGTATTTCCGACTCTGTATTGATTCATGAACTAAGTGTTGCATCGGTTCCAACTTCTTTAGTCGGAGTAAGTTGCCATGATGAGCCAATGCAACCCCTTGAATCCATTTCCTGCCCGCCGCCGAAAATTTCGTTGCACCGTTTTTTTGCCATTTTTAATGGCACCATCGGCATGGCATAGAACTACAGTGCATATGGCGCGCAACGGCGTGGTTATTGTTGCTGGTGGAAATGAGCAGGTAATTAAATTTATTCCTGAATAATCAGGTTGTATGAGCGATTTTTTCTCTCGTCAAGCCTTCGTGCTGCGGCAAGCCATCAATGAATATCGTGATGGAACACTTGATTTAAACTCACTTATTCATCGGATTGAGGGGGTTGGGAGTGTTTTTGAAAATGAATTATGGCGAAATGCGGTTTTTCCCGTCATTTTATCTATGGAGCAGATAAACGCAGCGGCAATTAATGGTGGCAATGATTTGACCGAAGCAGACAAGGTTTCTATTGAAGAGTCGCTCATTGAGTTTGAGGGGCTGATTAAGGACTTTGAAAATAAATAACTGCTGCTTATTTCTCAAGCCTTGCGCGGGAGATCTCATGCGAGCCGATGCAACACCCTGACATCCAACCCTGGCCGTTGCACATCTTAAATGCTATATATTTAATAGCATCATGACCATGATTTACTAGGGCGTAAGGCCTGTTTGACCTGATGTCAGGCCTCACATCAAACGGGAGGAGGTTCATGAGGGTCGTCTGGGCCGTCTTCATCGCATTGCAGGCCCTGGGCAATGTGGCCTCGCTGTCCTACGAAGTCCTGGGCGCCGTGCAGGGTGCCCAGGACTTCGCCGGCGTGGCCACCACGTATGCCAACGACGTCCGGGGCAACGACGTCCGGGGCAACGTCACGCGGGAGAGCTCGGCCGGGCCCACGCCCGGCCTGACCGAGCAGCGCAGCTACACCCTGGCGGGCCAGTTGTCCGCCAGCCGGCTGCTGCCGCAGCTGGCCTGGGACAGCGCCGGGCGCCTGGCCCAGGCGCAGCAGCGGCACGCCCTGCGCGGCGCCACGGGCGCGCAGCAGGCCGTGATCACCAGCGCCAACACCTACGACGCCACGGGCCGGCTCACCGCCAGCGCCCACAGCGCGCCGGCCGGCCTCACGCTACCCACGGGCAGCGCGCTGAGCGACACCCTGGGCGCCAACACCAGCGGCTACGCGTGGGACGCCAACGGCAACCGAAGCCAGAGCCACTACAGCAGCACCACGGCGGCGGGCACGGCCACGCTCAAGCGCAACTACGTCGCCGTCAGCGGCAGCAACCGGCTGCAGAACACCACGCAGACGTTCCAGCCCGCCAGCGGCAGTGCGCAAACCAGCACCGTGGCCTACAGCCATGACGCCAGCGGCTCGCTCACCAGGAAGGGCGACAACTACCTGCACTACGGCAGCGACGGCCGCATCGCCAAGGCCGGCCTGAACGCCGACCCGGCGAACGCCCTGGCCGTGAGCTACACGTACAACGCCCTGGGCCAGCGCGTGTTCAAGAGCGATGCGCGGCTGTCCGGGGCCAACAACCCGGCCATCACCCAGCAGACCGTCTATGCCGAAGACGGCATCGGCAGCACCGTGCTGGGCCAGTACGGCAACCGCAGGAGCAGCAACAGCGCCGCGCCGGCCGGCGAGATGGACAGCACGGAGGTCATCTACCTGCCCACGGCCGGCGGGCCGATGCCGGTGGCGGCGCAGATCAATGGGCGGCTGTATGCCATCGATGCGGACCACCTGAACACGCCGAGAAGGCTGACGAACACGCAGGGCCAGGTGGTGTGGCAATGGCTCATCACGGGGTTCGGAGAGGCGAACTCGACGACCGGCGCCACGGGCTATGCGCAGAGTGGGCAAGGCAGTGCCAACTATGCGGAATCCATCAAATTCGACCTGCGGTATCCAGGGCAGGTGTGGGATGAAGAGACAGGACTGGCGTACAACCTGAACCGGTACTACGACCGGGAGGGAGGGCGATACATCCAGGCGGATCCGATTGGGCTGGATGGGGGGTGGAACCGGTTCTTGTATGTGGGAGGAAATCCGGCCTCTTATACCGACCCGACAGGCGAGTTCGCAATCGCCATTCCGTTCATTCCAGCGATCATCACTGGGACAGATATTGCTATCGGAACGGGTTTAGGTGCGCTGAGCTATGGGTTGGATCGCATGTTTGCGAAACCAGGTAATGAATCCCGTCCATCTGATGCACCAGCTGGTACGAAACCTATTGACCAAACCGGCCTCGGGCGTGGCGACATCCATGACATTAAAGAAGGGGCGGGTGCTGGAGCACGCGACTGGACTGGAATAGCGCCGAATGGCGACGTGATTACCAGTGGGCGAAATGGGCGGGCGACTAACCATGGCCCTGCTGATCAATTTACAAATCGTCCAACTGGACTCTGTCGTTAAGGATTAAAGCGATGACAACCCATATGAGTCTCCAGATGAGACATGAATTTCAAGATCTTTCGAAATTAGGGGAGGCTTTGGAGTTTCCAGTCGCAAGACTTTGGAAGTCTGGCGATAAATGTAGATCTCCTAATGGTGATTTGCTTGGAGGGTGTTACGAAGAGTCTTATTTGGCGCTAAAAATTAAACCCCCTTCAAAGAGCATTCCAGAGGCTATTGAATTAATACGGATCGCTTTTGCCAAGGTTCCTGTTGAACTGCTGCCAATTATTAATGATCCGACTTTGAGAAAAATACTTTATTGCACGATTGAATCAGGAGCGGAGGAGCTAAGGCTTCCTGAGATAAAAGTTCTTTTTGATTTGGGGATTGAGCTTGGTTTTGATTGAAGTCTGAAAATGAGAGATTGAATTTCTCAAAATCTTCAGATTGGATTTTGGTGTCGTAATTAGTTGGTTAATTTCGAGGACTCTTGAATCTCTTGATTCTCGATTGATGGACTTGAAAAATTCTTGGGCTGCGGCGTCTTTCTCGAAGCTATGCTGCATGGAAGTGAAGAAGTACTAAGAATGGAGGGTTTTAATGGGTTTCCCCAATATTTTTTATAAAGATATTTGCCAGCCGCTCTTCTTTGGTGTTTTGATGAAACCATTTGCAGCCCTCCTGGATGCTGGAGATCCTGAGTGGCATGACGTCTCATGGGTAAAACAAAAAGTGGTTGAGTTGTTGGAGAAGGGTTGTGGTTATTTTGTTTGTTATGGCGAAACCTCTGAAATGCTGCATGATTTGATTGATGAGGTAATCGAAGGTCATGATTTTTCAAAAATCATCACCACATATCATTGTCATGAATCCCGGCCGGAAGTCGCCAGTTTTTTTAAATTGGTGGCGATGGAGGGGATGAATCAAGGGTTGATCGTTGTTCGCAACATTGAAGGGTGGCATTCGGCTATGCATTAATAATAAAAAACGAGGGGTGGGTTTTTAATAGGGAAATTAATAGATTGTTATGACGTACCCAGCTCGGATATCATCATGCAGACGATGAAGCTGATTCAAAAATTTATCTACGTCAATGGCTCTGGAAAAAATATGCAGATATTTTTGGAGCCATGGGCAGAGCAATTTGAGATTCCTCCGGGGGAGCGAGCTGAGATTTCTGTGCATGCGCCTAGTGAATCGGTAGATGGCATCTTGGAGATTGAGCAATTGGAAGATGGGTTGATTGTTTATGGGTATGAAGGTTGTGTTGTTTATTCGACTCTGCGCGGTGGTGATTTGCCGCCTTCGGAGTAGATCAAATAAGCATTCCATATAGAAATGCCTTGATTCGGTCGCCATGGCGGCAACAGTCGCGCCGTCACGAGCAGCCTGTACCGCCCACCGCGGCTGACGATGAGCTACCAGACCCAGTACAGCCCCCTAGGCCCGCAGGTGTTTCACACCGCTACGCCTCCAAGCGATAAGTGAAAAGCGAGATGAACAACACGAAACGCATCTGATCGTTTATGTGGCAAATCAATTTGCCTTATGGCGCTGGTGCTCCCGCAGCAGTGTTCAGAGCGACGCATGGCGGCAAGGCGTTAATTTCCCCGCCGTCCAATGCGGACGGAATCCATCCCCCTGGGCCGACGACTCGCCCTCGCCAGAGGTCGGACCAAACACATTCGATGTGCTATATTTTTAATAGCATCATGACCATGATTTTCTAGGGCATGAAGCCTATTCGGCCACAAGGAAAGCCGCGGCGAAGATGGCTGGCAAGCCCCACTAGCGCACAACGCACATGCCTCGGCCGCAAGCGTTTTCCGGGCATGCAATGCACCTTCCGCCAGCCCCCGGCCTGCCCCGCCACCCAATGTGAAGCCTGGGTAAAGTTCCTTCCCCCCCACCGAACTCCCCGCGAACTGCCGACCGACAGGGGTTTCATCTCGGCGCACAATGTCGCGTTCGCCAATCCGCATCCAACAATGACCCTCACGGAACTCAAATACATCGTCGCTGTGGCCCGGGAGAAGCACTTTGGCCGGGCGGCCGATGCTTGCTATGTGTCGCAGCCCACGCTGTCGGTGGCCATCAAGAAGCTGGAAGACGAGCTGGAGGTCAAACTTTTCGAGCGCAGCGCGGGCGAGGTGTCGGTCACCTCGCTGGGCGACGAGATCGTGCGCCAGGCGCAGAGCGTGCTGGAACAGGCCGCCGCCATCAAGGAAATCGCCAAGCGCGGCAAGGACCCACTGGCCGGGGCGCTCACACTGGGCGTGATCTACACGATCGGTCCCTACCTGCTGCCCGAGCTGGTGCGCCATGCCATCGCGCGCACGCCGCAGATGCCGCTCATGCTGCAGGAGAACTTCACCGTCAAGCTGCTGGAGATGCTGCGCACCGGCGAGATCGACTGCGCGATCATGGCCGAGCCGTTTCCCGACACGGGCCTGGCGATGGCACCGCTGTACGACGAGCCGTTCATGGCGGCCGTGCCCAGCAGCCACCCGCTGGCCGAACAGAAATCCATTTCCGCCGCGCAGCTCAAGAGCGAGACCATGCTGCTGCTGGGCGCGGGCCATTGCTTTCGGGACCATGTGCTGGAGGTCTGCCCCGAGTTCGCGCGCTACGCGAGCAATGCCGAGGGCATCCGCCGCACGTTCGAGGGCTCATCGCTCGAGACGATCAAGCACATGGTGTCGGCCGGCATGGGCGTGACGCTGGTGCCGCGCCTGTCGGTGCCGCGCGATGCCCTGCACACGGGGTCGCGCCGGCGCAAGAGCGACGACACGCACATCCGCTACCTGCCGATCCAGGAGGCCGATGGCAGCCCGCCGCCCATGCGCCGCGTGGTGCTGGCCTGGCGCCGCAGCTTCACCCGCTACGAGGCCATCGCCGCGCTGCGCAACGCGATCTACGCCTGCGAGCTGCCGGGCATGACGCGCCTGTCCTGACCGCAGACCAGCGGCCTCTTCCGCTTCTTCTTGCGGGCTTGGCGGCCCGATGGTCGGCGCTGGCCGCCGCGCGCGCGGGCTGCCGGCTTCACCGAAACGCCTCGGGGCAGGGCTAAACTTCGCCCCGCGCGCGGCCGGTGGGTGGGCATCCTCCACCCCGGCCTGGCGCGGGCCGCGCCACATGCGGTCCGCGCGGGGCGCCGCGCTCTCCACGATCCCGAGGACATTCATGAAGAAGCTTTTGATGGCGGCCGGCCTGGCCCTGGGCCTTTCGGCCTGCTCCAGCGTGACCGCGCCGACCGACGCCGCGCCCCTGGCGGGCACGCTCAAGAAACCCGATCTGGACCGCCTGGTGGTCGCCGAGACGGGCGCGCCCAGCGGCGATTTCAGCGCGTTCCTCGAACGCGCGGTGCGCACCTACCCTGCGCTGGCGCCCAGCGTGAAGGCGTATGGGTCCAAGGCCACGCTGGCGGGCGACGACCTGGTGAACATCAGCCGCCTGCTGGGCCTGTACAACCGGCTGCACCACCACACGGCGGTGATCGACACGACCGCGAAGATGGTGGCCATTCCCACGGTGCGCTCGGACAAGGTGCCGCCGCACGAGGACAAGGCCATCATCGCCTTCGGCACGCTGGTCGAAGGCATGGCCAAGGACTTCGGCCTCCAATACCGCAACGTGGACAACCGCATCTTCGAAGTGAAGCTGCCCGGCACCGGCACCGAAGAATTCGGCATCCTCACGCACGCCGACGTGGTGCCCGTGGTGGCCGACGAATGGGTGCTGGACGACGGCACCCGGCTGGACCCGTTCAAGCTCACGCGGGTGGGGGGCAACCTGTACGGCCGCGGTTCCATCGACGACAAGGGCTCCATCGCCGCCGTGCTGTACGCGATGAAGGCGGTGAAGGACAGCGGCCTGCCGATGGCGCGCACGATCCGCCTCATGGTCGAGACGACCGAAGAGACGGGCGGCGACGCGATGAAGTACTACCGCGCCAAGACCCAGCTGCCCGAGTACAACATCGTGCTGGACAGCAAGTACCCCGCCGTGGTGGCCGAAAAGGGTTCGGGCGCGCTGCGCGCCTCGTTCCCCCTGGCACCTGCCGCCGCCGTGCCCGCCGGTGCGGTCACCATCGCTGCGATGGCGGGCGCCGCCTCGGCCAACGCCGTGCCGCAGACGGCCACCGCGCGCCTCACGGGCGGTGATCTGGCCGCCGCTGCGCAGCGCCTGGGCGCGGCCCGCGAGGCCTTCATCGCCAAGTACGCGGGCCAGGGCGGCCCCTTCGCCATCGACATCGTCCAGGACGGCGCCGCGCTGACGGTCAAGGTCACGGGCACGTCGGCCCACGGCTCGCGCCCCGAAGAGGGCGTGAACCCGCTGCCGCGCCTGGCGCTGTTCCTGCAGGAGTTCGGCGTGCCGCTGGCCGCCAACGGCTACGCCAGCGCGGTGCGCTACATCGCCGACCTGTACGGCACCGACTACCTGGGCCGCACGATGGGCCTGGCGTACAGCGACGACTTCATGGGCCCGCTCACGATGTCGCCCAACCTGGTGCGCGAGAAGGACGGCAAGGTCGATGTGCTGGTGAACGTGCGCATGCCGCGCGGCAGCACCGCCGACGTGCTGACGAAGGCCACCGCCGCGCGCATCCAGGCGTGGGGCGCGCAGGCCGGCGTGGCGGTCGAGGTGGACCACAGCCAGGGCGAGTGGATGGCGCGCGACCCCAAGGGCGCCTGGCTTTCCACGCTGCTCAACACCTTCGGCGACACCACGGGCCTGGAGGCCAAGCCCGTGCCCACGGCCGGCAGCACCACGGCCAAGCTGATGCCCAACGCGATCAACTTCGGCCCCGCGATGCCGGGCAAGAAGTACACGGCCCACAACGCGAAGGAATTCAAGGAAGTGGCCGACCTCGACGCCGACATGCAGATGTTCACCGAGATGCTGGTGCGCATCGGCAACCTGCCGCAGATGCAGTGACCCCGGGCGGCCGCTGGCCGCCCTGCATGCGCTAAAGTGTTTCAGGCGCCCGGGCGCCACGCCTCCCCCGAAGCGGCGCAGGCCCGCCCGGGCCGGCAAGATGGCAGCGGCAACGCGACGCATCGTTCAGTTCAGTTCAGCACCCGAAGGAGTTCTCCATGGCCAAGACCCCCAAGACCCCCCTTGCCCGCGCAGGCGCCAGCGGCGCACCGCGCATCAACATCGGCATCAGCGACAAGGACCGCGCGGCCATCGCGCAAGGCCTGTCGCGCCTTCTGGCCGACACCTACACGCTGTACCTCACCACCCACAATTTCCACTGGAACGTGACGGGCCCGATGTTCAACACGCTGCACACCATGTTCATGGGGCAGTACACCGAGCTGTGGAACGCGGTGGACCCGGTGGCCGAGCGCATCCGCTCGCTGGGCCATGCGGCGCCGGGCTCGTACGCCCAGTTCGGCAAGCTCACCTCGCTGCCCGACGCGCCCACCGAGCCGCCCCACGCGCTGGAGATGGTGCGCATCCTGGTCGAGGGCCACGAGGCCGTCGCCCGCACGGCGCGCGAACTGTTCCCGGTGGCCGACAAGGCCAGCGACGAACCCACGGCCGATCTGCTGACCCAGCGCCTGGCGGTGCACGAGCAGACCGCCTGGATGCTGCGCTCGCTCCTGGAGGAGTAAGCCGGCCGGGCTTGCACGGCCCTGCCCAGCCAGCGCCCGCCCACCCGTGCGGGCGTTTTCATTTCCCGGGTCGCCTCTCTTTCTCTCTTTTTTCTTTCCTTTCCTTTTTCCGCGCCATGCAGCTTTCCGCCCCCACGCCGTCGCGCCTGTCGCTCTACCTCGACCTGATCCGCTGGAGCCGCCCGGCCGGCTGGCTGCTGCTGCTGTGGCCCACGCTGTCGGCGCTGTGGGTCGCGGCGGGCGGATTCCCCGGCTGGCACCTGCTGGCCGTGTTCACGCTGGGCACCATCCTGATGCGCAGCGCGGGCTGCTGCGTGAACGACGTGGCCGACCGCCGGTTCGACCGGCACGTCAAGCGCACGGCGCAGCGGCCGGTGACCAGCGGCGCCGTCTCCCCGCGCGAGGCGCTGGCCGTGGGCGCGGTGCTGGCGCTGGTCGCCTTCGCGCTGGTGCTCACCACCAATGCCATCACCATCGCGTGGTCGGTGCCGGCGCTGGCGGTCACGGTGCTCTACCCGTTCACGAAGCGGTTCTTCTCGATGCCGCAGGCGGTGCTGGGTGTTGCCTTTAGCATGGGCATTCCGATGGCGTTCACCGCCGTGCGCGGCGAGGTGCCGTGGCTGGCGCTGTGGCTGGTGCTGGGCAACCTGTTCTGGGTGCTGGCCTACGACACCGAATACGCCATGGTGGACCGCGACGACGACCTGAAGATCGGCATGAAGACGTCGGCCATCACCCTGGGCCGCTTCGACGTGGCGGCCATCCTGGCGTTCTACCTGCTGCTGGTGGCGTTCTGGGGCGTTTCGCTGGCGCCGCTGGGGCTGGGCGCGGCGTTCTACCTTGCGATCGGCGCCGTGCTGGCCCAGGTGGCGTGGCACTTCGCGCTGATCCGCCACCGCACGCGCGACGGTTGCTTTCGGGCCTTCCGCGAGAACCACTGGATCGGGTTCACGCTGTTCGCCGGCATCGCCGTGGGTTACGCGCTGCGATAGTTTGCTATTGTTTTGGTAGCGATATGCCCTAGTACTTATTGTGCTGGAGGGCAATTTGGCTTGAAACCGGCGGGGCGCCCGCCCGCGCTGGCGATCAGGTGCCGAACTCGTCGCCCAGTTCGCGCGCCCGCGAACGCGCGGCCTGCAGGGCGCGCATGAAGCGCTGGGGCACTTCGTCCTGCTCCATCGACTGCAGGGCGGCGTAGGTGGTGCCGCCCTTGGAGGTGACGCGCTGGCGCAGCACCTCGGGCGGCTCGTCGGAGCGGCGGGCCAGTTCGGAGGCGCCGGCGAAGGTGGCCACGGCGAGCTGGTGGGCCTGGGCGCGGCTCAGGCCCATGGCGGCGCCGGCCTCGGTCATGGCCTCCAGGAAGCGGAACACATAGGCCGGGCCCGAGCCCGAGAGGGCGGTGACGGCATCGAGCTGCGGCTCGTCGTCCACCCACAGGAATTCCCCCGTCGTCGCGATGATCCGCTCGATGGCCGCGCGCTCGGCGGCGGTCACCTGGGGGCGGGCGTAGAGGGCCGTCATGCCGCGGGCGATCAGCGCCGGGGTGTTGGGCATGGCGCGCACGATGCGTTCGCTGTCCAGCCACCGGGCGATGCTGTCCGAGCGGATGCCGGCGGCCACGCTCAGGTGCACGGCGCCGGCGGTGTGGGCGCGCGCCTGCCGGGCGGCTTCCTGGAAGGTCTGGGGCTTGACGGCCCACACCACGGTGCCGGCCCGGGCCAGCGCGGGGCCGGCCGCTTCGTGCGCCGTGATGCCGTGCTGCGAAAGCAGGGCGGCGCGGGCTTCGGCCCAGGGCTCGACCACTTCGATCTGCGCGGCCGGCACGCCCTGGCGGATCAGCCCGCCGATGATGGCGCTGGCCATGTTGCCCCCGCCGATGAAGGCGATGGCGGAGGAGGGCGAATCGGTCGCGGCGGGCGTGGCGTTCATGGCGGCGGTAGGCAGGTGGAGGCGAAGCGCAGGATGTTAGCGCCTGCGCTGCGGCGGGGGCCGGGGTGGCGGTTTTCAGTCGAGCGAGGCCTGCCGCACGGCGTGCTCCCAGCGCGCCATGAGTTCGCGGGCGCGGGGGGCGCCCAGCGTGGGCATGAAGCGGCGCTCGGCGCGCCACAGGTCCGACAGCTCGTCGGTGCTGCGGTACACGCCGCTCGACAGGCCGGCCAGGTAGGCCGCGCCCAGCGCCGTGGTCTCGATCACCGCGGGCCGCACCACGGGAATGCCCAGCAGGTCGGCCTGGAACTGCATGAGCAGGTCGTTCACGCAGGCGCCGCCGTCCACGCGCAGCTCGCTCACCGGCGCGCCGCCGGCGGCCACGGCGTCGCGGCTCATGGCCTGCAGCAGCGCGGCGCTCTGGTAGGCGATGCTCTCCAGCGCCGCCCGCGCGATGTGGGCGAGCGTGGTGCCGCGCGTGAGGCCGGTGATGGTGCCGCGCGCGTCGGGTTTCCAGTAGGGCGCGCCCAGGCCGGTGAAAGCGGGCACCATCATCACGCCGCCCGAATCGGGCACGCTTTCGGCGAGCGACTGCACCTCGTTGCTGGCCGAAATGGCGCGCAGGCCGTCGCGCAGCCACTGCACCACGGCGCCGCCGACGAACACGCTGCCTTCCATGGCGAACTCGGGCGTGCTGCCGGCCAGGCTGAGCGAGGCCGCGCCGGGCGGCGCCGTGCCGATCTGCGCCGCGCTGGTGGTGAGCAGGCCGTTGGTGGAGGTCTGGAACTTCTGCCCCGTGTGCATCAGCATGAAGCAGCCGGTGCCGTAGGTGTTCTTGGCCATGCCGGCCTTGAAGCAGGCCTGGCCGAACAGCGCGCTCTGCTGGTCGCCGGCCACGCCGCCGATGGGCAGGGCGCTGCCCAGCAGTTCGGGGTGCGTGTCGCCGAAGTGGGCGCTGGAGGGGCGCACCTCGGGCATGAGGGCGCGCGGGATCTGCAGCAGCTCCAGCAGTTCATCGTCCCACTGGTTGGTGCGCACATTGAAGAGCATGGTGCGCGCGGCGTTGCTCACGTCGGTCACGTGCACCTGGCCTTGCGTGAGCTGCCAGATGAGCCAGCTGTCCACGGTGCCGAAGGCCAGTTCGCCGCGCTCGGCCTGGGCGCGCGCGCCGGGTACGTGGTCCAGCAGCCAGCGCAGCTTGGTGCCCGAGAAATACGCGTCGATCAGCAGGCCGGTCTTGGCCTGGATGGTGTCGGCCAGGCCGCGCTCGCGCAGTTCCGCGCACAGCGGCTCGGCGCGGCGGTCCTGCCAGACGATGGCGTGGTGCACGGGCTCGCCGGTGCGCCGGTTCCACAGCACCGTGGTCTCGCGCTGGTTGGTGATGCCCAGCGCGCGCACGTCGCCGGCCTTCAGATTCGCCTGGGCGAGCGCCTGCCGCGCGGTGGCCAGTTGGGTGCGCCAGATCTCGCGCGGGTCGTGCTCCACCCAGCCGGGCTGCGGGTAGATCTGCGGCAGCTCCAGCTGCGCCTGCGCGACGATGTGGCCGCGCTCGTCGAACACGATGCTGCGGGAACTGGAGGTGCCTTGGTCGAGGGCGAGCAGATAGGTCATGGTGGATTCTGGAGGAAGGGGGCCGGCAGGGTGCCGCAGGGCGGTGGGGACGTCATCCAGCGACGGTGCAGTCCACGCCGGCATCGCGCAGCAGCGCGGGAAAGGGCTCGGGTGGCGGCGCATCGGTGAACAGCCGGCCGATCTGCGCCAACGTGGCGGCCTGCACCATCGCCGCGCGGCTGAACTTGCTGTGGTCGGCGGCCAGCCAGACTTCGCGGGCCTGGGCGATGATGGTCTGCGCCACCTTCACCTCGCGGTAGTCGAAGTCGCGCAGCGTGCCGTCCGACTCGATGCCGGAGATGCCGATGAGCGCGATGTCCACCCGGAACTGGCGGATGAAATCCACCGCGGCTTCGCCCACGATGCCGCGGTCGCGCGAGCGCACCACGCCGCCGGCCACGATGACTTCGAAGTCGGGCTTGCCGCTCAGGATGGCGGCCACGTTCAGGTTGTTGGTGATGACGCGCAGGCCGCGGTGGTGCATGAGCGCCCGGGCGATGGCTTCGGTGGTGGTGCCGATGTTGAGGATCAGCGAGCAGTCGTTGGGCACCTGGGCCGCCACGGCGCGCGCGATGCGGGCCTTGCCGTCGGCATGCAGGGTTTCGCGCTGCGTGTGGCCGAGGTTCTCCACGGTGGAGGTCGGCACCCGCACGCCGCCGTGGAACCGCCGCACCAGCCCCAGTTCGGCCAGCCGCTGCACGTCGCGCCGCACCGTCTGCAGCGTCACGCCCAAGGTGTCGGCCAGCTCCTCCACGGTGGCGGATTGGCGGGAGCGGACCTCTTCGAGCAGGCGCAGTTGGCGGGGATTGGTGTTCACGGAGGGTGGGGCAACGAAGCGAAATGAAGGCGTGGGACAGGCAAAGGCGCTGGTCTTACTTTAAAGCGAACCAAAACGAACCGTTCCAGGGTAAACCTTGATGAAAAACGATCACAAAGCAACACGCTCGATCGCGGCGGCTCCTTTCGGGTGGGCTGGGGGGTGGGGAAGGGTGCGGTTTGCCGGGCCTTGCTCGGGAAAACGCAGAGCGAGGGCGTGGTGGAGCTGTGGGAGCCTCGCTCGACGCAGGGCGTGGGGGCAGGGCGCTCGCACGCTGAGGCCTGAAGGAAGGAAGAATGGCGCCCCAACGAAAAATCCCCCTTGCGGGGGATTTCGGTGTGGCGCAGTCGGCGGAATGCGCCGGGCGCGTCAGAAGCGGTGGCGGATCGACAGCGTCAGGCTGTTGACGTCCTTGCCCGGGGCTGACGCCACGCCGCCGAGGAAGCCGTTGCCGCCCAGCAGGTCCTGCGAGGTGTTCTTGTTTTCCAGGTGCGTCAGCACGGCGCTGACGTCGGTGCGCTTGGACAGGGCGTAGGTGTAGGCCGCGCCGTAGGAATAGCGGTCGGCATCGAACGGCCGCCGGTCATTCATGTTGTTGTAGGCCACGGTCACGGTGTGCGGGCCGGTGGTGATGCGGTAGCCGATCTGGAACAGGCGGGCATCCTGCTTGAAGGCCTGCACGAAGGCGTTCTGCACCAGCGTGGCCACGGGGGCGGTGGCCGGGTTGGCCGACAGGCCCGTGGCAATGGTCGACAGGTCGGTGGGGTGGTCGTCCTTGATGGTGGCGTACTGGCCGGACAGCGTGCCGGGCCCGATGTCCAGCGTCGCGCCCAGGATGGCGTTGGTGAGCGACTTCTGGCCCAGCTCGTTGTTGCGGGTGTTGTAGCCGCCGCCGAAGGAATAGCCGTCGCCCTTGTAGATGGCCATGATGCCCAGCAGCCGCCGTGCGCTCGGCTTGCCGGCCACTTCGCCCGCCGCATACATGGCCGTGGCGGTGAGCCCGTCCTTTTGCAGCGCGTACTGGATCGAATTGCTCACGCGGATGTCGAAGGAGGCCGGAATCGCCACCAGTTGCCCCAGGGCCAGGCTGGACTCGGTCTTCATCGCGTCGAAGTTGCCGGTGGCCAGGTAGCCGGGCGTGTACTGGCGGCCGACGGTGAAGGCGCCGAACGGCGTGACCAGGCCGGTGAAGATCTGCCGGTCGAAAATGCTGTTGCCCAGGTTGACGCCCACCTGGGAGCCGATCTGCGCGGCCACGGCCGAGACCGCGGGTTGCAGGGCGGCGGGCAGGCCCAGCGAGGAAGCGGTGCTGAGCCGGTCCGGCAACTGGCCCAGGGAGGGCGGGCGGTTGCTGAGGCTGCCGGTATCGGCTTCGATCCGCGATTCGAGCGTGAAGATCGCGCGGTAGCCGCCTCCCAGGTCTTCATTGCCCTTGAAGCCCAGGCGGGACCCTTCCATGTTGCCGCTGGTGAGCCGCGTCAGGTTGCCGCCGGGGGCGCCGGTCATGTAGTTGATGCCCAGGTCCACCAGGCCATACATGGTGAGGCTGCTGGTGCCTGGCGGCGTGCTCTGCGCCATGGCGACCGACGAGGCGCAGCCAAGAACGACGGCCGACAGCGTACGCATTTTCTTCATAAGGACTTCCGAATGGCAAAAGGGGAATGGAGGGGCGGCGACAGCATGCGGCGCTTTTGGAAGGCTGAGACTAGAGGCAACGCCTCAGTCGGTAAAGGAGGGGAATGCCGGACTGGGCATTTGTGACACAGGGGGAAACCCGGAACCCGGTCCCGGGCGGATGCGGCCCGCCGCATCGCGGCGTTGAAGCGAACGAAAACGAATCAATCGAGGGTAAACCTTGATTCGATACGAACGAAAAAGAACAAAAATGAAGCCATTCGAAGCGCGCAGGTTCCGTCAGGCACTGCGCGTTTTGCACGTTCAACTGGCCGCAAGGGGCCTTCAGGAAAGGTTGCGTGATGCAACTGGTAATGGACCGCATCAGCAAGCGGGTGGGAGCGCAGACCTGGCTCCATGGCATGGACATGGCGCTGCACAGCGGTGCGGTGACCGTGCTGCTGGGCGCCACGCAGGCCGGCAAGACCAGCCTGATGCGCATCATGGCGGGGCTGGACACGCCCACCGAAGGCCGGGTGCGCGTCGATGGTGTCGATGTGACCGGCGTGCCCGTGCGCGAGCGCAACGTGGCCATGGTGTACCAGCAGTTCATCAACTACCCCTCCATGACGGTGGCCGACAACATCGCCTCGCCGCTCAAGCTGCGGGGCGACAAGGGCATCGCCGAGCGCGTGCGCGCATTGGCCGAGCGGCTGCACATCGACATGTTCCTGAACCGCTATCCGGCCGAGCTGTCGGGCGGGCAGCAGCAGCGCGTGGCGCTGGCCCGGGCCCTGGCCAAGGGCGCGCCGCTCATGCTGCTGGACGAGCCCCTGGTCAACCTCGACTACAAGCTGCGCGAGGAACTGCGCGACGAGCTGACCCAGCTGTTCGCTGCCGGCGACTCCACCGTGGTCTATGCCACCACCGAGCCGGGCGAGGCCCTGCTGCTGGGCGGCTACACCGCCGTGCTGCACGAGGGCGAACTGCTGCAGTACGGCCCCACGGCCGAGGTCTTCCATGCCCCGAGTTCGCTGCGCGTGGCCCGTGCCTTCAGCGACCCGCCGATGAACCTGATCGCAGCCGATGCGGCCACCGGCGGCGTGCGCATGGCCGGCGGCGGCCTGCTGGCGCTGCCGCAGGGTTTGCCGGCGGGTAGCGCCGCGACGGGCCTGACCGTGGGCGTGCGGGCGAGCGCCCTGCGCCTGCAGGCGCGCCCTGGCGACGTGGCGGTGGCCGGTACGGTGGAACTGGCCGAAATCTCGGGCTCGGACACCTTCGTGCATGCGCACACGCCCTGGGGCGAACTCGTGGCGCAGGTCACGGGAGTGCACTACTTCGACCTGGGTGCGGCCATCACGCTGCACCTGGCACCGGGCGAAGCCTATGTCTTCGGCGCCGACGGCGCCTTGCTGCTGGCGCCCGCGCGCCGGGGAGGGCGCTGAGATGGCGCGCATCAATCTGGATCTGGCGCACGCCTACAAGCCCAACCCGCAGCAGGACAGCGACTACGCGCTGCTGCCGCTGTCGATGGAGTTCCGCGACGGCGGCGCCTATGCCTTGCTGGGCCCCTCGGGCTGCGGCAAGACGACCATGCTCAACATCATGTCGGGCCTGCTCGTGCCCTCGCAGGGGCGCGTGCTGTTCGACGGCAAGGACGTCACCCACGCGAGCCCGCAGGAGCGCAACATCGCCCAGGTGTTCCAGTTCCCGGTGATCTACGACACCATGACGGTGGCCGAGAACCTCGCCTTTCCGCTCAAGAACCGCAAGGTGCCCGAGGCCCAGATCCGCCAGCGCGTCGGCCAGATCGCCGAGATGCTGGACATGAGCGGGCAGCTCGACCAGCGCGCCTCGGGCCTGGCCGCCGATGCCAAGCAGAAGATTTCGCTCGGGCGCGGCCTGGTGCGCTCCGACGTGGCGGCCGTGCTCTTCGACGAGCCGCTCACGGTGATCGATCCGCACCTGAAGTGGCAATTGCGCCGCAAGCTCAAGCAGATCCACCACGAACTCAAGCTGACCCTGATCTACGTGACCCACGACCAGGTGGAGGCGCTGACCTTCGCCGAAGAGGTGGTGGTGATGACGCGCGGACGCGCCGTGCAGGTGGGCGCGGCCGATGCGTTGTTCGAGCGGCCGCAGCACGTGTTCGTGGGCCACTTCATCGGCTCGCCGGGCATGAACTTCCTGCCCGCGCAGGGCGAGGCGGATGCGATCGTGGTCGCGGGCCACCGCCTGGCGCGGCCCGCGGGCAAGGCCCTGCCGGCCGGCGCGTTGCAGGTGGGCGTGCGCCCCGAGTACCTGGCCATCGCCGCGGCAGGGCAGCCCGGCGCGCTGCCCTGCACGGTGGAGAAGGTGCAGGACATCGGCACCTACTTCCTGCTCACCGCCCGCGTGGGCGAGCACACGCTCAAGGCCCGCCTGGGCACGGGCGAGGCGGTGCCTTCGGCGGGCGACACGGTCTGGCTGCAGGTGCTGGGGCGCCACACCTGCTTCTATCAAAACGAGGAGTTGCTGGCATGAGCACCACGACCAAGCCCGTGAACCAGAAGGCCTGGTTCCTGATCCTGCCCGTCATCCTGTGCGTGGCGTTCTCGGCCATCCTGCCGCTGATGACCGTGGTGAACTACTCGGTGCAGGACATCATCTCGCCCGAGCGGCGCGTGTTCGTCGGCACCGAATGGTTCGCCGCCGTGATGCGCGACGAAGAGCTGCATGCGGCCCTGTGGCGCCAGATCACGTTCTCGCTCGCCGTGCTGGCGGTGGAGATCCCGCTGGGCATCTGCCTGGCGCTGTCCATGCCCGCGCAGGGCTGGAAATCCTCCGCCGTGCTGGTGACGGTGGCGCTGTCGCTGCTGATCCCGTGGAACGTGGTGGGCACCATCTGGCAGATCTACGGCCGCGCCGACATTGGTCTGCTGGGCGCCGCGCTGCAGTACATCGGCATCGACTACAGCTACACCGGCAACGCCACGCAGGCCTGGCTCACCGTGCTGGTGATGGACGTGTGGCACTGGACGCCGCTGGTGGCGCTGCTGTGCTTCGCCGGGCTGCGATCGATTCCCGACGCCTACTACCAGGCCGCGCGCATCGACGGCGCGAGCAAGTTCGCCGTGTTCCGCTACATCCAGCTGCCCAAGATGCGCGGCGTGCTGATGATCGCGGTGCTGCTGCGCTTCATGGACAGCTTCATGATCTACACCGAGCCCTTCGTGCTCACCGGCGGCGGGCCGGGCAATGCCACCACCTTCCTCAGCCAGTACCTCACGCAGAAGGCCGTGGGCCAGTTCGACCTGGGCCCGGCGGCGGCGTTCTCGCTGATCTACTTCCTCATCATCCTGCTGCTGTGCTTCATCCTCTACAACTGGATGCAGCGCGTGGGCACCGACGCACAGACCGGAGCCGGCCATGAATGAAAAGCGTTTTCGCAAGCGGAGCCTCTTCCTTGCGGCCTACATCGTCTTCGCGCTGCTGCCCATCTACTGGATGGTCAACATGAGCTTCAAGACGAACGCGGAGATCCTCTCCACGTTCTCATTCTTTCCCCAGCACTTCACCTGGGACAACTACAAGACCATCTTCACCGACGAGTCCTGGTACTCGGGCTACATCAACAGCCTGATCTACGTAGCCATCAACACGGTGATCTCGCTCACCGTGGCGCTGCCGGCGGCCTATGCGTTCTCGCGCTATCAGTTCCTGGGCGACAAGCACGTGTTCTTCTGGCTGCTGACCAACCGCATGACGCCGCCCGCGGTGTTCCTGCTGCCGTTCTTCCAGCTCTACACGACCGTGGGGCTGATGGACACGCACATCGCCGTGGCGCTGGCCCACCTGCTGTTCAACGTGCCGCTGGCGGTGTGGATCCTGGAAGGCTTCATGACCGGCATCCCGCGGGAGATCGACGAGACGGCCTACATCGACGGCTACAGCTTCCCGCGCTTTTTCCTGACCATCTTCCTGCCACTCATCAAGGCCGGCGTGGGCGTGGCGGCGTTCTTCTGCTTCATGTTCAGCTGGGTCGAGCTGCTGCTTGCGCGCACGCTCACCAGCGTGAACGCCAAGCCCATCGTGGCGACGATGACGCGCACCGTGAGCGCATCCGGCATGGACTGGGCCACCCTGGCCGCGGCCGGTGTGCTCACCATCGTGCCGGGCGCCATCGTCATCTGGTTCGTGCGGCACTACATCGCGAAGGGTTTCGCGATGGGCCGGGTTTGACGTGTGAAGGGAGCACAAGCATGAATCACACACTTTCACCGCAGAGCGCGCGATGCGTCCAAGGCCAGCGGCAGCCGTGGAACGGGCCTTGCCCGGCCATCAGTTGCGTCCCACCGGCAGGAAGCGCCGCAGGCGCTCAGGGAGGTACCCATGTTTGAGTGGATGGCCTGGACCACGCCGGTGGCCGTTTTCTTCCTGTGCATCGTGATCATGCTGGCCGGCATGACGGTGTGGGAAATCAAATCTCCGACCACGCTGCGGCGTGGCTGGCTGCCGCTGGCGACGACGCGCGGCGACCGCCTCTTCATCGGCCTGCTGGCCGCCGCCTATGTGAACCTGGCCTTCGTGGGCATCAGCGGGCACCTGGTGCAGTGGTTCTCGCTGTCGGCCGAGCCGTCGATCTGGATCAGCTTCGTGCTGTCGATGGCCTTGCTGGTGCTGATCCTGCGCAAGGGCTGACGGCACGGTTGCCGGGAGTTTTTTCTGCCGCCGGTCCGACCCATCCCCCGGACCCGGCGGCCGCTGGAATGCAAAGGGGAGTCGATTCAACTGACTATCAGGAGACAAGCACTATGAAGATGCAGTATTCGGCGCTGGCGTTGGCCGTCGCGGTCCTGGCCGGCAACACGGCCATGGCGGGCGAGGCGGAAGCCAAGAAGTGGGTGGACAGCGAATTCCAGCCGTCCACGCTGGCCAAGGACCAGCAACTGGCCGAGATGAAGTGGTTCATCGACGCGGCCAAGAAGCTGCAGGCCAAGGGCGTGAAGGAAATCTCGGTGGTGTCGGAAACCCTGACCACGCACGAGTACGAGTCCAAGACGCTGGCCAAGGCCTTCGAGGAGATCACCGGCATCAAGGTCAAGCACGACCTGATCCAGGAAGGCGACGTGGTCGAGAAGCTGCAGACCTCGATGCAGTCGGGCAAGTCGATCTATGACGGCTGGATCAGCGACTCCGACCTGATCGGCACGCACTACCGCTACGGCAAGATGATGAACCTGACCGACTACATGTCGGGCGCCGGCAAGGAGTTCACCAACCCTGGCCTGGACCTGAAGGACTTCATCGGCACCAAGTTCACCACCGCGCCGGACGGCAAGCTCTACCAGCTGCCCGACCAGCAGTTCGCCAACCTGTACTGGTTCCGCGCCGACCTGTTCGAGCGCAAGGACTTGAAGGACAAGTTCAAGGCCAAGTACGGCTACGACCTGGGTGTGCCGCTGAACTGGAGCGCCTACGAAGACATCGCCGAATTCTTCAGCAACGACGTGAAAACCATCGACGGTAAGGCCATCTACGGCCACATGGACTACGGCAAGAAGGACCCCTCGCTCGGCTGGCGCTTCACCGACGCATGGCTGTCCATGGCGGGCGCTGCCGACATCGGCACGCCCAATGGCCTGCCGATCGACGAATGGGGCATCCGCGTGGCGGCGGACAAGTGCACGCCCGTGGGCGCCTCGGTGTCCCGCGGCGGCGCGACCAACTCGCCCGCGGCCGTGTACGCGCTCACCAAGTACGTGGACTGGATGAAGAAGTACGCGCCCAAGGAAGCCATGGGCATGACCTTCGGCGAATCCGGCCCCGTGCCCGCGCAAGGCCAGATCGCCCAGCAGATCTTCTGGTACACCGCCTTCACCGCCGACATGGTCAAGCCCGGCCTGCCCGTGGTGAACGCCGACGGCACGCCCAAGTGGCGCATGGCGCCCGGCCCCAACGGCCCGTACTGGAAGCCCGGCATGCAGAACGGCTACCAGGACGTGGGATCGTGGTCGTTCTTCAACGGCCATGACGCCAACAAGACGGCCGCCGCCTGGCTCTACGCCCAGTTCGTGACTGCCAAGACCGTCTCGCTCAAGAAGACCATCGTGGGCCTGACGCCCATCCGCGAGAGCGACATCCAGTCCAAGGCCATGACCGACATGGCGCCCAAGCTCGGCGGCCTGGTCGAGTTCTACCGTAGCCCGGCCCGCGTGGCTTGGTCGCCCACCGGCACCAACGTGCCCGACTACCCCAAGCTCGCGCAGCTGTGGTGGAAGAACGTGGCCCAGGCCGTCACGGGCGAGAAGACCCCGCAGGGCGCCATGGACACGCTGGCCGACGAGATGGACCAGGTCATGGCCCGCCTGGAGCGCGCCGGCATGGCCCATTGCGCACCCAAGCTCAATCCCAAGGGCGATCCTGCCAAGTGGCTGAGCGACAAGGCCGCCCCCTGGGCCAAGCTGGCCAACGAAAAGCCCAAGGGCGAAACCATTGCCTACGACCGCCTGCTGCAGGCCTGGAAGGACGGCAAGGTGCGCTGACCCGGCAGGATGGGCCGGCGCCCACGCACCGCCGGCCTGATTTGCCCACCTCCCGCCCTCGTCCTTGTCTGCAAGGGCCTGGGCGGATTTGTTTTTTGCGGTGAATCAAGGGTTAACCCTTGGTTTTTCCGAGACGCATGGACAATCGATCCCATGAATACCGTGACCACCCCCCTGTACACCAAGCGCTCCGAACTGCTGGCTCGGCTGGCCGAGCCCCGCCTCTATGACCTGGCGGTGATCGGGGGCGGCGCGACAGGCCTGGGTGTGGCGCTGGACGCCGCCGCGCGGGGCTTCAGCGTGGTCCTGGTGGAGTCGCACGACTTCGCCAAGGGAACCTCCTCCCGCGCCACCAAGCTGGTACACGGGGGCGTGCGCTATCTGGCGCAGGGCAATATCTCCCTCGTGCGCGAAGCGCTGCACGAGCGCACCACGCTGCTGAACAACGCCCCCCACTTGGCACAGCCGCTGCCTTTCGTGATGCCGTCCTACCGCTATTGGGAAACGCCGTTCTACGGCGTGGGGCTCAAGGCCTATGACGTCCTGGCGGGCAAGGCCGGCCTGGGCGCCACCGAATTCCTGGGCCGGGAAAGCACCTTGCGCCTGCTGCCCACGGCCCGCAAGGAAGGGCTCAAAGGCGGGGTCAAATACTGGGACGGCCAGTTCGACGACGCCCGGCTGGCGCTCGCCTTGGCCCGCACGGCGGCGCAGCGCGGGGCCTTGCTCGTCAACTACTGCTCCGCGCGCGATCTGGTGCACGAGGCCGGCAAGGTGGCGGGTTTCACCTGCGAGGACCGCGAAACCGGCACCACCTATACCGTGCGCGCGAAATGCGTGGTCAATGCCACCGGTGTGTGGGTGGACGCTTTCCGCCAGCAGGATGCCGCGGCGCTCGGGCGCCCCGCCAAGCCCATCGTGGCACCCAGCCAGGGCGTGCACATCGTGGTGGACCGCGAGTTCCTGCCTTCCGACCATGCGCTCATGGTGCCCAAGACGGCCGATGGCCGGGTGCTGTTTGCCGTGCCGTGGCTGGGCAAGGTCATCCTGGGGACGACCGACAGCCCCCGCCAGGACCTGGCCCGCGAGCCCTTACCGTTCAAGGAGGAAGTGGCGTTCATCCTTAGCGAATCTGCCCGCTACCTGACCCGGGCACCGGCCCCTTCGGACGTTCGCAGCATCTGGGTCGGATTGCGTCCTCTGGTCAAGCCGCAGGACGACGACGGTGACAACACGAAGAGCATCAGCCGCGAGCACACCGTGATCGCCAGCGCGAGCGGACTGGTCACCGTCACCGGCGGAAAATGGACCACATACCGCGCCATGGCGGAGGACGTGTTGCAAAAATGCTTCACTGCGGGGTTGCTGACGGAGCGCCCGAGCGGCGTGACGCGCCATCTTCCCCTCGTGGGCTCGCCCCAGCAGGTGGTGCAGCACCGCATCAGCGCGCCCCAAGGCCTGCACTCCTATGGCAGTGAGGCATCCTTCATCGACGGCCTGCCAGGCGCGGACGCCGCGCTGTCAGAGGGGCTGACCGAGGCGATGGTGCGATTTGCCGCCCGCTACGAGTACGCCCGCACGGTGGAAGATGTGCTGGCCCGCCGCAGCCGGATGCTTTTCCTGGATGCGGCCCAAGCCGCTCGTCTGGCCCCGCGCGTGGGTGAGATCCTGCGCGAGGAGCTCGGCCTCGACCCCCAACTGGAGGTGTTTCAGGCGTTGGCCCGGCAGTATTTGGACGTCCCGTTGTGAAGTGCTTGACGCCAGTTGCGCTTTTTGACAAAATCGAGGGCTTCGCGTTTCAAGCGCGAGGTTTCTGCCCAGCGGGAAGTGCTGCAAATGGTTTGCGGCATGGACGACGGGCCCAAGACTGATTGGCTGATCTTCAGCCCTTGAGACGTTCTCTGGGGCTGTCAATCCTGCCGGTGCAAGTTGGGAATATTGAAATGATCCAGACAGAATCTCGGTTAGACGTTGCCGACAACACCGGCGCGAAGTCCGTCCTGTGCATCAAGGTGCTGGGTGGTTCCAAGCGTCGCTACGCCAGTGTCGGCGACATCATCAAGGTGAGCATCAAGGAAGCCGCTCCGCGTGGCCGCGTCAAAAAGGGCGAGGTCTACAGCGCAGTGGTGGTTCGTACGGCGAAGGGTATTCGCCGTGGCGACGGTTCGCTCGTCAAATTCGATGGCAACGCAGCAGTGTTGCTCAATGCAAAGCTGGAGCCCATCGGCACCCGCATCTTCGGGCCCGTGACGCGTGAACTGCGTACCGAGAAGTTCATGAAGATCGTGTCCCTGGCTCCTGAAGTTCTCTGAGGACGCGCCATGAACAAGATTCGCAAGGGCGACGAAATCGTTGTGCTCACCGGGCGCGACAAGGGCAAGCGCGGCACGGTGTCGCTGCGCAAGGATGACTCCTATCTGGTCATCGACGGCATCAACCTGGTCAAGAAGCATGTCAAGCCGAACCCCATGAAGGGTACGACCGGCGGCATCGTGGAAAAGGCCATGCCGATCCATCAGTCCAACGTGGCCATCTTCAATGCGGCTACCGGCAAGGCTGATCGTGTAGGTATCAAGGTGCAGGCTGATGGTGCGCGCGTTCGCGTGTTCAAGTCCAGCGGCGCTGAAATCAAGGCGGCCTAAGGAGTCAACATGGCACGACTGCAACAACACTACCGCGAAAAAATCGCCCCCGAACTCGCCAAGCAGTTCGGTTACACCTCTCCGATGCAAGTCCCTCGGCTGACGAAAATCACCCTGAACATGGGTGTGAGCGAAGCCGTGTCGGACAAGAAGGTGATGGACAACGCTGTCGCCGATCTGACCAAGATCGCTGGCCAGAAGCCCGTGGTGACCAAGGCCAAGAAGGCCATCGCCGGTTTCAAGATCCGCGAAGGCCAGGCCATCGGCTGCATGGTCACCCTGCGTGGCGTTCAGATGTACGAATTCCTGGATCGTTTCGTGACCGTGGCTCTGCCCCGCGTCCGTGACTTCCGCGGTATCTCTGGCCGGGCTTTCGATGGCCGTGGCAACTACAACATCGGTGTCAAGGAACAGATCATTTTCCCTGAAATCGAGTACGACAAGGTGGATGCCTTGCGCGGTCTCAACATCAGCATCACCACGACGGCACGTAGCGATGAAGAAGCGAAGGCGCTTCTCGCTGGTTTCCGTTTCCCGTTCAAGAACTGAGGCAGCGTATGGCTAAAGTAGCTTTGATCCAGCGCGAACTGAAGCGCGAAAAATTGGCCGCCAAGTACGCAGCAAAGTATGCGGAATTGAAGGCAGTTGCCAGCGACATGAAGCGCAGCGATGAAGAGCGTGAAGCAGCCCGTCTGGGCCTGCAAAAGCTCCCACGCAACGCCAACCCCACGCGTCAGCGCAACCGTTGCGAAATCACCGGTCGCCCACGTGGCACGTTCCGCCAATTCGGTCTGGCTCGCGCAAAGATCCGTGAACTGGCTTTTGCCGGCGACATCCCTGGTGTCACCAAGGCCAGCTGGTAAGCGGGCAGGAGAGATACAACATGAGCATGAGTGATCCCATCGCTGACTTGCTGACCCGCATTCGCAACGCGCAAATGGTGTCCAAGGCAACCGTGCTGGTGCCGTCTTCCAAAGTGAAGATCGCCATCGCACAAGTGCTGAAGGACGAGGGTTATATCGACGGCTTCCAGGTCAAGACCGAAGCCGGCAAGTCCGAACTTGAAATCGCACTGAAGTACTACGCCGGTCGTCCGGTGATCGAGCGTATCGAGCGCGTGAGCCGTCCTGGCCTGCGTGTGTACAAAGGCCGTGATTCCATCCCGCAAGTCATGAACGGTCTGGGTGTGGCAATTGTCACGACGCCCAAGGGCGTGATGACCGATCGCAAAGCGCGCGCTACCGGTGTCGGCGGCGAAGTGCTTTGCTACGTCGCTTAAACGTGGCATTGAGGAGTAACTGAAATGTCCCGCGTAGGAAAAATGCCGGTGACCATCCCCGCAGGTGTGGATGTGTCCATCAAGGACGACCAGATCAATGTGAAGGGTACGGGCGGCACGCTGTCGCTGACCCAGAGCGCGCTTGTGAAGGTCTCCATCAAGGACGGCAAGCTCAGCTTTGAGCCTGTCAACGAGTCCCGTGAAGCGAATGCCATGAGTGGCACGATCCGCCAGTTGGTGAACAACATGGTGGTGGGTGTTAGCAAGGGCTTCGAAAAGAAGCTGAACCTGATCGGCGTGGGCTACAAGGCCCAGGCTGCAGGTGCCAAGCTGAATCTGAGCGTGGGTTACTCGCACCCCGTGAACTTCGAAATGCCTGCTGGCATCACGGTTGCGACTCCGACCCCGACCGAAATCGTGATCAAGGGTGCCGACCGCCAGCGCGTCGGCCAATTGGCCGCTGAGATCCGTGCCGTTCGTCCGCCCGAGCCCTACAAGGGCAAAGGCATCCGTTATTCGGACGAAAAAGTCACGATCAAAGAGACCAAGAAGAAATAAGGAGCTGCAACATGTTGACCAAGAAAGAGCAGCGTCTTCGTCGTTCGCGCCAGACCCGCATTCGCATTGCGCAGCAAGGCGTGGCGCGTTTGACGGTGAACCGCACGAACCTTCACATCTACGCCAGTGTTATCTCCGGCGACGGCAGCAAGGTCCTGGCCAGCGCATCGACGGCAGAAGCCGATGTGCGCAAGTCCCTCGGTGGCTCTGGCAAGGGTGGCAATGCCACCGCTGCCCAGATCATCGGCAAGCGCATCGCTGAAAAGGCGAAGGCGGCCGGCATCGAGAAGGTTGCATTCGATCGTGCAGGTTTTGCCTATCACGGCCGCGTCAAGGCTTTGGCCGACGCTGCACGTGAAGCTGGCCTGCAGTTCTAAGCGGAGCGAAATACAAAATGGCTAAATTTCAACCCAAAGTGCAGAGCGAAGGTCAGGACGACGGTCTGCGCGAAAAAATGATCGCGGTGAACCGCGTGACCAAAGTCGTGAAGGGCGGCCGTATTCTCGGTTTTGCCGCACTGACTGTGGTCGGCGACGGTGATGGCCGCGTCGGCATGGGTAAGGGCAAGTCGAAAGAAGTGCCTGCAGCCGTGCAAAAGGCAATGGAAGAAGCTCGCCGCAATCTGGTGAAGGTGTCGCTCAAGAACGGCACCATCCACCATCAAGTGACGGGCCACCATGGTGCTGCACACGTGATGATGGCTCCCGCCCCCAAGGGTACGGGCATCATTGCGGGCGGCCCGATGCGTGCTGTGTTCGAAGTGTTGGGCATCACCGACATCGTGGCCAAGAGCCACGGTTCGTCGAACCCCTACAACATGGTCCGCGCAACGTTCGATGCGCTGGTGCATTCCACGACCCCCTCGGAAGTGGCAGCCAAGCGCGGCAAGTCGGTCGAAGACATCTTCGCCTGAACGGAGTTGAGCAAATGACTACGCAACAAACCGTCAAGATTCAACTGGTGCGCAGCCCGATCGGCACCAAAGAATCGCACCGTGCCACCGTACGCGGCCTGGGCCTGCGCAAGCTGAACAGCATCAGCGAACTGCAGGACAGCCCTGAAGTGCGCGGCATGATTAACAAGATCAGCTATCTGGTCAAAGTCCTCTGAGAGGTTGATGATGGAACTCAATAGCATCAAGCCTGCAGACGGAGCCAAGCATGCCAAGCGCCGCGTTGGTCGCGGTATCGGTTCTGGTCTGGGCAAGACCGCGGGTCGCGGTCACAAGGGTCAAAAATCGCGTTCTGGCGGTTACCACAAGGTGGGCTTCGAAGGCGGTCAAATGCCTCTGCAGCGTCGCTTGCCCAAGCGCGGCTTCAAGTCCCATCTGCTGAAGTTCAATGCAGAAGTGACCCTGACGGCGCTGGACCAACTGGGTCTTGCTGAAGTCGACCTGCTGGCGCTCAAGAGCGCCGGTTTGGTGGGCCAGCTGATCAAGGTGGTGAAGGTCATCAAGAGTGGCGAACTGAGCAAGTCGGTCAAGTTGACCGGCATCGGTGCAACGGCGGGCGCGAAAGCGGCCATCGAAGCTGCCGGCGGCAGCCTGGCTTGAATACGTTCTGAAGGAACGCATCCGTGGCTACTAACGCAGCTCAAATTGCGAAAACCGGTAAGTTCGGCGATTTGCGTCGCCGGCTGGTTTTTCTGCTGCTGGCGTTGGTCGTGTACCGCATCGGAGCGCACATTCCCGTGCCGGGCATTGATCCGGCGCAGCTGCAACAGCTGTTCAGTGGCCAGCAGGGTGGCATTCTGAACCTGTTCAACATGTTCTCGGGTGGAGCGCTGTCGCGCTTCACGGTTTTCGCTCTGGGGATCATGCCGTATATCTCGGCGTCGATCATCATGCAGCTGATGACCTACGTCGTTCCGACGTTCGAGCAGCTGAAGAAGGAAGGCGAAGCAGGGCGGCGCAAGATCACGCAATACACGCGTTATGGAACGCTGGGTTTGGCCATATTCCAGTCGCTGGGCATCGCTGTGGCACTGGAGAGTTCCGCAGGGCTGGTGCTGAGTCCCGGTTTCGGGTTTCGCATGACGGCCGTGGTGAGCTTGACGGCTGGCACGATGTTCCTGATGTGGTTGGGTGAGCAGATCACAGAGCGTGGCTTGGGCAACGGGATTTCGATCCTGATCTTCGCAGGTATCGCTGCAGGGCTGCCGAGTTCTATCGGTGGATTGCTGGAGCTGGTGCGCACAGGTGCGATGAGCATCCTGGCTGCGATTTTCATCGTGCTGATCGTGGCTGCAGTGACCTATTTCGTCGTGTTTGTCGAAAGAGGTCAGCGAAAGATTCTCGTGAATTACGCGAGGCGCCAGGTGGGCAACAAGGTGTATGGCGGGCAATCGTCGCATCTGCCTTTGAAGCTCAACATGGCCGGGGTGATTCCGCCGATCTTTGCTTCGTCGATCATTTTGTTGCCGGCCACGGTGGTGAACTGGTTCAGCGCGGGTGAGTCGATGCGTTGGTTGCGTGACATTTCTGGAGCGCTGACCCCGGGTCAGCCGATCTATGTGATGTTCTACGCAGCAGCCATTGTGTTCTTCTGCTTCTTCTACACCGCATTGGTGTTCAACAGCCGGGAGACTGCAGACAACTTGAAGAAGAGTGGTGCCTTCATTCCTGGGATTCGTCCTGGAGAACAGACGGCTCGCTACATCGACAAGATCCTGGTTCGCTTGACGCTGGCTGGAGCGGTGTACATCACCTTTGTGTGCTTGCTTCCCGAGTTCATGATCTTGAAGTACAACGTGCCGTTCTATTTTGGTGGCACCTCTTTACTGATCATTGTGGTGGTCACCATGGACTTCATGGCCCAGGTGCAGAACTACATGATGTCGCAGCAGTACGAGTCGTTGCTCAAGAAGGCCAACTTCAAAGCAACGCTTGGCAGCTGAGTCAGTCACAAGTGGAATCTTGGCAAATGCGCTATAGTGGCGGGTTGGCCTTGGTGGATACGGTTTATTGATGCCTCCGAGTCATCGCGGGCGCAAATTGTGTTCCGCGCAGTGGGCCGGGACGAAAAGACGAGTTTTAGGAGAATGAAATGAGAGTTTCGGCTTCGGTCAAGAAAATCTGCCGCAACTGCAAGATCATCCGCCGCAAAGGTGTGGTGCGCGTGATCTGCACGGACATGCGCCATAAGCAGCGCCAAGGTTGATTGAAAGTATTAGAGGACGCATATGGCACGTATCGCTGGCATTAATATTCCGCCGCATCAGCATGCTGAAATCGGCTTGACCGCCATTTTTGGCATCGGTCGCACCCGCGCTCGCAAGATCTGCGAAGCCTGTGACATCGCTTATTCCAAGAAGATCAAGGATCTGACGGACGGCGATCTCGAAAAGATTCGCGATCAGATCGCGCAGTTCACCATCGAAGGTGATCTGCGTCGCGAAACCACGATGAACATCAAGCGCTTGATGGACATTGGCTGCTACCGCGGCTTCCGGCATCGTCGCGGTCTGCCCATGCGTGGTCAGCGTACGCGCACGAATGCTCGTACCCGCAAGGGGCCGCGCAAGGGTGCTGCGGCGCTGAAGAAGTAAAAAGATTGAAAGATCAACATGGCAAAGTCTCCCGCCAATAACGCTGCACAGCGCGTTCGCAAGAAGGTTCGCAAGAACGTTTCGGACGGTATCGCGCACGTGCATGCTTCGTTCAATAACACCATCATCACGATCACCGATCGCCAAGGCAATGCCTTGTCCTGGGCGTCGTCGGGTGGTCAAGGTTTCAAGGGTTCGCGCAAGTCCACGCCGTTCGCTGCACAGGTTGCATCCGAAGTCGCGGGTCGTGCTGCCATTGAACAAGGCATCAAGAATCTTGATGTCGAGATCAAGGGCCCAGGTCCTGGTCGTGAATCGTCGGTGCGCGCGCTGGGCGCCCTGGGTATCCGCATCACGTCGATCTCTGACGTGACGCCGGTTCCCCATAACGGCTGCCGTCCGCAAAAGCGCCGTCGCATCTAATTTTTATAAGCCCACCGCCACCTGATTGCTTTAGCAGCAGGTGGCTCCCGCAATGATGTTGCGGAAGATGACAATCCAAGGAAGCTCAAGTGGCACGTTACCTCGGCCCCAAGGCCAAACTCTCCCGCCGTGAAGGCACTGACCTGTTCCTGAAGAGCGCTCGCCGCTCTATCGCGGACAAGGCCAAGTTCGACTCCAAGCCAGGTCAGCATGGCCGCACCTCCGGTGCTCGCACGTCCGACTATGGTCTGCAACTGCGCGAAAAGCAGAAGGTCAAGCGCATGTATGGCGTGCTGGAAAAGCAATTCCGCCGCTATTTCGAAGCCGCTGATCGCCGCAAGGGCAACACCGGTGCCAACCTGCTGTTCCTGCTGGAATCCCGCCTGGACAACGTGGTGTATCGCATGGGCTTCGGTTCCACGCGCGCAGAAGCACGCCAACTTGTTTCGCACAAGGCCATCACGGTGAACGGCCAATCCGTCAACATCGCCTCGTACCTCGTCAAGACGGGCGATGTGGTGGCTGTGCGTGAAAAGTCCAAGAAGCAAGGTCGCGTGGTCGAAGCCTTGCAGCTGGCCCAGCAAGTGGGTATGCCAGCTTGGGTGGAAGTGAATGCCGACAAGGCCGAAGGTATCTTCAAGAAGGTCCCGGATCGTGACGAATTCGGCGCTGACATCAACGAATCCCTGATCGTTGAACTCTATTCGCGCTAAGCATTTAGCGCACATTCGAGAAAATTGTTCCTATACCGCGAGGCATCGCGGTATAGGCGCTTCACCAGCCTTACCGGTGTAACGAGCTGGGGGTATTGAGAGGAAGTCTGAATGCAAACCAATTTGCTGAAACCCAAGGCGATCAATGTCGAGCAGCTTGGCCACAATCGTGCCAAGGTCGCGTTGGAGCCCTTTGAGCGCGGCTATGGCCACACTCTGGGCAATGCCATTCGCCGTGTTCTTCTCTCGTCCATGGTGGGTTACGCAGCAACGGAAGTCACGATCGCAGGTGTCTTGCACGAGTATTCATCCATCGATGGTGTGCAGGAAGATGTTGTCAACATCTTGTTGAATCTCAAGGGCGTGGTGTTCAAGCTCCACAACCGCGATGAAGTCACGCTGAGCCTTCGCAAGGACGGTGAGGGCGTGGTCACGGCGCGGGATATCCAGACGCCCCATGACGTTGAAATCGTCAACCCGGATCACGTCATTGCCCATCTGTCGCAGGGCGGCAAGCTGGACATGCAGATCAAGGTAGAAAAAGGCCGTGGCTATGTGCCGGGCAATCTGCGCCGTTATGCCGACGAATCGACGAAGTCGATCGGCCGCATTGTGCTGGATGCATCTTTTTCTCCGGTCAAGCGCGTGAGCTACACCGTGGAAAGCGCCCGCGTCGAGCAGCGCACCGATCTGGACAAGCTGGTTGTCGAAATCGAGACCAATGGTGCCATTACGGCGGAAGATGCCGTGCGAGCATCCGCCAAGATTTTGGTGGAGCAACTGGCTGTGTTTGCGCAGCTCGAGGGCGGCGAATTGGCGGCATTCGATGCGCCGGCAGGCCCTCGCGGCAGTGCAACTTTCGATCCGATCTTGCTGCGCCCTGTGGACGAGCTGGAATTGACGGTGCGCTCTGCCAATTGCCTGAAGGCCGAGAACATCTACTACATCGGTGACCTGATCCAGCGCACCGAGAACGAGTTGCTGAAGACGCCTAATCTGGGCCGTAAGTCGCTCAATGAAATCAAGGAAGTCTTGGCTTCCCGTGGTTTGACTCTGGGAATGAAGCTGGAAAACTGGCCACCTGCAGGCCTGGACAAGCGTTAAGTTATAATTCTGGGCTCCCTCGATGGGAGCCAGTGCCTTGGGCAGTACCTGATACGGCTGCTCGATTTAATTACTTATAAGGAAAGCACCATGCGCCACGGACACGGCCTTCGTAAACTCAATCGCACCAGCTCGCACCGACTCGCGATGCTGCAGAACATGATGAACTCGCTCATCGAGCACGAGGCCATCAAAACTACGCTGCCCAAGGCCAAGGAACTGCGCCGTGTGGTGGAACCCATGATCACCCTGGCAAAGGAAGACACTTTGGCCAATCGCCGCTTGGCATTCGATCGCCTGCGTGATCGTGACAGCGTGACCAAGCTGTTCAACGTGCTCGGCCCCCGGTTCAAGGCACGTCCAGGCGGCTACACGCGCATCCTGAAGATGGGTTTCCGCGTGGGTGACAATGCACCTATGGCGTATGTCGAATTGGTTGATCGTGCAGAAGAATCTGCAGAAACCTCAAATGCTTCTGCAGAAGCATAAAAGTAGGTTATAATTTATCTCTTGCCGCGCGATGGAGCAGTCTGGTAGCTCGTTGGGCTCATAACCCAAAGGTCGGAGGTTCAAATCCTCCTCGCGCAACCAATAAAGCGGAAACGCTCTCAAAAAAGCCCACTAAACAGTGGGCTTTTTTGTTTTTTGTCGTTTAACTCACTGGATAAATACTGATAGAGAGCTTTAGCTAGCCTCTAGTCAAGCGGGTGAAGCACTGCATCTTTCATCGATCCAGAGGCTTCGTGTTGGCGCGCTGCAACGCTAAGAAGGTGTGTTTGCCAACAGCTTCTCGATGCTCTGATGCCGTCTTATCCATCCAGGGGTTGATGCCCATCTCTCCTTGTTCACGATGACATCCTCAGAAGAAACCACGCTTGGCATTGATTTCGGCACCTCCAATTCCGCCATGGCGCTGAGACGGGGCCGGGGCGTGGCCACATTGCTGCCGTTGGAAGGGGCCGCAACCACATTGCCGACCGCCCTGTTCTTCAACACGGAAGACCATCGAACACACATCGGGCGCGATGCCGTGGCGCATTACCTCGCAGGCACCGAAGGGCGGCTCATGCGGTCGCTGAAAAGCCTTCTGGGCAGCGCGCTGCTGCAGGACAAGACGGCGGTGTACCAGAACATGGTGAGCTATCAGGACATCATCGCGCTGTTTTTGCGCACGTTGGCGGGACAGGCCCGGCAAGCGCTGGGTGCGATGCCGGACCGCGTTGTCATGGGGCGGCCTGTCCACTTCGTGGATGGCGACGAAGCGCGTGATGCGCAGGCGGAAGACGCCTTGCGGCAGGCGGCCTTGGATGCCGGGTTCACCAATGTCTCCTTCCAACTGGAGCCCATCGCGGCGGCGCTGGACCATGAACAGCGGATCACACAGGAATCGTTGGTGCTGGTAGTGGACATTGGCGGGGGGACCTCGGATTTCACCGTCGTGCGCCTCGGCCCCGAACGTGCTCTGCTGGCCGATCGCAGTTCCGACGTGCTGGCCACTTCCGGGGTGCACTTGGGTGGGACCGATTTCGACCAGCGGTTGAGCCGGGCTCAGGTCATGCCGCTGCTCGGTTTGCGCCACATCGGACCCAGTGGTCGGGAGGTCCCCAGCCGCGTGTTCTTCGATCTATCGACATGGCACCTGATCCAGTGGCTGTACAGCGCCAAAGCCCTGAGGGAAGCGCAAGCCCTTCGGACCGACTATGCAGACCTTCGCCTGCACGACCGATTGATGGAGGTGCTCAACGAGCGATGGGGGCACCGTTTGGCCAATGCGGTGGAGCAGGCCAAGATCGCGGTGTCGCAAAACAGCGCTGAAGAACTAATCGTGCTGGATTGGCTCGAATCCGATCTGCAATCCTTCATTTCACCCGATGTTCTGGAGGCGCAACTGGAAGGGCCTTTGCAGCAGATCGTGGATTGCGCCCAGGAATGCCTGCGCAAGGCCGGACTGGATGCCGATGGCATCGATGCCATTTATCTCACGGGTGGCTCTTCTGCATTACGTCCACTGCGTACCGCGTTGAAGAAGGCCTTCCCACACGTGACTCAGATGGAAGGCGACCTGTTCGGCGGCGTGGCGTCCGGACTTGCGTACACGGTCGGCTAACGGACTTGCTTGCAGGGGGATGCGTTCACCATCGCCAGTGGCTGCATTGCATCGCTTGGCATGTGCCAGGTCCGCTAGGCCTGTGCTCCACCTTCCTGCTTGAGCGCCAAAGCCGATTGGTACAGGGCATTGCGCGATGCCCCTGTGATCTCGGCCGCCAGGCGGACGGCGGTCTTGAGCGGGAGTTCCTGCATCAACAACTTCAGCACGCGCAGGCTGTCGCCATCGTCCTGCGCTGCCTGCACCGGATGCAACAGCACCACGAACTCGCCCCGCGAGCGTTGTGGTCCGCTGGCCAGCCAGGCGGGCAGGGCATGGGCGGGCTGGGTGGCAATTTCTTCGAACTGTTTGGTCAGCTCCCTGGCGAGCGTGACCTGCCGTTCTCCCAGGATGACAAGGGCCTGTGCCAGTTCGGCGATGCGGTGCGGGGCCTCCAGCAGCACCACACAGCGGGTTTCCGTGGCGAGCTGCTGCACTGCCGTTGCCCGCTCACCGCTCTTGGTCGGAAGAAATCCGGCAAAAAGAAAACCTTCGGTCCCCTGGGCCACGGCGCCTGCTGCGCTGAGTGCCGAGGTCACGCTGCTCGCCCCTGGCAGTGGCACGGCGCGCAACCCTGCTGCATGCACGGCAGCGACGATCCGCGCCCCCGGATCGCTAACACCCGGGGTGCCCGCGTCACTGGCGTAGGCCACCCGCTGCCCCGCGCGCAAACGCTCCACCACCGCATGCGATGCCTCGGCCTCGTTGTGCTGGTGCACCGCCAGCAATTGGCTGCCGGGTTTTTCTATGCCGTAGGCACGCAGCAGCGCCTGAGTGTGGCGGGTGTCTTCGCAGGCGATGGTGTCGGCCAGTTGCAGCACGTGCAGCGCCCGCAGTGTGATGTCGGCCAAGTTGCCGATGGGCGTGGCCACCACGTACAGAGCCCCTTGCGGATAATGCTGCGCAGCCGCCGCGTCGCGTGCGGCGTTCAGGGCTGAAGCGAAAGAGGCGCTCAATGAGATTCCTTGGGAAAAAACCGGTGGCCACCACGCGCGTGGTCGGCAATGCTGCCGAAGACCTCGCGTTGGCCCACCTGCAAGCCGCTGGACTGCGGCTGGTCGAGCGCAATTATCGAACGCCCGGGCGTGGCGGCGGCGAGATCGATCTGATCGTGCGGGATCGCGATGGCACGGTGGTGTTCGTGGAAGTGCGAAGCCGCGCCAGCAGCGCGTTTGGCGGCGCGGGTGCCAGCATCGGCCGGACCAAGCAGCAGCGGATCGTGTTCGCCGCCCGCTGCTACCTGATGCGCCTGCCTGCACCGCCGCCATGTCGATTCGATGCGGTCCTGGTGGAAGGCGATTCAGTGCAGTGGCTGCGTGGCGCCTTCGAGGCGCAGTAACGCTTCGAGCCCTTGGTTGGAGTCAAACAGGATGCAGTGTTTTACGCCTGCCGTCCATGGTTGACCCAAACGGCGCCGACCCCCCGGGTATCATCTTTGTCTCATGCTAGAGCAACGCATCCAACAGCATTTCATCGACAGCGCCGACCTCAAATACCAGTCCGCGCAGACCCTGAGCCATCCCATCGCTTCCGCTGTGCAGGCCATCCTCGCCTGCGTCACCAGCGGCGGCAAGGTGCTTGCCTGCGGCAGCGGCCCGGCCGCGGCGCAGGCGCAGCAGTTTGCGGCACTGTGCGTGGCCGGGTTCGAGCGGGAGCGGCCGGAACTGGCCGCCATGGCACTGGCGCCCGACGCGATCTGGACCCCCGCAGACCTGGAGGGCCCGGACATCGACGCGCTGGCGCGCCAGGTGCGCGCGCTCGGGCACGCGGGCGATGTCCTGCTGGCACTGTCGGAGTCCGGCAATGACCTGCCGCTGCTGGCCGCATGCGATGCAGCGCATGAAAGAGACATGACCATCGTCGCCCTCTCGGGCCGCAGCGGCGGCCGGCTGGCCGGCATGCTGCGCGAGACCGACGTCTTGATCGCCGTGCCCCACGACCGCGCCGCACGCGTGCGGGAGGTGCATTCGCTCGTCCTGCACTGCCTGTGCGACGGCGTGGACGCCCAATTACTTGGTGAACAGGAGATACCGCTATGAGCTTCCCGATGACCCGATTGACCCGATTGACTTGCACCCTGCTGGCCGTGGGCGCCTTGGGGGCGGCCCTCTCGGCATGTGCTCCGCTGGTGGTAGGCGGCGCTGCCGTCATGGGCAGCATGATGGCGTCGGACCGGCGCACGACGGGCACGCAGGTGGAGGACGAAGGCATCGAACTGCGTGCCTCCAACCGCATTCGCGACACCTTCGGCGACCGCGTCCATGTCAATGTGACCAGCTACAACCGGCAAGTGCTGCTGACGGGCGAAGTGCCGACCGCGCAGGACAAGGAAAAACTCGAGCAGACCGCGTTGGCCGTGGAGAACGTGCGCTCGGTCGTCAACGACCTGGCCGTGATGCCCCCCAGTTCCCTCACGCAGCGTTCCAATGACACGCTGATCACCGGCAAGGTGCGCGCAAGCTTTGTCGATGCCAAGGACCTGTTCGCGAGTGCCTACAAGGTGGTCACCGAGCGCGAGACGGTGTACCTCATGGGACGCGTGACGCAGCGCGAGGCGGACCGGGCCTCCGACATTGCCCGGGGCGTGAACGGCGTGCGCAAGGTCGTGCGCGTGTTCGAGATCATCACGCAGCAGGAACTGGAGCGTGGCTTCGCGCAGCAGCGTCCCGCGCCGGTCACCACGGACGCTTCGCCCAACGTGCCGGTCCGCTGAGCGTCGGCTGCCAGCGAGTTCGTCAAGAAGCGGTTCCGACACCGGACCGCTGGCCACCGCCACGAAGGCGCGGCCCGGGGCGGCCGGGCTGAGCGATCGGTTCTTTTATCCGTTCGTTTTCTGGCGCCCCAGCCGCGTGATCAAGCTGGAGGTGTCCCACCGGGCGCCGCCGTGCTGCTGCACATCGGCATAGAACTGGTCCACCAGCGCTGTGACCGGCACGCGTGCGCCGTTGCGGCGGGATTCGTCGAGGACCAGGCCGAGGTCCTTGCGCATCCAGTCCACGGCGAAGCCGAAGTCGAAGCGGCCCTCCACCATGGTCTTGCCGCGGTTGTCCATCTGCCAGCTCTGTGCGGCCCCTTTGCCGATGACATCCAGCACCAGTGGCATGTCGAGCCCGGCATGCTGGCCGAAGGCGATGGCCTCCGATAGGCCCTGCACGATGCCGGCGATGCAGATCTGGTTGACCATCTTGGCCAACTGGCCTGATCCGCTGTCGCCCACGCGGGTGAAGGCCCGAGAAAAGGCCAGCGCCGTGGGCTTCACGCTTTCGAAGGTGCCGGCGTCGCCGCCGCACATCACGGTCAGCTGGCCGTTCTGGGCCCCGGCCTGGCCACCGGACACGGGGGCATCGATGAACTGCAGTCCCAGCGTGCGCGCCGCGCCGTACAGCTCGCGAGCGACCTCGGCCGATGCCGTGGTGTGATCGACGAAGACCGCGCCGGGCTGCATGCCGGCGAATGCGCCGTCGGCACCCAGCGTGACGGAACGCAGATCATCGTCGTTGCCGACGCAGCAAAAGACGATGTCCGCCCCCTGGGCCGCTTCGCGCGGCGTGGGGGCGTGCCGGGGCGCGGCGCTGCCCGCGAACTCCTCGCACCAGGCGGCCGATTTCGCGGCGGTGCGGTTGTACACGGTGACGGAGTGGCCGGCGTGGGCGAGGTGCCCTGCCATGGGGTAGCCCATGACGCCCAGGCCGAGAAAGGCGACCTTGCGTGAAGGCGTGGCATCGTAGCTGCGGGGATTCGTGCTGGGCATGGGAGAGGGCTCCATTTCAGAAAAAAGAAAACCCGCCGGGCAAGGGCGGGTGGTGGGGCGACTGGCGTCAGACGATGGCGAAGTGCTCGGTGCCCGAGGCCAGGTCGGTGGTCTTGGCGCGCTGGCTGCCCAGCTTGATCTGCAGGCGCAGGTCGTTCAGCGAATCGGCATTGCGCAGCGCGTCTTCGTAGGTGATGACGTTGGCCTCGAACAGGTCGAACAGCGATTGGTCGAAGGTCTGCATGCCGAGGTTCCGGCTCTTCTTCATGATCTCCTTGATCTCGGCGACTTCGCCCTTGAAGATCAGGTCGGCGATCAGAGGGGTGTTCAGCATCACCTCGACCGCGGCGGCCCGGCCCTTGCCATCCTGCTTGGGGATGAGGCGCTGGGAGATCATGCCGCGCAGGTTGAGCGAAAGGTCCATGAGGAGCTGCGCGCGCCGCTCTTCCGGGAAGAAGTTGATGATGCGGTCCAGCGCCTGGTTGGCGCTGTTGGCGTGCAGCGTGGCCAGGCACAGGTGGCCGGTTTCTGCGAAGGCGACCGCATGCTCCATGGTTTCGCGGTCGCGAATCTCGCCCATCAGGATGACGTCCGGCGCCTGCCGCAGCGTGTTCTTGAGGGCGGCTTCCCAGCTGTCGGTATCGAGCCCGACCTCGCGCTGGGTGACCACGCAGTTCTTGTGCGGATGCACGAACTCGATCGGGTCTTCCACGGTGATGATGTGGCCGAACGAGTTCTCGTTGCGCCAGTCCACCATCGCCGCCAGCGTGGTCGATTTGCCCGAGCCCGTGGCGCCCACCAGAATGCAAAGGCCCCGCTTGGTCATCGTGACTTCCTTGAGCACCTGCGGCACGCCCAGCCCGTCGATGGTCGGCAGCGTGAGCGGAATGGTCCGCAGCACCATGCCGACGCGGCTTTGCTGGATGAACGCATTCACGCGGAAGCGCCCGATGCCGGCAGGCGAGATGGCGAAGTTGCACTCCTTCGTGCGCTCGAAGTCCGCCACCTGCTTGTCGCTCATGATGGCGCGCGCCAGCGTCAGCGTGTGGGCGGGTGTGAGCGGCTGGGGCGACACCTTGGTGACCTTGCCGTCCACCTTGATCGCGGGCGGAAACTCGGCCGTGATGAACAGGTCGCTGCCGCCGCGGCTCACCATGAGCTTGAGCAGATCGTTGATGAATTTACTGGCCTGATCGCGTTCCATCAGCTCTCCCTGGGGTGGTTGCAGCGCGGTGCGTCATTTCTGGCTGTCGGACAGGCGGGCGCTCACGACGCGAAGGCGCAGCGAGAGCTTGCGTGCCAGCAGGGCCACCAGGCTGGCGGCCAGCTGGGGGTCCTTGGTCATCATGTCGTCCATGGCCTCCGCGCTGAGCACCGCGATCTCGCAGTCGGTCAGCGTGGTGCAGGCCGAAAAGCGGATACCGCTGTCCAGCAGCGACATTTCGCCCAGGATATCGCCGGGACGGGTTTCCGCCAAGCGCAGGTGCTCGCCCCAGGGCTGCACGCGATCGACGGCGATCGTGCCGGTGAGCAGCACCACCATGAAGTTGCCGTACTCGTCCTGGCGGATCACATCGCGGTTGAGCGCGACGGCCGCAAACTCGAAGAAGCGCTCCATGCGCTCGACGGCGTCCCGGTCCAGGTGCGCCATGTATTTGTCCTTGGACCACAGCGCCTGCAGCAGCTTGCCGCCGCGGCTGGCGGCCATGCGCCTGGCGCCCACCTCGACGGCACGGGCTTCCCAGGGCACCAGCATGGCGTCGTCCACGCCTTGTCCGGCGAAGGCGGTGGTGAAGAAGACGGAGTCGCCGCCTTCTTCCGCCGCTTTGCCGCCGCGGGTCTTGGCCTTCAACAGGCCGAGGATGCCTTTCATAGGGGATGCTCCGGTGTGCCGCCTGGAAAAGGCCGCGAATCTCTGGGGTGGGTGGACGGTGGGGGATGCGGTGTGCATCAACCCGGGAAGTTGTCGGGGATCTTCGCCTTGCCCCGCGCCTCGGCCGGGCTGATGACGTTGCGCCGGACCAGATCGGTCAGGTTCTGGTCGAGGGTCTGCATGCCGGCGCTGCTGCTGGTCTGGATGGTGGAGTACATCTGCGCCACCTTGGCCTCGCGGATCAGGTTGCGGATGGCGCTGGTGCCCAGCATGATCTCGTGCGCCGCGACACGGCCCTGGCCGTCCTTGGTCTTGCACAGCGTCTGCGAAATGACGGCCTGCAGCGACTCGGACAGCATGGCCCGCACCATTTCCTTTTCCTCGGCGGGGAACACGTCAATGATCCGGTCGATGGTCTTGGCGGCGCTGGAGGTGTGCAGCGTGCCGAACACCAGGTGGCCCGTTTCCGCAGCCGTCATGGCCAAGCGGATGGTTTCCAGGTCTCGCATTTCGCCCACCAGGATGGCGTCCGGGTCTTCGCGCAGGGCCGACTTGAGGGCGGCCGCGAACGACAGCGTCATCGGCCCGACCTCGCGCTGGTTGATCAGGCACTTCTTGGATTCGTGCACGAACTCGATCGGGTCCTCCACCGTGAGGATGTGGCCGTATTCGCTTTCGTTCAGGAAGTTGACCATGGCCGCCAGCGTGGTGGACTTGCCCGAGCCCGTGGGGCCGGTGACCAGCACCAGGCCGCGCGGCTTCAAGGCCAGTTCGCCGAAGATTTTGGGGGCGTTGAGCTGCTCCAGCGTCAGGATCTTGCTCGGAATGGTCCGGAACACGGCGGCCGCGCCGCGGTTCTGGTTGAAGGCGTTGACGCGAAAGCGCGCCAGGCCCTCGATCTCGAAGGAAAAGTCCACTTCCAGGAACTCTTCGTAGGCCTTGCGCTGCGCATCGCTCATGATGTCGTAGACCATGGCGTGGACGGTCTTGTGGTCGAGCGCATCGACGTTGATGCGCCGCACGTCGCCGTGGACCCGGATCATGGGTGGAAGGCCCGCCGACAAGTGCAGGTCAGAAGCCTTGTTCTTCACGCTGAATGCCAGCAGTTGGGTGATGTCCACGGGGTCCCTCGGTCGTTTGGTACGCTCAGAGGAATCATTATGACGACGATTGGTAACAACCTCCAACAGGTTCTTGGGCGCATCGCGCAGGCCTGCGCCGCGGCCGGGCGCGACCCCGCCAGCGTGCGCTTGCTGGCCGTTTCCAAGACCTTCGGCGACGACGCCGTGCGCCGTGCCGCCGAGGCCGGGCAGCGCGCGTTCGGCGAGAACTACATCCAGGAAGGCGTGGCGAAGATCGCCGCGCTGCGGGGCGGCGCCATACCCTGGGCGCCGCCTCTGCAGTGGCATTGCATCGGTCCCGTGCAGAGCAACAAGACCCGGCACGTGGCCGAGCATTTCGACTGGGTCCACACCGTGGACCGCGAAAAGATCGCGCAGCGCCTGTCGGAGCAGCGGCCCGCCGGCCTGGCGCCGCTGGACGTGTGCATCCAGGTGAATGTGGACGGCGGTGCGACCAAGGCGGGCGTGCCACCGGCAGAGGCCCGGGCTCTGGCACAGGCTGTTGCGCGGCTGCCACGGTTGCGGCTGCGGGGCCTGATGAGCATTCCGGACGTGGCCCCCGATTTCGCCGCGCAGCTGGCGGTCCATGCGGCGGCGAAGGCGCTGTTCGACCAGATCCGGGGGGAGGGTGGCGAGGGCTTCGCGGCGTTCGACACGCTGTCGCTGGGCATGACCACCGACCTGGAGGCCGCGATCCACGCGGGGAGCACCCTGGTGCGGGTCGGCACGGGCCTCTTCGGCACCAGGGCGGCCCCCGCCTGACGCCTGAGGCCTGAGGAAGGGGCCGCGCCACGCTCAGGCCCGGCGTGACCAGCCCAGTGGCGGCGACGAACCGGCCTCGGCGTGTTCCTGATTCAGCCGGAACACCCCACGGCCTGTAGCAGGGCGCTGGTGCAGTCCTTCATGCCGCTGGCGGACGCCGCCATCTGCACGACCACGCTGCCGTTTTGCTGGGTGACCTGGTCCATCTGCGACACCGCCTTGCCGACCTGGGCGACGCCCATCGCCTGCTCGTTGCTGGCCGCGCTGATTTCCTGCATGAGGTCCGTCACGCGGCAGATGGACGACACCACCTCCGTCATGGTGGCCCCGGCCTTGTTCATCAGCACGCAGCCCTGCTCGATCCGCTGCACGCTGGCGGAACTCGCCGGCGCTTGCAAAGGGTTGCACAGCACTGGCTTGCGGACGGCCTTGTCCTACCGGGTGCGGGAAGGCCCACTCTTAGAATGCGGCCGGCCATGCTCTATGGCGTAACGCGAATGGATAGTTGTTTTGAATGTTGAAATCACGCCGGCCGTGGCGTTGGAAACGATGGTGGTGCTGCGGCCTTCCGGGCAGTTGGCGGCCGGCGAGTCGAGGGCCAGGGCCTGGAGTGCATGGGAGGCCTTCGCGGACTCTGGCGCGGAGCCCCTGGGGTTCTACCTGGACGGCTGGGAGGGCGATGTCCCCGCCGCGCTGGCGGCGCAATTGCGCGCCAGCGTCTGGTGGGACCGCCCGCTGTTCGTGGCGCCCGGCGATGCGGCCCCGCCCTGGCTGGCCGATGGCGCCGCGCCGTATGCCGCCGCCCTGGCCGCCAGCGAGCTGTGCCTGGCCGTGCGGCGCAGCCTGCCGCTCGATCCTGCGGCCCTGCATTTCGACGAGCGGGTGCTGTATTTCCTGTGCCTGCGCGACGGCGCCCAGTTGCAGCCGCAATGCGACCGCGCCAGCCTGGCGCTCTATCGCTACCCGATGGTCGAGGCGCTGGCCCGGCCCGGCGACGATGCCGATGCGTGCCTGGCCGGCCTCACGCGGCGCCGGCTGCTGGAGCCCGCCGAGCTGGTGGACCGCACGCGGCACTGCCGCACCTGCGGCAGCGCGCACATCCACTACCTGGACGTGTGCCCGCACTGCACCAGCATCCACATCCGCAAGTCGCCCTCGCTGCATTGCTTCGCCTGCGGCCACGTGGCCCCCGAGGCCGACTTCCATGCGGATGGCGCGCTCTCGTGCCCCAAGTGCAACGCCATGCTGCGGCACATCGGCGTGGACTACGACCGGCCGCTCACGCAGTACGCCTGCGGCAGCTGCCACCACGTGTTCGTGGAGACCCAGGTGGTGGCCCGCTGCCTGGACTGCCGCACCACGGCCGAGCCCAGCACGCTGGATGTGCGCGAGATCTCATCACTGCGCCTGAGCCCGCAGGGCCGCGCCGCGCTGCGTGCCGGGCAGATCCAGGAATCGTTCGCCGCGCTCGACTCCGCGCACTACGTGCCGCCCGCCGATTTCCGCCGCATGCTCGACTGGGCGCTGGCCACGCATGCGCGCCACGGCGAGATGCGTTTCGCGCTGATGCTGGTGGAGTTCCAGAACGCGGCCGAGGTGATCGAACGCGAAGGCGCCTCGCGCGTGTTCCTGATGCTCGACGAGTTCGCGCGGCGCCTGCACGAACTGCTGCGCACCTCGGACATCACCACGCGCACGCAGGAGGAATGCCTGTGGCTCTTCCTGCCGTTCTCCTCGCCCGAGGGGCTGGCCACGCGCCTGCAGGCGTCGCTCCAGGGCGCGGGCGGCGGCGCGGCCGCGATGCCGCTGCGCACGCGCATCCGGCACCTGGAGGTGCCGGGCGGCCTGCGCTCCGGCGAGCAGGCCGCGGACCTGATGGCGCGGCTGCGCGACGGGGCCTGAACGCATGTGGGAGCAGGTGGTGTTCGCGTTCGTCACGCTGTTTTCCAGCGCGACGCACCAGTCGTGGGTGGAGCTGGCGCTCAAGTTCTTCCCGTTCGTGGTGCTGCTGGAGGCGCCGTTCTTCCTGCTCGTGTGCGCGGGCATGGTGAAGTACGGCCTGCGCGAACACCGGCCCTACCTGCAGCGCGAGCGCTATCCGCGCGTGTCCTGCGTCATCACCTGCTACTCCGAGGGCGACGACGTGCGCAAGACCATCCAGTCGCTCGCCCAGCAGATCTACCCGGGCTTCATCGAGATCATCGCCGTGGTGGACGGCGCGGTGCAGAACGAGCCCACGCTGCGTGCGGCCCGCGGCGCGCGCGAACTGCTGGCCGGTGCGCGCCGGCGCGCGCTGGTGGTGCTGCCCAAGTGGCAGCGCGGCGGCCGCGTGTCGTCGCTGAACGCCGGCCTGTCGATCGCCAGCGGCGAGATCGTCATGGCGCTGGACGGGGACACCTCGTTCGACAACGACATGGTGCGCAATGCCACGCGGCACTTCGACGACCCCGGCGTGGTGGGCGTGGCCGGCAGCCTGCGCGTGCGCAACGCCCGCCGCTCGCTGGCCGCGCGCATGCAGGCGCTGGAATACATGCTGTCCATCGGGGCGGGCAAGACGGGGCTTTCGGAGTTCAATATCGTCAACAACATCTCCGGGGCGTTCGGCGTGTTCCGCGCCAGCTTCATCCGCAACCTGGGCGGCTGGGACGCGGGCACCGCCGAGGACCTGGACATGACGATGCGCATCAAGCAGTACTTCGGGCGCCATCCGGGCCTGCGCATCGTGTTCGACCCGCACGCCGTGGGCCACACCGATGCGCCGGACACCTGGCGCGTGTTCTTCCGCCAGCGCCTGCGCTGGGACGGCGACATGTTCTACATCTTCATCCGCAAGTTCCGCCTGAACCTGCGGCCGCGCCTGCTGGGCTGGCGCAATTTCCTCTTCGTGGTGGTGAACGGCCTGGTGATGCAGGTGCTCATGCCCTTCCTCATCGTGGCGTACACCGGCGTGATGCTGTTCACGCTGCCGGTGGGGGCGGTGCTGGGGGTGCTGGGGTTCGTCTACGCGGTGTACCTGGCGGCGCTGCTGTTCTATTTCCTGCTGTACCTCGTGGCCGTGTCCGAGCGGCCCCGGCACGACGCGGCCTACCTGCGGTTCCTGCCGCTGTTTCCGCTCTTCGCCTTCGTCAACCGCGTGCACTGCACGTTCTCGATCCTGCAGGAGGTCTTCCTGAAGACCCACCTGGACTCCGCGATGGCCCCCTGGTGGGTGCTGCGCAAAACCAAGTTCTGATATGCCGCATCGCCTGGGGGAACGTCTTTTGCCATGGGCCGCGGTGCTGTGCCTGCTGGGGTGGGGCGCGGGCGCGCCGGCGGCCGCGCCGGCCCCGCCGCTGGTGCCCCCCGTGTTGGCGCTGGAGGCACCGCCCGCACTGCCCGCCGACGTGCTGGCCCAGGCGCCTGCCACCCTGGCGGAGCTGGAAGGCTGGGCCGAGGTGCAGGCCCCGGCCGTGCGGCTGGCGCAGGCCGAGGCCGACGTGGCCGCGCAGCGCACCGGCGCGGCGCGCGCCGGGCAGGGCGCGCGCGTGTTCGGCGGCGCCAGCCTCGGGGGCGTGCGCGAATCCGTCACCGACACCACCAGCCGCGACTACCAGCGCGGCCAGGCCCAGGTCGGCGTGCGTTGGCCGCTGCTGGGCAGCCGCGAGGCCCAGCAGCGTGGCGTGCGCGAGGCCGAGGGCGCCGAATCGCTGGGCCGGCTGCGGCAGGCCCAGGCGCAGCGGAACGTGCGGCTGGCCGTGCGCCAGGCCTATGTGCGGTTCGCGCACAGCCTGCAGCGGCGCCTGCTGGCGCAGGAATTCCTGTCCGTTCGCGCGCCCGTGGAGGCGCAGCTGCTGCACCGGCGCCAGGCCGGCGTGATGCTGGAGGCCGACCGGCTCGACCTGTCGGCGCTGTTCGATGGCGTGCAGGCCGCGCACGATGCCCAGCGCGCCGCGCAGTCCAGCGCGCTGCGCACGCTCGCGCGGCTGGCGGGGCAGCCCGTGGCGCGGGTGGACACCGCCATCCCGGGCTGGCCCGCGCGCTGCATGGACCGCGAGGCGCTGCTCGCGCAGGCGGGCGACGACCCCGCCATTGCCCAGGCCCGCACCGAGCGCGACACCGCCGCCGCGCAGCTGGAGAACGCGCAGCACACGGGCCTGGAGGCCGGCGTGTCGCTGTCGCAATCGGTGAGCCGCGACATCGGCGGCCAGCCGGGCCGCAGCACCGTCGTCGGCGTGGACTTTTCCATGCCCCTGGAGTGGCGCGCGCAGCGCGACGCCGCCCGGGGCCAGCTGCAGAGCGAGCGCGACCGGGCCGATCAGTTGATGGAACTGCGCCTGGGCGAATACCGCTCGGTGCTGGACCAGGCCCTGGCCGACTGGCAATTGCGCGGCGGCGAGATGCCCGGCTTTTTGAACCGGCTGCAGGCCGCCCAGGAGGGCCTGCGCGTGGCGCGCCTGCGGCTCGATGCCTTCGACGGCGACGGCTACTCGCGCCTGCTGATGGCGCGCTACGCCCTCTACCAGGCTTCGCTGCAGGTCGTCGACGGCTCGGAGCGCCGGGCGCTGGCCGCGCTCGACGTGCTGGCGCTCGGCAGCCCCTGCCCGCCGCAGCCGGGCGCGGCCGAGCCCCTGCCCGACCTGCTCGCGCCCGCGCTCACCGCCCTGTCCGCGCTGCCGCCGGCGGTGCGGGGCGAGCCGGCGTCGCAGGCGCGTGCGCCGGGCCTGGGGTGGTTCTCCTGGAGCGGGCAGGCGCTGCTGGACCGGCCCGCCCGGCTCGACGCCATGCCGCAGGACAGCCAGCGCGTGCTGCTGTCCTTCACCAGCGCGCAGCTGCGCGCCCTGGCCCGCCCGCCGGGCCGCGCCGCCCTGCGGCGCCTGCTGGAGCACGCGCACGATCGGGGCATGGCGGTGGAGCTGATGCTGGGCGAGCCCAGCTGGGTGCTGCCCGCCGGGCGCGAGGCCCTGCTGGCGCTGTTGGCGCCGCTGCGCCACCTGCCGTTCGATGGGCTCAACCTCGACCTGGAGCGCAGTCAGCTCGACGCCGCCGACCAGCCCGGCTGGGAGGACGGCACCGTGGCCACGCTGCGCGCGGTGCGCGCCGCCACGCCCTGGCCCCTGGCGCTGACCACGCACTACCGCGAGCTGCAGGTGCCCGGCCTCGCGCAGCGCCTGCAGGCCGCCGGCGCCACCGAGGTCGTGGCCATGGTCTACGTGAGCCGGCCCGAGCGCGCGGCCGAACTGGCGCGCCCGCTGGTGCGGCAGGCCGTGCCCGGCCTGCGGGTGGCGGTGGCCCAGAGCATGGAGGACTCGCTCACCCGCGAGGAAAGCAGCTATGGCGTGGGCCGCGCCGCAGCCCTGCAGCGCTGGCGCGCGCTTGCACAGTCCCTGTCCGACCTGCCGGCGTTCGCCGGCGTGGTCGTGCAGGCATGGGAAGATTTTGAAGGGGCGGCCCCGTGAAGATCCAGTTCGACATTCCGCCGGGTTCGGCGCAAGAGGCCAACGGCCTGCCGGTGCGCTACGCCGCCGCCAAGCGGCAAGTGCCGCGCTGGCGCTGGTACCTGTTGCTGGCCATGGTGCTCGCAGCGCCGGCCTATCTGCTGATGCGTTTCGCCATCGCCTACTGGTGGGAGACGGCGCCCGGCTTCGTCGTCACCGAGCAGGTGGCCGTGGGCGTGCACACCTCCGGGCGCGTGGCGCGCATCGTGGCCGTGGGCGAGACCGTGCCCGCAGGCCAGCCGGTGATGGTGCTGGAGCCGCCCACGGCCGCGGGGGCGCCGGCCTCCACGGCCCTGGCCGCGCCGCTGGCCGCCGCCACCGATCCGGCCGTGGCCCAGGCCGTGGCGCAGGGCCAGGCCGCGCGCCTGGCCGGGCTGAAGGAGGCCGAGCGCCTGGCGCTGCGGCAGGCGGCTCTGCACCAGGAGCGCGTGCGCACCATGGAAGGCCTGCGCCTGCAGGGCGCGGCCACGCGCCAGGAGCTGGATGGCGTGCGCCTGCAGGCGATGCAGGCCCAGGCCGGCGTGGACCGCGCGCGGGCAGAACGGGCCGAGACCGCCGCGCAGGTGGCGCGCGACCGCGCACTCGCCCAGGCGGCGCTGCGCGCCCAGAGCCCCGTGCCGCTCGCGGCCCCGGGGGCGCCGGGCACGAACGCGGGCACGGGGCCGCTGGCCGCCGGCGCGGCGCTGCCGTCGCCCGACGTGGTCGCGCCCTTCGACGCCACCGTGGTGCGCCAGCTCGTTCGCCGCGGCGAGTGGGTGGTGCCCGGCACCGACGTGGCCGTGCTGCAGGGGCGCGGGGCGCCCATGGTGCACGCCTACGTGCTGCCCAACGAGGCGCGCTACGCCCAGGTGGGGCGCCAGGCCAGCCTGCAATTCATGGACGGCGGGCGCATCCGCGCCGAGGTGGTCGGCGTGGTGGCCGAGGCCGAACGCCTTCCTGCCGAGCGCGTCTCGCCGCTGTCGCCGCGCATGCCGTCGATCGTGGTGCGCCTGCGCCCGCTGGAGCCGCTGCCCGCGGCCTACCGCATCCACCAGTTGCCGCTGGACGTGCGGTTCGACTGGGTGTGGAGCGGTTTTTGAGTCAAAACCCCTTCATGCCCTAGTATTGATTGCCTGTGTTGCTATAAAAAATATAGCATTAAGCTTGCTTGCTTGCTTGCTTGCTTGCAGGCGGGTGTCCGCTCAAGCGCCACCCTGTGCGAGGGCGCGGGCCGATCCAGCGCGCCGGCATCCACCCGTCCGCACGGTGCACCTGGCAGGCCGGCTGGCCTTCCAGGTGCCCGACACGGTTTCAACCCACACGCCCAGCTCGGGGCGTGACACGCTGGACACATCCCAGTCCGAAATATCGCCGTTGTTTCAATCCCACGCGCCTGCGAGAGGCGCGACGTCTGGCAGGCATCGAGCCCCCGTTCAAAGCTTAGTTTCAAACCACGCACTTCTCCGGTGCGACACAGGGGTTGGCACCCCTGCCAAACCCCCGCCGGATCATTGCCCGCGCCCGTCGAACCGGCGCACGCACTCCAGCGTCTGCGCCACGTCTTCGGGACCCACGTTCAGGTGCGCCACCCAGCGCAGGCGCGCGCCCCGGCCGTAGAGGCCGCTGGTCACCCGCACGCCGTGTTGGGCCAGCCACGCGGTGAAGGCCGGGGCCACGTCGGCCTCCACGTCGGTGAACAGGATGTTGGTGTGGGCCGAGGCCACGGTCAGGCGCCCCTGCAGCACGGGGTGGCTGCGGCCGGCTTCAGCCAGGCCCTCGGCCAGCCGGCGCGCCAGGGCATGGTCGTCGGCCAGGCGGCGCACGTGGTGCTGCAGCGCGTGCAGCCCCGCGGCGGCCAGAAAGCCGGCCTGGCGCATGCCGCCGCCCAGGATCTTGCGCGTGCGCCGCGCCTGGCGGATGAAGTCGTGCGAGCCCAGCAGCAGCGAGCCCACGGGGGCGCCCAGGCCCTTGCTCAGGCACACCGAGGCCGAGTCGAAGTGCGAGCAGATCGCGCGCGCCTCGTCGTACACGTCGGTGCCGTTCTTCTCGGCGTTGGCCGTGGCCGCGTTGAACATGCGCGCGCCGTCCAGGTGCATGGTCAGGCCGCGCGAGCGGGCGAGGGCGGCCACCTCGGCGATGTAGCCGGTGGGCAGCGGCTGGCCGCCGGTGGTGTTTTCCAGCACCACGAGGCGGGTGCGGGCGAAGTGCGGGTCGTCGGGCTTGATGGCGGTGGCGATGTCGGCCACGCGCAGCGTGCCGTCGGGCTGGGTCTCCACCGGCTGCGGCTGGATGGAGCCCAGCACCGCCATGCCGCCGGCCTCCCAGCGGTAGGTGTGCCAGCTCTGGCCCACGATGGCTTCGTCGCCGCGCTGGCAGTGGCCCATGAGCGCGATCAGATTGGTCTGGGTGCCGGAGCAGGCGAACAGCGCGGCCTCGAAGCCGAGCAGTTGCGCCGCATGGTCCTGCAGGGCGTTCACGGTGGGGTCGTCGCCGAACACGTCGTCGCCAAGGGGGGCCTGGAACATGGCGTCGCGCATGGCCGGCGTGGGTTGGGTGACAGTGTCGCTGCGAAAGTCGGGCATCGGGAGGGGCTCCTGGTGGGGGCTTGGGGTCGAAAAGGGTCGGTCCGGCATCCTAGCGGCGTTGGGCGCACTGCGTCCATCGCGGCGGCGATGCGGGCGGGCAGCCTGCGGAAAGTGCGCGTGCTAAGCTGGCCCGCTCAATTTTTCCGGCCTTGTTCGCCCCGCCTGCCGGCCAGCGCGGCCTGTGCGGCGTGTGCGGCGCGATGGCCCAGCCCTCACGGAGACAACCATGCCCGGCCTTCTGCCCGATATCGATCCCGACGGTCTGCTCGAATTCTCGGTGGTGTACACCGACCGGGCGCTCAACCACATGTCCCGGCGCTTCACCGGCGTGATGCAGGACATACTGGCCACGCTCAAGGGCGTCTACCACGCCCACACGGCGGTGCTGGTGCCCGGCAGCGGCACCTTCGGCATGGAGGCGGTGGCGCGCCAGTTCGCCAACCGCGAGAAGGTGCTCATCGTGCGCAACGGCTGGTTCAGCTACCGCTGGAGCCAGATCTTCGACGCGGGCGCTCTGGGCGGCGGCGCAGTGGTGTGCCAGGCCCGCCGCCAGGGCGAGGGCCCGCAGGCCCCGTGGGCGCCGTGCCCGGCCGACGAGGTGGCCGCCGCCATCCGTGCCGAATCGCCCAAGGTGGTGTTCGCGCCCCACGTCGAGACCGCCAGCGGCATCCTGCTGCCCGACGACTACCTGCGCACCGTGAGCGAGGCCGCGCACAACGTGGGCGCGCTCTTCGTGCTGGACTGCGTGGCCTCCGGCGCCGTGTGGGTGGACATGCAGGCCACCGGCGTGGACGTGCTCATCTCGGCCCCGCAAAAAGGCTGGAGCGGCTCGCCCTGCTGCGCCATGGTCATGCTCAGCGAGCGCGCCCGCCAGGCCATCGACGGCACCACGAGCAGCAGCTTCGCCTGCGACCTCAAAAAGTGGATGCAGATCGCCGAGGGCTACGAAAAGGGCCAGCACGCCTACCACACCACCCTGCCCACCGACGCGCTGGTGCAGCTGCGCGACGTGATGGTGGAGACGCGCGACTACGGCTTCGACAAGGTGCGTGCCGAACAGATCGAACTGGGCGCCCGGGTGCGCGCGCTGCTGCGCGAGCGGGGCTTTCCGAGCGTGGCCGCCGAGGGCTACGAGGCACCGGGCGTGGTCGTGAGCTACACCACCGACCCCGGCATCCAGAGCGGCAGGAAGTTCATGGAGGCCGGCCTGCAGACCGCCGCCGGCGTGCCGCTGCAGTGCGGTGAGGGCCCGGACTTCCAGACCTTCCGCATCGGCCTGTTCGGGCTGGAGAAGTGGCACCACGTGGACCGCACCGTGGGCCACCTGGCCGCGGCGCTGGACCGGATCGCCGCCCCGCCAGCGCACTGAAGCGGCCCTGTCCCACAGGGGTCTCGGGCTATCCTTGGGCGATGCAGAGCACCCACGAAGACCAGGCCCGCGCACTGACCCGGGCCAAGTGGCTGGCCACCGGCCTGTTGCTGGCGGTGGCCGCCGTGTTCGCGCTGACCTATGCGCTCCCCCGCAGCCTGGCGGTGGAATGCGTGCGCGCCGTGGCCGAGGCGGCCATGGTGGGCGCCCTGGCCGACTGGTTCGCCGTGTCGGCGCTGTTCCGGCGCATTCCGCTGCCCTTCGTGCAGCGGCACACGGACATCATCGCGCGCAACAAGGTGCGCATCGGCGGCAACCTGGCGTCGTTCGTGCGCGACGAGTTCCTCGATGCGCCTTCGCTGGTCACCATGATCCGCCGCCACGACCCGGCCCACATGCTGGGCCAGTGGCTCACCTCGCCAGGCAACGCCCAGCTGCTGGCGCGGCAGATGTCGCGCCTGGCGCTGTCGGCGCTGGAGACGGTGGAGGACGAGCGCATCCAGCGCTTCATGAACGATGCCGCGCGCACGCTGATCGGGCAGATCGACCTGTCGCGCACCATGGCCATGGCGCTGGAGGCGCTCACCCACAACGGCCGCCACCAAGCGCTGCTCGATGACCTGCTGGCGCGCCTGTCCACCCTGGTGCGCGACCCGCAGACCCGCACCTTCATCGCCGAGACCATCGTGCAGTGGATCAAGCGCGAGCACCCTCTGAAGGAAAAGGTGCTGCCCACCGACTGGCTGAGCGAGAAGGGCGCGGGCGCCATCGCCCAGGCCATCGAGAACCTGCTGGCCGAGGTGGCCGGCAACCCGGCCCACCAGCTGCGCGGCACGCTGGATGGGGCGGTGCAGCGGCTGGTGGAGCGCCTGCAGTCCGACCCGGAATGGGCCGAGCGCGGCATGGCGATCCGCCACTACCTGCAAAACGACGCCACCCTGGGGCGCTACGTGCAGACGCTGTGGACCAGCCTGCGCGAGCGCCTGCAGCGCGACCTGGCCGACGAGGACTCGGCGGTCTCGCGCAAGGTGGCGGCCATGGGCCAGTGGCTGGGCCTGTCGCTCGCGGGCGATCCGGCGCTGCGGGTGCGGCTGAACGTGCGGCTGGAGCTGTGGGCGGCGCAGTGGGCGCCCGAGCTGTCGCAGTTCGTGGCTGAGCACATCCGCAACACCGTGGACCGCTGGGACGCCAAGGAGCTGGCGCGCCTGGTGGAACTGCACATCGGCAGCGACCTGCAGTACATCCGCATCAACGGCACGGTGGTGGGGGGCTTCATCGGCCTGCTGCTGTTCGTGCTGTCGCATGCGGACGACCTGGCGCAGGGCGTGGGCGCCCTGTTCGCCGGCTGACGGGCCGGCGCCCTGCGGTGGCTGCCAGCCGGTGGCCGGCGGGCCTGTCAGCGGTTGCCGCCGCGCGGGGTCTGTTCGGCGGCCTGGGCCTTGGCGATCGCCAGGATCACCTCGCGCGCCAGGCGGCGCTTGGGCACGGGCAGCTTCAGGTAGGTCTCGAACAGTTCGCGGTCCTCGTACCCCAGGTTCACGTGCCAGCGGGCGGCTTCTTCGCGCGCCTGCGGCGTGGGCGTGCCGAAGGCCAGTTCCTGCACCGGCATGCGCAGCCACTCGGCCAGGGTGATGAGCTTGCGGGCATCGGGCATGGTTTCGCCCAGCAGCCAGCGGCGCACGCCGTGCAGGGTCATGGGCTTGCCCCAGTGGCGGGTGTTGAACTCCCGCTCGAGGACGGAGGGCTTGGGTTCGTAGCCGGCAGCCACCATGGCTTGGCGTAATTTCTCGGCAAACAGTTGCTTGGGATCTTGCATGGGCGGCACGCTAGGCACGCCCGTCGGCCGTGGATTGACTCCGTCTTAGAGTTACGCGGCCATCGTGATTCGGGGTGACGGTCGGCGACCGCGTCAATGGGTTTTGCCGGCCGGCTTGGGCTGATCGGCCGCGTGGGCCTTGGCGATGGCCAGGATCACCTCGCGCGCCAGGCGGCGCTTGGGCACCGGCAGCTTGAGGTAGGTGTCGAACAGTTCGCGGTCCTCGTAGCCCACGCCGACGTGCCATTGGGCAGCTTCCTCGCGCACCGCGTTGCCGTCGGCAACGCCGAAGGCCAGCTCCTGCACCGGCATGCCCAGCCACTCGGCCAGGGTGATGAGCTTGCGGGCATCGGGCATGGTCTCGCCCAGCAGCCAGCGGCGCACGCCGTGCAGGGTCATGGGTTTGCCCCAGTGCCGGGTGTTGAACTCCCGCTCCAGCACGGAGGGCTTGGGCTCATAGCCGGCGGCTGTCATGGCTTCTCGTAATTTCTCGGCAAACCGCTGCTTGGGATCGTGCATGGCGGCACGCTAGGCAGACCCCGTGACGGAAGATTGATTTTCGGATAAAGTCACGACAAACAATTGATTAAAAGTCAACTTTCCGAATTCCGGCGGGCCTTTCAGGGCTTGGCCGAGGGTCTCGGCAGGGGAGCCAGAACGATGCACAAGGGATGGGTGGCGCTGGTCTGCGCCGGGATGGCGCTCGCCGGCTGCGGCGACGGCGCGGTGCGGCAGGTGAAGGGGCTGGAGCGCGGCGACGTGCCGGGCCGGGTGGTGGGCGCGGCGCTCGATGGCCGCGGGGCCTGCGCGGCCGTGCAGTGGCGCTCGTTCCAGGATGCGCGCGGGCGCCGCATCGTCGAGTATGCCTGCGAGCACCGGCCGGCCACGGCGCACTATGCGCGGCTGACGCGCGAGGCGCTCGCGGCCCTGCCGCCCGAGCCGGCGCGCGAGCCGGGCGGGGCCGAGGCGCTGTACCTGCTGCGCCAGCGGTCGGTCGATTTCCGGCGGGTGCGCGAGATCACCGAATGGCGCATGGACGCGCCCGCGCCGGTCTGGATCGGCTCGCGCGTGGACACCGAATACGCCAGCCACACCGCGCGTGAGCCGGTGTCGGCCGACTTCGTGTTCGCCGAGGCCGCGCACGACGGCCCGGACCTGTCGCCGGGCTACCGGCACCTGCTGGAACGGGCATGGCGCGGCTACCGCCCACTGCCCGCCGCCGGGGCCGTGCACCACCGGCTCGCGGCGGCGCGGCCCGTCACGCGGGTGCCGCCGGCCGATCCCACCGTCCTCCATCCGTCCGAGCGGGCCTCCGCCACCTTGCGCAAAGGGGAGTGGTTGCGATGAACACCATGGAAGTCGACATCCACCTGGGCGAGGACGCCCGCTGGTTCTACGAGGCGCAGGGCGAGTGCCGCGGCCCGGTGCCCGACGACGAGATCGTGCGCCTGATCGATGCCCGGCGCCTGCCCCCGGGCCAGCGCATCTGGCGTCCGGGCCTGCCGTGCTGGGTGCCGGTGGAGCATTCGGAGTTCCGGCCGCACCTGGGCCCTCACCTGGGCTTGCCCGCGCCCGCCGATCCCTGGGCCGGCAGCGTGAACAACACGCTGGCCTGGCTGCTGGCCTGCGCGCCGGTGATGGGTGTGTCGCTGGAGGGTTTCGTGGCCTACCTCGTGTACCGCGATCCATACGTGTCGCAACGCGCCGTGCAGTCGGGGGCGTTCTTCTTCCTGACGGTGGCGTTCAACGTGCTGCTGGCCTTCGTGGACGAGCGCTGGCTGTGGCGCGCCGGGCACGACACCGCGGGCTTTCGCGGCTGGGTGTGGCTGGCGCCCGCCTATCTCTACCGGCGCGCGCGGCGGCTGGGGCAGGGCCTCGCGCCCCTGGCGGCCTGGGTGGTGTGCCTGCTCGTGGTGCTGATGCTCTGAGCTCGGGAGTGGGCAGCGGCCGGCCGCGCGCCGTTCAGAACCGCGGCAGGTCCGGGTGGGCGATCCGGCCGCCGCGCACCAGCATCTTTCCGTACTCCGCGCAGCGGTTGAGCGTGGGGATCACCTTGCCCGGATTGAGCAGGCCCGCCGGGTCGAAGGCGGCCTTGAGCGCGAACATCTGCGCGTTCTCCTCGGTGGTGAACTGGGTGCACATGGAGTTGAGCTTTTCCACCCCCACGCCGTGCTCGCCGGTCACCGTGCCGCCCATGGCCACGCTGGTCTCCAGTATGTCGGCGCCGAACAGCTCGCAGCGGTGCAGCTGGTCGGGGTCGTTGGCATCGAACAGGATCAGCGGGTGCAGGTTGCCGTCGCCCGCGTGGAACACGTTGGCGCAGCGCAGCCCGTATTTCTTTTCCATCGCGGCGATGGCCAGCAGGATGTCGGCCAGCCGCTTGCGCGGGATGGTCGAGTCCATGCACATGTAGTCGGGGCTGATGCGGCCGCTGGCCGGAAAGGCGTTCTTGCGGCCGCTCCAAAAGCGCAGGCGTTCGGCCTCGTCCTGGCTCACGGTGAGGGCGGTGGCGCCGGCCGCGCGCAGCACCTCGCTCATGCGGCCGATCTCCTCCTGCACCTCCTCGGGCGTGCCGTCGCTCTCGCACAGCAGGATGGCCTCGGCGGTGAGGTCGTAGCCGGCGCAGACGAAATCCTCCACCGCGGCGGTCATGGGCTTGTCCATCATTTCGAGGCCCGCCGGAATGATGCCGGCTGCGATGATGGCCGCCACCGCATCGCCGGCCCGGCGCACGTCGTCGAAGCTGGCCATGATGCAGCGCGCCAGTTGCGGCTTGGGGATCAGGCGCACGGTCACTTCGGTGGCCACGGCCAGCATGCCCTCGCTGCCGATCACCGCGGCCAGCAGGTCGTAGCCGGGCGAATCCAGCGCCTCGCTGCCGAAGGTGACGGGCTCGCCCTCCATGGTGAAACCGCGCACGCGCAGCACGTTGTGCACCGTGAGGCCGTATTTCAGGCAGTGCACGCCGCCGGAGTTCTCGGCGATGTTGCCGCCGATGGTGCAGGCGATCTGGCTGCTCGGGTCCGGCGCGTAGTACAGCCCGTGGGGCGCGGCGGCCTCGCTGATGGCCAGGTTGCGCACGCCGCACTGCACGACGGCGGTGCGCGACACCGGGTCCATGCGCAGGATGCGGTTGAACTTGGCGAGCGACAGCGTCACCCCGAGGGCGTGCGGCATGGCCCCGCCCGACAGCCCGGTGCCGGCCCCGCGCGCCACCACGGGCACCGACAGCGCATGGCAGGCGCGCAGCACGCCCTGCACCTGGTCCTCGGTCTCGGGCAGGGCCACGGCCAGTGGGCGCTGGCGGTAGGCGGTGAGCCCGTCGCATTCGTAGGGCGTGGTGTCCTCGGCCTGCCACAGCAGCGCATGCGCGGGCAGCACGGCCTGCAGCGCCGGGATCAGCCGCGCGCGGATGGCGGCGGCGGGCGATGGCGAGGAAGATGGTGAGGCGGAAGGGGCGTTGGCGGTCGTCATGGGGTGCCGCGGGGCCCCAGGCGGGCACCGCTGAAGGGGCACTCTACGTCAATCCGGCCGCCAAACGGGTAGCTGCGCGGGCGAGTTCGCGTGAAGTTCTTTCGCGCCGGCCGTGAAAAGCTTTCCCGGAGCCGCCGCCGCCCGCGCGGCGAAGAAGGGTGCGACCTCGCTGGCCTCCATGGGGTAGGCCAGGAAGTAGCCCTGCACCAGGTCGCAGCCCGCCTCGGAGACCATGTCCAGGATCTCCTGGGTTTCCACGCCTTCGGCCACGAGCTGGTAGCCCAGGCGCTGGCCCAGCGAGATGATGGTGCGCAGCAGCGTCCAGGCCTGCATGTCGTGGGCGATGGGCATCACGAGCGACTGGTCGAGCTTGAGCATCTCGGCCGGTAGCCCGCGCAGGCACGACAGGTTGCAGTAGCCGATGCCGAAGTCGTCCAGCGACACCTTCAGGCCCATGGCGCGGATCTCCTCCAGCACGCGCTGCGTGGCGCGGCCGGTCAGGGCGACGTTCTCGGTGCACTCGATGTGCAGCTGCTGCGCCGCCACGCCGTGCAGCGCGATGGCGTTGCGCAGCACGGTGGCGAAATCCGGGTGCTCCAGGTTGCGGGCGGACACGTTGATCGCCATGGTCAGCTGAAGGCCCTGGCGGTTCCATTCCGCCAGCTGGGCCAGGGCCGTGTGCAGCACCCATTCGGTGAGCAGGTGGATCAGGGCCGTCTGCTCCACCTGCGCGATGAACTCGGCAGGCGAGACGTTGCCGTGGCGCGGGTGGCGCCACCGGATGAGTGCCTCCACGCCGGAAAAGCGCTGGTGGCGCACCTCGAACTGGGGCTGGTACACCAGGCGGAATTCGTCCTCCGCCAGGCCCTGCGTCAGGCCGCGCAGCAGCGCGAAGGCGCGGCGGTGGGCGGTGTCGGACTCGGGGGTGTACCAGACGAAGGCACGGTTCAGTTCGTCCGCCTGGTGCAGGGCCGACGTCGCGCGGCGCAGCACGTCGCCCGCGGATTCGGCATCCAGCCTGAAGCGCGTCAGGCCCGCCACCAGGTACAGATCCAGCACCACCCGGCTCATTCGGAACGCCTCCTGCAGGTGGCGCTGCACGCGCAGCACGGCCTGCTCCTGCACCTGCGCGCTGCCTTCGGGCAGCAGGTAGGCAAACCGGGTTTCGGACGCGTGGTACAGCTGCACCTGCGGGCCCAGGGCCTGCATCAGGTGCGCCACCACGTCGCGCAGGCCGGCCTCCAGCGGTGCGATGCCGATGGCGCGGACGGCCTGCTGCAGGTCGCGGTCGCGGATCACGTCCAGCAGCACGAGCGTGCGCATTTCGCCCGGCGTCTGGTTGCACAGGCTCGTCAGGTCCTGTACGAGCTGGGCCCGGTTGTACAGGCTGGTGATCTCGTTGATGCGCCCGGCCGTGCGCTGAAGCGCGATTTCATTCAGCACGAGCGCGGCCAGGTCCTGCAGCTGCTGGCACTGCGCGGCATCGAAGGTGCGCGGGTGCTGGTCCAGGATGCAGAGGGCGCCCAGCGCCTGGCCGCCGGGCAGCACCAGCGGGGCGCCTGCGTAGAAGCGAACGCCCAGTTCTCCGGTCACCAGCGGGTTGTTGGCGAAGCGTTCGTCCAGCAGGGTGTCCTCGACCACCATCACGTCGGCGGACTGGATGGTGTGGTGGCAAAAGGCCACCGAGCGCGGCAGCTCGCGCGCGGACAGGCCCACGCGCGACTTGTGCCATTGGCGTTCGCCGTCCACCAGCGTCACCAGCGCGATGGGGGCGTCGAACAGGGCGCTCGCCAGCCGCGTGATGCGGTCGAAGCCGTCGCTGTCCGGCGTCTCCAGCAGGCCGGTGGCCCGCAGGGCGCAGATGCGCTGGTGCTCCTGTTCGAGCGCCGGGTCCGTGTCTTCGGGGCGGGGGATCGAACTCAGCGGTGGCACGGGCGGCGGTCTCCCAACGGCGTGATGAACGGGGGCGCGTCGCCCGCGCCTGCCAGGGGGCCGCACACCGCCAGGCGAGCGGGCCGCGCGCTCATGGCCGGCGCCCTGCCATGGCCTGCACCGATTCGAGCAGGGCCCCGATCTTGAAGGGCTTGCGCAGCGTGCCCGTGACGCCGATGGCTTCGCGCCAGGCATCGCGCTCCGGGTCGGGCAGCGAGGACATGGCCAGCACGGGCATGTCGGCCGGGCAGGCGAACGCCCCGCTGCGCAGGCGCGCCAGCAGGTCGGTGGAGGCGGCGGCATCGTCGCAATCGAGCACCAGGCCGAAAAAGGGCTGGGCTGCCAGCACGGGCAGGGCCCGCGCCACGCTGGTGGCTTCCTGGAAGTCCACCAGGCCGAGGTCGCGCGCGACCGAGACGATCGTGCGGCGCAGCACGAATTGCGGCTCCACCAGCAAAAGGATGGGCAGGGAGGGTGGACGGGTCATGCGTCTTTGTCTTTGCCGGCAATGGTTTCGTTGGCCAGGGTGCCCAGCGCCCGCAGCACGGCCCGCTCGGTCACGGTGAGGCTGCGGGGTTTGGTGTCGATGATGCAGAGCGTGCCCAGGCGCTCGCCGGTCGGCGCGCACAGCGGGGCGCCGGCGTAGAAGCGGATGTGCGGGGCCTGGGTCACCAGGGGATTGTCGGCAAAACGCGCGTCGAGGTTCGCATCTTCCACCACGAACAGGTCCGGCTGCAGGATGGCGTGGGCACAAAAAGACACATCGCGGCTGGTTTCGGGCACGGCGAGTCCGACGCGCGACTTGAACCATTGCCGCTGGTCGTCGATGAGGCTCATGAGGGCGATCGGGGCGTCCAGCTGTTCGGCGGCGAACCGCACGAACCGGTCGAAGCGCTCCTCCGGGGGCGTGTCGAGCAGCATCAGTTCCTGCAGCGCGCGCAGGCGCTGCGCTTCGTTCTCGGGGGTCCTGGCTGGGGTCATGGGGGGTGGGTCCTTGGGAGAGGGGTGGGGTGCGTCAGCCGAGCAGGTAGGCCATCTGGCCCAGATCGACCACGACCATGCTGGCGCTGGCGCCGCCGCGCTGGTGCGTGACCATGCGGAACTCGCCCACCGAGCCGAGGCGCATCGCGCGCACGTCGGCGCGGTGGGCCGGCAGCCAGTCGCACAGCTTGGCAATCGCGATGCCCACGGTCGCGTGATCCGCCGGGTCGGGTTGCAGCAGGATGGCCATGCGCGGCGGCTCGGCGCCGGGCCGGCCGTTGAGAGAAGGCATGCACGCCACTTTCAGCGTCGTGCCGCGCCAGTCCATCACGGCGGTCCGGCCCCGGACCAGTTCGTCGATGACCGGCTGCGGCAGGTCGACGACGCCGACCACCTGGTCCACCGGCGAGGCATAGAGCGCGTCGGCCTCGAACACCAGAAAGTGGCCGCCGGCTTGGTCCGCGTCGGCCTGCGCATCCGTCGGCGCACCGCCGGCACCCTCGGCCCCATCCACCGGCGCAGCCGCGGGCGCCACTTCGCTCACGGCCGCCTCAGGCACGGCTTCGAACAGCTTGCCGATGTCCAGCACCCGCAGCGTGCCCAGGCCGGCCACCAGTGCCAGGCCCTTGAGCAGCGGATCGCCGGGGGTGGGCGCCAGGTCGGCCTCGGCCAGGTCGGCCAGTTGCCGGCAGGTGTCCGCCGTGAGGCCGATCCACTGCCCCTGGCTTTCCAGCACGGCCACCCAGGGGCGCAGCGCGGCACCGGCGCGGGCGGGGCCGGCGGCCACGTCCACCAGCGGCAGCTTGCGGCCGCGCAGCGTGCTGATGGCCACCGTGAAGTGGCCGGGGGGGACGTTCAGTTCGATGCGCGGCACTGGCACCACCGTGTGGATGGCGCGCGCCGGCACGGCCCACAGGTCGTCGCCCACGGCGAAGACCGCATGCCGCCCGGCCAGCGCCTGCTGGTCCGGGGGGCGGGCCGCCGACGGCGTAGCGGCGGTCGCAGGGGCCGGGTCCGTGGCCAGCGCAGGGTCCTCGCACCACACCTGGCACAGGGCCATGAGGCGTTCGACCTCCAGCACCGACAGGATCGGCGCGCCGGCCGAGGCGGGCACGACCGACTGGAACAATTCCTCCTGGCCGCCGTCGTGGTGCACGCGCACGATGGCCTGCGGATCGACGGGCTTCACGCCCAGGACCTCGTCCACCCGCACCCCGATCCGCGCCGGCCCCGCGTGCAGCACCAGCACCCGTTGTGGCGCGCCGCTGGCGGGCGAGGCGGCGATGGGCAGCCAGCGCTCCAGCGACACCACCGGCACCGGCCGGCCCTGCAGGTCGATCATGCTGGCCAGGGCGCCCTGGCGGCGGGGCAGGGCCGCCAGGCCCTGCGGCGGGATGGCGATCGCGCGCTCCACATGCACCGCCGCGATGGCGATGTGGCAATCGCCCACGCGCACCCGCACATGCGCCTGGGCGTCGGCTCCGGCCTCGGCCGCCGCAGGCGTGGAGGGGCTGCCCGGTGGGGTCATGTGCCCGTGCGCCCGGAGCTGGCGCCTTGCAGCTTGTCCAGCAGCACGACGACGTCCTGGGTGGACGTTTCCTGCGCCAGCATGGCGTTGCGGATCTCACCGATGGACTGGCTGGTGCTGTCCACCGCAGCCAGGATGCGGCTGAAGGCCGCGCCCACCTCTTCGGACAGGCGCCCGCCTTCGGCCACGCGGGCCACGCTGCTGCCCACGAGCTTGGAGATTTCCTGCGCGGCGAGCGCCGACTTTTCCGCCAGCTTGCGCACCTCATCGGCCACCACGGAAAATCCGATGCCGTGCGGCCCGGCGCGCGCGGCCTCGATGGCGGCATTGAAGGCCAGCAGATGCGTCTGGCTGGAGATCTCGCCAATGGTGGCCACGATGTCGCGGATGTCGGCGGACGACTGCTCGATGGCGGCGATGGCCTCGCGCGAGCGCGCCAGCACCTGGTGGCCCTGGCCGGCCTCGTGCTGGGTCTGGGTGGCCAGGTCGGCCGAGCGCTCGGAGTTGCGCGCCACCTGCTGGATCGAGTCCGAGATGGTGTGCAGCACGGCGCCGATGTCCCGCACCTTCTGCGACACGGCGGTCTCGCGTTCGACCTGCTCGGTCACGTTGACCGCGAACTTCACCACCTTGTACACGCGGCCTTCCACGTCGAAGATGGGGTTGTAGGTCGCCTGGATCCAGATGCCGGCGTCGTGCTTGCCGATGCGCCGGTAGCGCGCGCTCTGGAACTTGCCTTCCCCCAGGTCCGCCCAGAAGTCGCGGTAGGTCTGCGTCTTCACGAAATCGGGGTCGCAGAACATGCTGTGGTGCTTGCCGCGGATCTCCTCGAGCGTGTAGCCCATGGTGCGCAGGAAGTTCGGGTTGGCGGTGAGGATGCGGCCATCCACGCCGAACTCGATCACCGCCTGCGACAGGCCGATGGCATCGAGCTTGCCCTTGGTCTCCGCGGCCTGGCGCGTTTCCTCGGAGATGTCGGTGGCGAACTTCACCACTTTGTAGGGCTTGCCGGAGGAGTCGAGGATGGGGTTGTACGACGCCTGGATCCACACGTCCGAGCCGTCCTTGGCCACGCGGCGGTAGCGTCCGGCATCGAATTCGCCGCGGGCCAGCCGCTCCCACAGCCGCGCGTAGTCCGCCGAGCGCACCACCTCGGGCGTGCAGAACATCCGGTGGTGCTGGCCGATCACCTCGTCCTCGGTGTAGCCGAACACCTTCAGGAAATTGGGATTGGCGTGCAGCACCTTGCCGGTCAGGTCGAACTCGATCATGGCCTGCACCCGGTTCATCGCGGCGATCTTGCCCTCGAAGTCGGCCTGGGCCTGGCGCGCCTGGGTCACGTCGGTGGCCAGCTTGACCACCCCCACGGGTCGCCCGGCGCTGTCGAAGATGGGGTTGTAGGAGGCTTGCAGCCACACCGGCTCGGCGTTCCTGGTCAGGCGCTGGAACACGCCTTCGACGATCTCGCCGGCGGCCAGACGCTCCCACATGGCACCGTAGGCCGCGCTGGCCGCCACCTCGGGCGGGCAGAAGATGCGGTGGTGCTGCCCGACGATGTCCTCGAGGGCATAGCCCATGCGGGCCAGGAACAGGGGGTTGGCGTGCTGGACCTTGCCGGCCAGGTCGAATTCGATGGTGCATTGCACCCGTTCCAGCGCGGCCAGCAGGCCCGTGGTGCGTGCGCGTTCCAGCTCGGACGCGGCAAGGGGGTCTGTGAAGGCGTTCATGGTCGCAAAGTCCTGGTGGGCGGCATCAAGGGGTTATCGGCCACTGCAGCCCCAGGCTTGAATGCCGGGCCCGCTGGAAAACCGGCGAGGCGTAATGTGATGGTTTGAAGCCGCTCCCGCCGCCGACGTCGCAATAGACCCGCGCCGACGCGGGGCCTTTGGGAATCTTGACGGCCCCGCGGGCGTCGCGCAAGCCTGCGGGGGCCGAAACCGGGGGGTTTTTTGCCCGCCATCGCCGCCCGGCGCCGGGGCGCGGGGCGGCTTTCACCCCTTGTCAGGCCATGGTGCGGCGCAGCCAGTCGGTGAAGGCCGCGCATTCCCAGCGGTCCATGGTGCCGGTGCGCCAGCACAGGTAGTGGGCGTGCGGACTGGGCGCCTCGCCGGGAAAGAGCCGCACCAGGGTGCCGTTTTCCAGCCAGGGCGCGCCCAGCTTGAGCCGCACCAGCGCCACGCCCATGCCGGCCGCGGCGGCGTCGCACATCAGGCCGATGTCGTTGAACTGCGAGCCCTCGCTGGGCTCGGCCCAGTCCAGGCCGCTGGCGCCGAACCAGGTGCGCCAGGGCTCCAGCGGGCTGCGCAGCAGAGCCACGCCCTCCAGGTCCTCGGGGCGCTCGAAGGGGCCGTGCTCGCGCACGAAGGCGGGCGAGGCGAGCGGCGTGACCCGGTCGCGCGCCAGCTCCACGTGCTCCAGGTCGGCGTAGTGCCCCGGGCCAAAGCGCACGATCAGGTCGGCATCCTCTGCCACCACGTCCAGCAGCGGGATGGAAACCTGCAGCGCCAGGTCGATCTCGGGATAGGCCTCGGTGAACTGGCGCAGGCGCGGGATCAGGATGGCGCGGGCGAAGGTCGGCGTCACCGCCAGCTTGAGCCGCCGCTTGCCCGGCGCCGTGGCCGCGCCCGGAAAGCGCTGCAGCGCGCCCAGGCCTTCGCGCACATGGGCCAGGTAGGCGCTGCCTTCGGTGGTGAGCGAGAAATCGGCGCGGCCGAACAGCCGCACGCCCAGGATCTGCTCGAGCTGGCGCACGCGGTGGCTGACGGCGCTGGGCGTCACGCACAGCTCGTCGGCGGACTGCGTCACGCTGCGCAGGCGGGCCAGGGCCTCGAAGGTCAGCAGGCACTGGATGGGCGGGATGCGGGCCGCCACACCAAATTTACGCTCGAGAATATTGCTCAAGATCGGATGAAGTTATGGCGTGCGCGTTGACCAATTGGTAGTGCCGTTCTTCCATGACTTTCACACTTCCATCCATCACCGTCAGTTCAAACATGGCAATTCGTTCGTCGGTCATGAACTGTGCGGACACTGGCCTGCAAATCAAACCAGGAAAAGCTTGGGCACATAGCGCAATGTCTTGCTGAGTCTGCACTACGCCATGCTTGTCAGACCCGCCTTTGGCTTGTACTGGAACCACAAATTGCTTGCCGTGCTTGTCTAGAGCGTGTTATGAACTTTGCTCCGTGAGAGCGAAGCCAAGGGTAGAGTTTGCAGATGCCCCGCAAGCCCTACCCAACAGACGTCAGCGATGAAGAATGGAGCTTCGCTGCGCCTTACCTGACCC